>CAJTYK010000089.1 GCA_910584285.1 uncultured Oscillospiraceae bacterium
GGGGTGATGGCGTAGTTGGCGAAGCCGTAGTTTAGCAGGGCCTTGGCGCTGTCGAACCGGTCGTTGGAGGTGGGGGCGTGCATCACCACGGCGATGAGCTCCATGCCGTCCCGCTCCGCCGTGGCGGACAGGCAGTACAGCGCCGTGTCCGTAAAGCCGGTTTTCAGCCCCGTGGCCCCCTCATAGTAGAAGATCAGCCGGTTGGTGTTGGACAGCTGGAACGCTCCGTCCCGCAGTGTGTCCATCCAGATGGTGGTGTACTCCCGGATGGAGGGATGGTGCAGGATCAGCTCCCGGCTCATGAGGGCGATGTCGTGGGCACAGGTCACGTGGCCCTGGACGGGCAAGCCGGTGCAGTTGACAAAGTTGGTGCGCTCCATGCCCAGCTCCCGGGCCTTTTCGTTCATCTTGTCCACGAAGGCGGGCTCGCTGCCTGCGATGTGCTCAGCTAAAGCCACGGCGCAGTCATTGGCGGAGACGACCGTCACCGCCTTTACCATGTCTCGGACGGTCATCTGCTCGTTTTCCTTCAGCCAGATCTGGCTGCCCCCCATGGAGATGGCGTGGGGGGAGGCGGTCACCAGATCGTCCCAGCCCAGCGCCCCGCTGTCAATGGCCTCCATCACCAGCAGCAGGGTCATCACCTTGGTGACGGAGGCGGGCTCGTACTGGGCGTCAGCCTCGTGGTTGTACAGCACCTTTCCGGTGGTCTTTTCCATCAGAATGGCGGAGGGAGCCGTCACCTCCACCGGGGCGGCGGCGTAAGCCCTCGCGGGCGCCAGGCAGAGCAGCGCCAGCGCCAGAGCGGCAAGTCGTTTCATGGCGTAACCTCTTTCCGTATATACTCGGGCCGATGCCCGTATGGGGAAAGGATGTGAAGATCGCCCCAGTTCTATGCGCGGACGGGCTCACAGATGCTGGAAGAACAGGGTGGCTTTGGTCGAAGCCATTGACAAGGTGGGCGGCAGGGAGTATAATTCTTCCATTCCAAAGAAAAGGAGCGTTTGTCCATGGAAAAGTACGTCTGCGTCTGCGGTTGGGAATACGACCCCGCGGTGGGTGATCCCGACGGCGGTATCGCCCCCGGCACCGCCTTTGCCGATATCCCCGACGACTGGGTGTGCCCTGTGTGCGGGCTGGGGAAGGATGCCTTCTCTCCCGCGTAACAAAACGCGCGGCGGCCGGAGCCGAAAGGCTCCGGCCGTTTTGGGCCGGTCCGGGGGTTGAATGCCCTTGCCTCCGCCGGGAAAAGATGATATAATTTTCTCAATGTATACCCCAACTACAAAAAGGGAGAGATCCGCATGACCTACCGGGAGGAATTCATCCACTTTATGGTGCGCTCCGGCGTGCTTACCTTCGGGGACTTCACTACCAAGTCGGGGCGCAAAACCCCCTACTTCGTCAACACCGGCAACTATAAAACCGGCGCCCAGGCCGCCCGGCTGGGGGACTACTATGCCGCCTGCATCCAGGAGCATATGCCCCAGGGCATCGACGCCCTGTTCGGCCCCGCCTACAAGGGCATCCCGCTGGTGGTGGCCGCCGCATCCTCCCTGTATCGGGGCTATGGCCGGGATCTGCCCTACTGCTTCAACCGCAAGGAGGCCAAGGATCACGGCGAGGGCGGGGCCATGGTGGGCTACAGGCCCCAGGATGGCGACCGGATCGCCATCATCGAGGATGTGGTGACCGCGGGCACCGCCGTGCGGGAGACTATCCAGCTGTTCCAGTCGGTGGCGGACGTGACCTTCGCCGCCCTGTTCGTCAGCGTGGATCGGATGGAGCGGGGCACCCGGGACTGCACCACCCTGGACGAGCTGCGGCAGGACTACGGCATCCAGGTCTATCCCATCGTCACCATCCGGGACGTTATGAACTGCCTCCACAACCGGGAGGTGGACGGCAGGGTGTACATCGACGACGCCATGCTGGGCCGGATGGAGGACTATCTGGCGCAATACGGGCCCCGGGGGTGACCGGCGGTGGCCGGAGAGAAGAAGCCGCCCGGTATGCACACCGGACACCGGAGGCGGGTGAAGGACGAGTTCCTGGCCAACGGGCTGACCGGCATGGCGGATCACCGGGTGCTGGAGCTGCTGCTGTACCATGCCATCCCCCAGGGGGACGTGAATCCCCTGGCCCACCGGCTGATGGATCACTTCGGCTCGCTGACGGGGGTGTTCCACGCCACCCACGAGCAGCTCATGGAGGTGGACGGGGTGGGGTACGCCACGGCGGTGCTCATCCGGCTGATCCCGGCGGTGGCGGCCCGATACCTGGAGGACAGCAGCAGCGCGGGCGAGCAGTACTTCAGCTCCTGGCAGTTCCGGGAGCTGCTGTTCCCGCTGTTTTTCGGGCAGCGCAACGAGCTGGCCTACCTGGTGTGCATGGACGCCAAGAGCAAGCTGATCGTCACCAAAAAGCTGGGGGAGGGCATCGCGGACACGGTGCAGATCACCACCCGAAAGGTGCTGGAGATGGCCTTGAGCTGCAACGCCAGCCGGGTGGTGCTGGCCCACAACCACGTGTCCGGGGTGGCCATCTGGTCGCCCGAGGATTTGGACACCACCCTGCGGCTGAAGCGAGTGCTTTTGGAGGCGGGGATCGAGCTGGTGGATCAC
The DNA here is from genome assembly GCA_910584285.1 of uncultured Oscillospiraceae bacterium. Classification (GTDB taxonomy): domain Bacteria; phylum Bacillota; class Clostridia; order Oscillospirales; family Oscillospiraceae; genus Enterenecus. Next base: position 2,625 of record CAJTYK010000089.1, read on the forward strand.
TGCATTTTCGCCAACGACGACATGGTGTCCATGGCGGATTCGGGACTGCTGAGGGATTAAAGGACAGGAAACGCGCCGCCGGGAGGGAGAGTCCCGGCGGCGCGTTTTGTCAGGAGAACAGCCACCCGAACAGGGGGGCCAGGGGAATCATGGTCAGGCTGAACACCATGGACGACACCGACACCAGAGTGGCCCGGGCGGAGGAGGGAAAGCGGGCGTTGAGCCGCTTGTCGCTCACCAGCTGGAGGGCGTCGTCCAGCAGTCCGGCCAGCAGCCCCGCCAGGAGCAGCAGAGGCAGCGCCCGTCCCCGGGCCAGCAGGACGCAGACCGTCACCCCCGCCCCGGTGAGCAGCACCGCCCTCCCGTAGGGCAACCGATCCAGCGGCCCGGTGATGAGGCCCGCCAGCGCCCCGCCCAGCCCCAGCACGAACAGCGCCGGACCCAGCAGGGCGGGGAGGGGGACGGCCTCCCCCACCCGCTGCTGGAGGAAGAACCGGGTGAGGGTGGCCCCCGCCCCCACCAGGGCGTTGAGGGCCATGATCCAACCAGCGATCCTGTCCTGCCGCAGCACGGCCCAGGCCGCCCGGAACACCTCCGCCAGAGCGGCGGGGAAGGAGAGAGAGCGCGGCTGCGCCCGGGGGCGCTCCGGCTCCGTCAGGGCCAGCGCCCCGCACAGGCCCAGGGCGGCCACGGCGGCGTCCAGCAGGTAGGCCGTCCGCCAGCCCAGCAGTACCGTGGCCCCCGCCAGCAGCATGGCCACGCCGTCGCTGAGCCGGAACAGGCCGTTTTGCAGGGAGGAGAAGCGCAGGTAGCCGTCCGCCCAGCCCGCCTGGAGCATGGATTCGTAGGTGATGGCCTCCCGGGTGCCGGACTGGAGGTTATAGGCCAGGGCGTTGGCCGCCATCGCGATACACACACCCGCCGTGCCGTGGGAGGCCGCCATCAGCAGGGCGCACAGGACAAACATGGCCTGGCTGAGCAGAAGGGTGCGCTTGCGGCCCAGCAGGTCGGCCAGCAGGCCGGAGGGCAGCTCGCCGCACAAGCTCACCACGTGAAACAGGCTCTCCACCAGTCCGATCTCCACCAGGGAGAACCCCCGCAGACCCAGCAGCAGCACCCACACGCTGCCCGCCGGGTGGAAGCCGGTGGACCACTCCAGCAGCATGAGGGCCCGCTTCTGCCGGGATAAGTTGAAATTCTTGCTGTTTTCAGGCATAAAAATACGCCGTCCTTTCTGAAAAATACAGAATAGGATCGGCGCAACCGCTTTGTTCGGAGCCGTTCAGCCCCCGAAAAAGGGCGCACCAATCCCCTGGACGGCAAAGGCGCAGCCAAAAAATTCCAAAATCACGCTGTTTGTCCAGCCCATGGAGCACGCCCCCTTTCTCTGCGAAATTATATTTATAGTATCAGATCAACCGCCCGGTGTCAAGTGGAAGAAGATTAGCACTCTAATACAGAGAGTGCTAATTGTTTACACCCAGTTCATGAAATCCCCGGCGGGCGGGGTATACTACAGGATGAAACTACAGAACCGGCGGTGGGCTTTCCATCCGCCCAAAGGAGTGTGAACTTCATGAACATGAACCAATTTACTCAGAAATCTTTGGAGGCCATCCAGGCCGCCCAGAACATCGCCACCCAGCACGGCAACCAGCAGATTGAGCAGCCCCACCTGCTGCTGGCTCTGGTGGAGCAGGAGGGGGGCTTTATCCCTCAGCTGCTCACCCACATGGGGCTGACCATCGAGTCCTTCCGGGCCGCCGCGCGGCATGAGGTGGAGATTCTGCCCAAGGTGTCCGGTCCGGGCCGGGAGGCGGACAAGGTCTACATTGCCCCCGGGGTGGACAAGGCGCTGAACCAGGCCGTCACGCTGGCGGGCAGCATGAAGGATGAATTTGTCTCGGTGGAGCACATCTTCCTGGCGCTGCTGGACACGGCGGAACAGAATCTGAAGGAGCTGTTCCGTACCTATAACGTGGACAGGGAGCAGGTGATGCAGGCCCTGGCCGCCCTGCGGGGCAACCAGCGGGTCACCAGCGACAACCCGGAGGAGACGTATGAGGCGCTGAAAAAGTACGGTTCCGACCTGGTGGAGCGGGCCCGGCAGAACAAGCTGGATCCCGTGATTGGCCGGGACGACGAGATCCGAAATGTGATCCGCATCCTGTCCCGCAAGAGCAAGAATAACCCGGTGCTCATCGGCGAGCCCGGCGTGGGCAAGACCGCCATCGCCGAGGGGCTGGCCCAGCGGATCGTCAAGGGTGACGTGCCCGCAGGGCTGAAGGATAAGACCATTTTTGCCTTGGACATGGGCGCCCTCATCGCCGGGGCCAAGTACCGCGGCGAGTTCGAGGAGCGGCTGAAGGCCGTGCTCAACGAGGTGAAGCAGTCCGAGGGCCGGATCCTCCTGTTCATCGACGAGCTGCACACCATCGTGGGGGCGGGCAAG
>CAJTYK010000090.1 GCA_910584285.1 uncultured Oscillospiraceae bacterium
GGATGATCTGCTCGTACAGCAGAACATATTTCTTTTGGATGATCCTGTCCATGTGATAATGTCCGAAGAAGTGGTATTTGAACTTGCACCGCTGGGTGACTTCGTCAAGGAAGTCTGTCAGGGCATCCGCCTGATAAAATCCGCCGCTCAGTTCATCCTGCACCGAGGTGGAGCAGCAGTGGGTGATGATGTAGTCCACCTCCCAGCCCGCTCTGTCCAGACTGGCCTTGGCGGTCTGGTACTCCTCCTCACTGGGCAGTTCCTCCTTCCACCAGGACAGGTGGTTCACCCGGTACATCGCGCCTCTGGCGTCCAGTTCCCTGCATTTCTTCTTGAACAGATGATCGTCCGGCTCCAGGATGCCGTCCTGAATGTCGTGACTGCTGGCCCCGCCCATGGTGAGGAACCGCTTCCCACCCAGGTTGAATATCTGGCCCCGCTCCAGCAGGATCACCGAGGGACGGATTCGCCGGATGTTCCCGCCCCGCCATTTCTCCAGCGGATATTTCCGCAGGGCGTCGTAGTTTTCGTGATTCCCTGTCACGAAGGCCGTGGTGAAGGGCCGGCCCTCCAGCCAGTCCAGGCCCTCGTCATCCCGCCCATCGCCGTGCCACACACAGCCGAAGTCTCCGCATACCAGAGCTATGTCCTCTTTTTTGAGGCTCTCCTGCTCATAGAAGATTTCCGGCTGAAAGCGCCGGAGATCCCCGTGGAGGTCGCCCGTGATATAAATTTCCATCATGATCCTCCCTGTCAGCTCAGGCTTTTGTCAACCTCCAGCCCCGGATAGCGAAATTTGATGCAGACGGTTTCAGCGTCCAGAACTGTGATCTGCTCCACGAATTTACGGGTGATGGCGTCATCATATACGGCAAATTTTGTTCCCCGCTGCTCTACAAATTCCCGCAGGCGGTCCATCCGGGCCGCTTGGCCAGCCTGCCGCTCATCTGCCTGCCGGAGCGTCCCAAGCTGGTGCAGGATGCCCTCCCTCTTCTCTGCGATCTCTCTGAGTTGGGCGTTCAATTCTTCGTTTTCCATGTTCTCTGGCAGTGCCAACGCCTGTTCCATCAGCACCGCCTGTTCCGCCGTCACAGCCGCCAGCCGCTGGCGCAGGGTGAGCGGATCGACCCCACCGCTCTCCTGCCCCCGCTGGACAAGGCTGGCGATGTCCAGGAACTCCTCCGTGATCTCCTGCCCGGTCTGGTCAAGGCCGTTGATGGCCTCCAGGATGGCCCGGTGCAGTTTGTCCTCGTCCAATGTGGGGGAGGTGTGGCAGTATTTGGTGCCGAACTCCAACCGGGAGACGCATCGCCAGACGATCCGCTTTTTGCCGTTTCTGGCCCAGGTGCATCGCTTGTACGGTGTACCGCACTCCCCGCACACCAGAAGCTCACTGAGGGCGTACTTGGCGGAATATTTGCCCTGCTCGGTCTTGGCACTTTTCTGCATCACCTTCCGCTTGCTGGCCCTGCGGGCCATTTCCTCCCGCACCTGATAGAAGATATCCTTCGGAATGATGGGCGGGTGGTTGTTCTCCACATACACCATGGGGCGCTCACCCTGGTTTTTCTTCACCGTCTTGCTGATGCAGTCGGTGGTATAGGTCTTTTGCAGAAGGGCGTCGCCAATGTATTTTTCATTTACCAGGATGTTGTGGATCACCTGATATGTCCAGCCCTGGACCCCGCAGGAGGTGGGGATCTCGTCCGCTTCCAGCTCCGCCTTGATTTGACCCAGGCTGCATCCGTCCAGGTAGCGGCGGAAGATACGCTTCACCGTTTCCGCCTCCTCTGGGACGATCTCCGGCTGACCGTCCGGCCCCCGTTGGTAGCCCAGCAGCTTCCGGTATTGGAAGGGGACATTCCCCGCCTCCCGGCTCTTTTGGATGCCCCAGATCACGTTTTTGCTGATGGATTCGCTCTCCGCCTGGGCAAAGCCGCTGAACAGGGTGATCAGGAACTCGCTGGACTCCGTCAGCGTATTGATATTTTCCTTTTCAAAGATCACACCGATGCCGTTGGCCCGGAGCATCCGCACCATTTCCAGGCTGTCCACCGTATTCCGGGCAAAGCGGGAGAGGGATTTGGTGAGGATCAGGTCGATTCGGCCCCGTTTGCAGGCGGCGATCATCCGCTTGAACTCCGTCCGCTTTTTCATGCTTGTGCCGGTTATGCCTTTGTCAGCGAAAATACCGGCCATCTCCCAATCGGGGTTCTCCCCGATCTTCTGGGTATAGTAGGCTTTCTGGGCAGTGTAGCTGGTGAGCTGCTCCTCGCTGTCGGTGGATACCCGGCAGTAGGCAGCCACCCGTTGCTTGCTGCCGGAGGCCCGTCCGGGGGCTGATACCGGCTTTGTGGCGGGGATGATGCGTATCTTCCGTTCCCGCGGTACGGTTTGTTCCATGACGGCTCCTTTCCCAATCGGTTTTGAACGATTACTTAAAGGTCACTGTCACCGCGTTCTCCGCAGTGATGGTGATGTATTTTATCGCCTGCGCATAGGCTTTTTCCTTTATCAAACGCTGGGTATCCGGCGAGGCTGCCGGTGTGTCAAAACAGGCGTACCGGGCGGAGATGCCCTGCAAGATCAGGGCCACCACATCCTCCGGGCATTCCGGCCTCTCCAGTCCTCGGTTGATGGCGTTGGTCAGGCGGACGGTTTCCTCGGAGGGGGTGTATCCGCCCTCTGCCGGTGGGGTGTACTCCGCCGCCTGCCGCTCCACCTCCGCCAGCAGGTCAGCATCGGGGATGACGACCTCCCCGCCGCACTCAGCGCACCGAAGGTACAGCGTGTCAGGTTTATGCACACTGCTGAACCACCGCTTCAGGCGTCCACCGCAGGGACAGCGCAGTGTCTCCCGCAGAGCGGACACCGGACGGTTCCGGCGATTACGTTTCCCCCACTTCTTTTGAAGCAGAGCTTGGACAGCCTGAAAAGTTTCGCTGTCTATCAGTTCAGGATAGCCATCGGCACCCATGTAGCGCTCATTTCTGAGGATGAACGAGATCCTGAATTTATTCCACACAGGCCGGTCCGGGCTGTAGAGAATGCCCCCGGCGTTCAGAATATCCGATATTTCCCATTGAAATTTCCCTTCCAGGCAGAGGGCAAATATCCGGCTGACCACCGCCGCCTCCAGGGGCTGGGTTATCAGCTTTCCATGGCCTCCTTGCTGTTGTAGCCGTCCACATATAGGGTGTAACCCTCGCCGTGGGCCTTGTAGCCGTCCTCGTAGTTGAGTGCCTCCGCCTCTTGGGCGGTCAGGGTGCGGGTCTCCAGGCGTCCGGCATCGTAAAATTTCTGTTCCAAATAAAATGGATATTCCATGCCGTAGTCTCCTTTCCTCTGGGTACCGACAACACTACCACACCCTGGCGGGAATAGCTACCACTATTCCCACACAGTTGCGGAGCGGTAGCGCTCCAGGGCCAGCCGTTTGGCGGCCCACAGCTCCTCGGCGGACAGAAGGCCGGCTTCCGCTGCCTGTTCCAGCAGCCGGGTCACCAGGATATACCGCATTTCATTCTTCACATCGATCATGCGGATGCCTCCCGGAAATAATCCGGCCCTTTCACTGCTTGTATAAACCGCGCTACATCCCCCAGGCTGCCGGTGACGGGCATCTCCGGCAGGGCGGCCAGCACATCCTTGCTGTAGCGCTTGCCCTTTGCGGCCCGCTCATCCAGAATGGCCACCACGCAGGTGTCCGTCTCGGTGCGGATGGCCCGCCCGAAGCCCTGCTTCAGCTTGATCTGCATCTCCGGCACCACCACCGCCCGGATGAACAACCGGAGGGAGGGGTGGTTCTCCCGCTCTTTCTCCTTCAGCGCGTCCGGGACGGCGAAGGGCAGGCGGGGGATGATCAGCAGGGACACACAGTCGCCGGGGAAGTCGAAGCCCTCCCAGGCGGCTCCCGCCGCCAGCAGCACACTGCCGGGGCTGGCTTTGAACTGCTCGGTGGCATGGATGGCGCTGCGGCCCATGGTGAACAGCGGATAGCGCAGGCCATGGCCCGGCAGGCGCTCCTTCACCGCCGACATGGCGGCGTAAGAGGTGAACAGCGCCAGGGCGTGGCCCTGGGCCGCATCCAGCAGGGCGGCGATCTCCTTCGCCAGCTCGTCATAGTAGGCCGCAGCCTTTTGCCTGGGCGGATATTTGGGTAAGTACAGCAAGCAATTCCGCTGGTAGTCAAAGGGTGACGGGGCGACAGACTCCGTGACGCGGCTGTCGGTCAGCAGGCCCGTTTCCTCTTTGAAGCGCCGGAAGTCCTCGCCCACGGCCAGGGTGGCGGAGGTGAGGACGACGGGCCGCTCCTGCCGCCAGAGCGTTTGACGGAGCTGGGCGGTCAGGTCGGCAATGGTGGCGCACAGCATGGTGCCGCCATGGGTGTCCTCCTCGGTGTAAAAAACCATATCCGGGTGGCCCTGGTGGAACAGGGCCACGCTGGACGAGACGTCCTTCAGCCGCCTGCGGGTGGCGGGTGTCAGCAGGCCGTGGAGCTGCCGGTGAATCACCGTAAGGCTCCGCTCCGGCGCGGCCAGCGATTTTTGGTAGTGGTCGAAGGTCTTGCCCTCCGGCGGGCGGTCCAGCTTCCGCATCAGCGGCGCGGCACTGTCGGCCAGGACTTCCGCCGCCAGCAGGAAGCGTTCGCCCCGCAGGCTGTGGGTCAGGGCGCGGATGTCCTCCGCCGTAAGGGTCACTCCGAACATCTGGCGGGCTGTCTCCGGCAGCTTGTGGGCCTCGTCCACGATGAGGGCGCAGGCGTCCGGCAGGATGGGCTTTCGCCCGCTGCCCCGGTGGATGGCGTCCGCCAGCAGCAGGTTGTGGTTGCAGATCTGGAAGAGATAGCGCCCGGAATCACAGTCCTCCAAAAAGGCACGATACCGGCAGCCCTCCCGCTGACAGTCGCAGATCCGGGGGACGCAGACGCGCTCCCGGTCATAGCCGCTGAGATGGGCTGCCTCGTCCATGTCAAGCTGCCCGCGCAGGGAGAGCAGGGCCGCTCCGGCTTTCCAGTTCTTCTTTTGAAGATCCAGTTGGCCCAGCCGCTGCTCCAGCC
>CAJTYK010000091.1 GCA_910584285.1 uncultured Oscillospiraceae bacterium
AGCCCGACAGGGCGATGGCGGCCACGCAGATGAGTACCACAAGATAGAAACCCTTTCCGGAAATGAAATCGCCAAGTTTTTCGATCCAACTTCGTCTATGATTGTTGTTCATCATGACACCTCCGGCCCTATTGTGGACGAAGCGGGGGTGGTTTATACCCTCCCCGGGGAAAAATCGCCAGGGGATTGTTTTCGATGGGGAGAATGTGGTAAACTAATGAAAAATGACCGCCGTCCGCAAAAGCCGGAGCCCCGCAAAGCCGGCCGCCGACTTTGCGGCGAGGAGGTGAACCCATGGCGTTGACCCGAAGCACCCTCCTGACCGAGCTGCCGGGGGTGGGCCCGGCCCGGGCCAAAAAACTGGAAAAGCTGGGCTTGCGCACCCTGGGGGATACTCTGGAGCACCTGCCCCAGCGGTATGAGGACCGGCGGGAGGTGTGCACGCTCCGGGACGCGCCGGCGGATCGGCCCTGCTGCGTGGCCCTGCTGGTGGCGGAGACGCCCCGGGTGAGCTATGTCCGCCGGGGGCTGACGCTGGTGAAGGTGCGGGCGGTGGACGGCACCGGCGCGGCCCACATCACCTTTTTCAACCAGGACTATATCCGGGAGGTGCTCCGGCCTGGGGAGAGCTACGTGTTCTACGGCACGGTGGAGCGGCAGGGCAACCTGTACGCCATGACCAACCCGGCCTTCGAGCGGGAGGGGGTGGGCCGGGCCACCGGTCTGATCCTGCCGGTGTATCCGTTGACGGCAGGCATATCCAATAACCTCCTGTCGGGGATCACCCGGCGGGCGGTGGAGGACTGCCTGGAAGGGCTGCCCGAACCCCTCCCCGCCCGGGTGCGGAAGGAGCATCAGCTCTGCCAGACCCGTTACGCCCGGAAGAACATCCACTACCCGGCGGACTTTGAGACCCTGGCCATCGCAAGGCGGCGGCTGGTGTTTGAGGAGCTGTTCGTCCTCACCTGTGGGCTGGCCCAGCTCAAGGAGCGCCGCTCCGCGGGGGCGGGTCGGGTGCTGGACGGGGATCCGGAGGAGTTCGCCACCCTGCTGCCCTTCGCCCCCACGGGTGCCCAGCGCCGGGCCATGGAGGACATGGCCGCCGACCTGCGCTCCGGCCGGGCCATGAACCGGCTGGTGCAGGGGGACGTGGGCTCGGGCAAGACGGCGGTGGCCGCCTTCGGGGCGTGGACGGCGGCGAAAAACGGCTGCCAGTGTGCCCTCATGGCCCCCACCGAGCTGCTGGCGGAGCAGCATGCCCGCACCATGGAGGCCCTGCTGGCCCCCGCCGGGGTGCGGGTGGCCCTGCTCACCGGCTCGGTGAAGGGGAAGGAGAAAAAGGCCCTGCTGTCCGCCCTGAGCACGGGGGAGATCGACCTGGTGGTGGGCACCCATGCCCTGTTTTCCCAGGGGGTGGAGTACCGCGATCTGGGTCTGGTCATCGCCGACGAGCAGCACCGCTTTGGAGTGGCCCAGCGGGGGGCGCTGGCGGAGAAGGGCGGGGCCGTCCCGCCCCATGTGCTGGTGATGTCCGCCACCCCGATTCCCCGGACGCTGGCCCTGATCATCTACGGAGACCTGGACGTGTCCGTGATGGACGAGCTGCCACCGGGCCGCACCCCTGTGGCCACCTTCGCCGTGGGGGAGGACAAGCGGGCGCGGATGTACGGCTTTGTCCGCAAGCAGGTGGGGCTGGGGCGGCAGGTGTATATCGTATGCCCCGCGGTGGAGGAGAACGGCGGCGGCTGGGAGGACACCCCCGGCATGGATCTGAAAGCGGTGACCGCCTATGCCAAGGAGCTGCGGGAGCGGGTGTTCCCCGACCTGCGGGTGGGTTTCGTCCACGGCAAGCTGAAAGCCAAAGAAAAAGAGGCGACTATGGCCGCCTTTACCAAAGGGGAGCTGGATGTGCTGGTGTCCACCACCGTCATCGAGGTGGGGGTGGACGTGCCCAACGCCTCCCTCATGATCATTGAGAACGCGGAGCGGTTCGGGCTGAGCCAGCTCCACCAGCTCCGGGGCCGGGTGGGCCGGGGGAAGCACGAGAGCTTCTGCGTGCTCATGACCGCCAGCCGCAGCGATACCGCCCGGGAGCGCCTGCGGGCGCTGTGCGCCACCAACGACGGCTTCCAGATCGCGGAGGAGGATCTGCGCTTGCGGGGCCCTGGCGACTTCTTCGGCAAGCGGCAGCACGGTCTGCCCCAGCTGAAGGTGGCCGACTTCGCCGCCGATATGGAATTATTAAAGGAGGCCCGGGGGGCGGCGGAGGAGCTCATCGCCGCCGACCCGGAGCTGAAGCAGCCCGCCCACCGCCTGCTGAAAAAGAAGGTGCGGGAGCTGTTTGAGGAGAACGGGGAGCTGTTTAACTGAGTAAAAAGGCCCTCCCCCTCAAGGGCGTTGTTTTAAGAAACCCTGTAGGGGCGGCTATTAGCCGCCCGCGGGCGCATACTGTGCGCCCCTACCAAGTTTTCTTATCCCAACGCCCCATCAGGGGGAAGTCTTTTATGCCAGATACAAGGAGAATGCGATGATGAAACGGCTGACCATCGGGATGCTGGCCCATGTGGACGCGGGGAAAACCACCCTGTCCGAGGCTATGCTCTACCGCGCCGGAGCGGTGCGGCGGCTGGGGCGGGTGGATCACGGGGACGCCTTTCTGGACACCGACCGGCAGGAGCGGGAGCGGGGGATCACCATCTTCTCCAAGCAGGCGCGGCTCACCTGGGGGGACTGTGAGATCACCCTGCTGGACACCCCGGGCCACGTGGATTTCTCCTCCGAGACGGAGCGGGCGGTGCAGGTGCTGGACTGCGCGGTGCTGCTGGTGAGCGGGGCGGACGGGGTGCAGGGCCACACCGAGACCCTGTGGAAGCTGCTGGAGCGGCACGGCGTGCCCACCTTCCTGTTCGTCAACAAGATGGATCAGCCGGGGACGGATCGGCAGGCGCTGCTGGCCCAGCTCCGGGAGCGGCTGGGGGAGGGCTGCGCCGACTTTTCCGGCCCCTGGGAGCAGGTGCTGGAGCAGGCCGCCCTGTGCGATGAGGAACTGATGGAGCGGTATCTGGAGACGGGGGCGCTGGACGACGCGGATCTGTCCGCCCTGATTGTGGAGCGGAAGCTGTTCCCCTGCCTGTTCGGCTCGGCGCTGAACCTGGACGGAGTGGACGAGCTGCTGGACGTCCTGGCCCGGTTCGCCCTGGAGCCGGACTGGGGGGCGCAGTTCGCCGCCCGGGTGTACAAGATCTCCCGGGACGACAAGGGGGAGCGGCTCACCTGGATGAAGATCACCGGCGGTGCCCTGCGGGTGCGGGACGTGGTGAAGGGCCCGGACTGGGAGGAGAAGGCCGCCCAGCTCCGGCTGTACTCCGGGGCCAGGTTCACCCCGGCGGAGGAGGCCCCGGCGGGGACGGTGTGCGCCGTGGCGGGCCTCACCCGCACCCGGGCGGGCCAGGGCCTGGGGGCAGAGGAGGACTGGGCCGGGCCGGAGCTGGAGCCGGTGCTGGCCTGCCAGGTGCTGCCGCGGTCGGGGGAGGACGTCCACACCCTGCTGGCCCAGCTGCGGGTGCTGGAGGAGGAGGATCCCCAGCTCCAGGTGGAGTGGGACGAGGGGACGGGGGAGATCCGGGTACGCCTCATGGGGGAGGTACAGCTGGAGGTGCTGTCCCGGCTGCTGGAGCGGCGGTTCGGGGGGTCGGTGACCTTTGGCCCCGGCCGGATCGTGTACCTGGAGACCATCGCCGCCCCGGCGGAGGGGGTGGGCCACTTTGAGCCCCTGCGCCACTACGCCGAGGTACATCTCCTGCTGGAGCCGCTGGAGCGGGGGGCGGGGCTGGTGCTGGACACCGCCTGCGACCAGAACGTGCTGGAGGGCCACTGGCAGAGGCTCATCCTCACCAACCTGATGGAGAAGGAGCACCGGGGGGTGCTGACGGGGGCGCCCATCACGGACATGAAGATCACCCTGCTCACCGGCCGAGCCCACCTCAAGCACACCGAGGGTGGCGACTTCCGGCAGGCCGCCTGGCGGGCGGTGCGCCAGGGGCTGATGAGCGCCCAAGGTGTGCTGCTGGAGCCCTGGTATTCCTTTCGCTTAGAAGTTCCCACCGGCAGCGTGGGCCGGGCCATGACGGATTTGCAGCGGATGGGAGCGGAGCTGCTGCCCCCGGAACAGGGCGGGGAGACGGCGGTGCTCACCGGCAGCGTCCCGGTGTCCGAGGTGGGGGACTACTGGCGGACGGTGGCGGCCTACACCGGGGGGCGAGGGCGGTTCTCCTGCGCGGTGGAGGGCTACCGCCCCTGCCACAACGCCGAGGAGGTCATCTCCGCCGCGGGTTACGACCCGGATCGGGACGTGGACAACCCCTCCGGTTCGGTGTTCTGTTCCCACGGCTCGGGGGTGATCGTGCCCTGGGACGAGGTGCGCTCCCATATGCACCTGGACAGCGGCTGGCGGCCCGCCCGGGAGAGCCCCGAGGAGGACGCCGCCCCCGCCCGCCAGCCGCCCATGAGCTACGAGTCCCGGGCGGCGCTGGACAAGGAGCTGGAAGCCATCTTCCAACGGGCCTACGGCCCCACCAAGCCCCACGCCTTCCGGCCCGTACCCAAGACCGCGCCTCCCAAGCCCAGGCCCTGGAAAGGGCTGAAGGTTCGGGACGGGGACGATTACCTGCTGGTGGACGGCTACAACATCATCCACGCCTGGGACGAGCTGCGCAACCTGAGCCGGGCGGATCTGGACAGCACTCGGGAGCGGCTGATCCACCGCCTGCGCAACTACCAGGGATGGAAGCGGTGCAAGGTGATCGTGGTGTTCGATGCCTACAAGGTAAAGGGGAACCCGGGCAGCGTGGAGCGGCTGGGGGATCTGTTTGTGGTGTACACCAAAGAGGCGGAGACGGCGGATATGTATATCGAAAAGACCACCTATGCTCTGGCGAAAGAGCGGAAGGAGCACCGGGTGCGGGTGGCCACCTCCGACGGGCTGGAGCAGATGA
>CAJTYK010000092.1 GCA_910584285.1 uncultured Oscillospiraceae bacterium
CTGCGCCGCATGGGCGCCAAGAAGGCCCCCTTCTACCGCGTGGTGGTGGCCGACTCCCGCTATCCCCGGGACGGCCGCTTCATCGAGGAGATCGGTACCTACGACCCCCGGCAGAACCCCGCCGCCGTCAACATCGACGTGGAGCGCGCCCAGGCCTGGATCCGCACTGGCGCCCAGCCCACCGACACCGTGCGCGATCTGCTGAAGAAGGCCGGGCTGTAATCGGGATTTGGAGGACACATGAAGGAATTGCTCACTTATATCGCCCGCAGCCTGGTGGACGATCCCGACGCGGTGTCCGTCTCCCAGTCCGAGACCCCCGCCGAGACGGTGCTGGAGCTCCGGGTCGCCCCCGGCGATATGGGCAAGGTGATCGGCAGGCAAGGCCGCATCGCCAAGGAGATCCGGGCGCTGATGCGCTCGGTGGCCCAGCGCCAGGGCAAAAAGATTTCGGTTGACATCGTTGACTGAACGCTGAAAACAGGCGGGAGCTCCCGCCTGTTTTTTTATCGGGGCCCCCACAAAGCCGCCCTTCAGACTTTGTGGGGAGAGGAGGTTTTATTTCCCATGAACGAGTTTTTAGACTGCGGCCAGATCGTCAACACCCACGGCATCCACGGGGAGGTGCGCATCGTCCCCTGGGCGGACAGCCCGGACTTTCTGCGGGGCTTCGGCACGCTCTACGTGGACGGCGCGCCCCAGAAGGTGACGTCCGCCCGCGTCCACAAGGGCAGCGTCATCGCCAAGCTGGATGGTGTGGACACGGTGGAGAAGGCCATGCGCCTCAAGGGGAAAACCGTCCAGATCTGCCGCGCCGACGCCAAGCTGCCGGAGGGGGCCTTCTTTCTGGCGGACATCATCGGCCTGGATGTGGTGGACGAGGCGGGGCAGAGGCTGGGTACGCTGAAGGAGGTGCTCTCCCCGTCCCGCCAGCAGGTGTATGTGGTGGCGGGGGAGCGGGAAATCCTCATACCCGCTGTGCCCGAGTTCATCCTGGAGACCAACATCGAGGGCGGCTACCTCAAGGTGCGCCTCATCGAAGGAATGTAGGAGATACGCCCCATGTACCGTATTGACATCATCACATTGTTCCCCGACACCGTGGGGGACGTGCTGTCCGAGTCCATCCTGGGCCGGGCCCAGGAGCGGGACTATCTGCGCATCGAGGCCCACCAGCTCCGGGACTACACGGTGAACAAACAGAAGCAGGTGGACGACTACCCCTACGGCGGGGGACACGGGGCTGTCTTGCAAGCCGACCCGCTGTACCGCTGCTGGGAGCACCTGTGCCGGCAGGCAGAGGGCAAGCCCCACACCATCTATCTCTCCCCCTGCGGCAAGACCTTCACCCAGGCGGACGCCAAGCGGCTGGCCTGGGAGGAGGAGCGCCTGATTCTGGTGTGTGGCCACTATGAGGGCGTCGATCAGCGCTTTCTCGACGAGTGCGTGGATGAGGAGATCTCCATCGGCGATTTTGTGCTCACCGGGGGGGAGATTGCCGCCATGGCGGTGGCGGACGCGGTGAGCCGGCTGGTACCAGGGGTGCTGTCCGACCCCGCCTGCTTTGAGAACGAAAGCCACTGGGACGGCCTGCTGGAGTACCCGCAATACTCCCGCCCCGAGGTGTGGCATGGCAGGGCTGTTCCCCCGGAGCTGCTCACCGGCGACCATGCCAAGGTGGAGCGGTGGCGGAGGAAGCAGTCCCTGCTGCGTACCCGGCAGCGGCGGCCCGACCTGTACGAAAGGCTGGATCTGTCCTCCAGGGAGGATCAGAAGCTGCTGACGGAGCTGGAACGGGAGCTGTCCCGGCCCGTCCTGCCCCGGCCGGTGGAGTGCCGTCCGGCGGGAGAGGGGGACGTCCCAGCCATTATGGAGATCATCGCCCAGGCCCGGGTCTGGATGGACGCCAACGGCATCGACCAGTGGACGGAGGACTACCCCGCGGCGACGGATTACCGGAACGATATGGCCTGGGGGGAGTGCTACGTGCTCACCTGCGGGGGGCAGGTGGGGGCGGTGTTCACCCTGTACGCCCGCCCGGAGGAGAGCTATGCCGCCATCACCGACGGCAAATGGGGTGGGGGAGAGGAGCCCTATGCCTCCATCCACCGCTGCGCCGTGGGGTCACAATGGCGGGGCTCCGGGCTGGCGGGGGAGATGGCCGCCGCCTGGGAGGAGCTGGCCCGGGGGATGGGCCTGGGCTGGCTGCGGATTGACACCCACAAGAAGAACAAGGCCATGCTGGGGCTGCTGCGGAAGTCCGGCTTCCAGTACCGGGGGAACGTGCTGGTGGGGGCGCAGCCCCCCCACGATCCCCGACGGGTGGCCTATGAGAAGAAGCTGAAGGGGGTGGGGCAGAGGTGAACCTCACCGATATTCGCGACATCAAGGCCCTGTTGGCCCGGCATGGCTTCCGCTTTTCCAAATCCATGGGGCAGAATTTCCTTATCGCCGACTGGGTGCCCCGGGACATCGCCGACGCGGCAGGGCTGGACAAGGGCTGCGCCGCGCTGGAGATCGGCCCCGGCATCGGTCCCCTGACGGTGGAGCTGGCCCGGCGGGCGGGGAAGGTGGCGGCGGTGGAGCTGGATCGCGCCCTGCTGCCCATCTTGGCCGAGACGCTGGCGGACTGCCCCAACGTGGAGGTGATCCCCGGCGACGTGATGAAGCTGGATTTGTCGGCGCTGGTGGCGGAAAAGTTCCCTGGCTTGCCGGTGCGGGCCTGCGCCAACCTGCCCTACAACATCACCACGCCGGTGATCACGAAACTACTGGAGGCGGGCTGTTTCCAGTCCGTCACGGTGATGATCCAGCGGGAGGTGGCGCGCCGGATCTGCGCCGCCCCCGGCGACGGAGACTGTGGGGCCTTCTCCCTGTTCTGCCAGTACCACGCGGAGTGCGAGCTATTATTTGAGGTGCCGCCGGACTGCTTCCTACCCGCCCCCAAGGTGACCTCAGCGGTGGTGCGACTCATCCCCCGCCCCGCCCCCCCGGTGGAGGGGGATCCGGAGGCCATCTTCGCCGTAGTGAAGGCCGCCTTTGCCCAGCGGCGCAAGACCCTGCTCAACGCCCTATCCGCCGCCTACGGCAGCCGCTTCTCCAAGGAGCAGCTCCGGCAGATCCTGTCGGACTGCGGCCTGCCGGAGACCGTCCGCGGGGAGCGGCTGGGGCTGGCGGAGTTTGCAGCTCTGGCCCGGGCGCTGGGCTGACTTGGAAAAAGCAGACCAGTGGAGCTATGACGTAAAATAACGCAGGAGCGGAAGATCCGCTCCTGCCAGGCTGTCGAAAAAGTCTGCATTGGGGCAGGCTTTTTCGACAGCCTGAGGGGCGGCTGGTAGCCGCCCCTACAGGTTTACGGTTCGCTTTTTTTGTCGAATTGAGGAAAAACCGTCAAACTATACTATTGAAAAAAACCTATTACTTTTATATAATATCGTCTGAACGTTTCAGCCTGAGCGCCTGGGCCGTCACAGGGCTAAACGGCGCGACAACACAGGAGGACAACTATGATTCTGCGGGTTGGCATCGACATCGGCTCCACTACTGTCAAGGTCGTGGTGTTGGACGAGGACAATAAGCTGCTGTTCCGCTCCTATGAGCGGCACTATTCCAAGGCCCGGGAGCGGGCCTGTGAGACCCTGGACTCCATTGAGGAGATGCTCCGGGGGCAGGACGTGCGCCTGGTGATCACCGGCTCCGCCGGACTGGGGGTGGCCAAGGCCGCGGAGCTGGACTTCGTACAGGAGGTATACGCCACCGCCGCGGCGGTGAACGCCTATATCCCGGACACTGACGCGGTGATTGAGCTGGGCGGCGAGGATGCCAAGATCATCTTCTTCGGCGGCGCCCTGGAGGAGCGGATGAACGGCTCCTGCGCCGGGGGCACCGGGGCGTTCATCGACCAGATGGCCACCTTAATGAACGTCACCGTCAACGAGCTGGACGAACTGTCCCTGAAGCACGAGAAGATCTATCCCATCGCCTCCCGATGCGGCGTATTCGCCAAGAGCGACATCCAGCCCATCCTCAACCAGGGCGGGCGGAAGGAGGACGTGGCTGCCTCCATCTTCCAGGCGGTGGTGGATCAGACGGTGGCGGGCCTCACCCAGGGCCGGGAGCTGAAGGGAAAGATCGTCTTTCTGGGCGGGCCCCTCCACTTCCTCATGGGCCTGCGGGAGCGGTTTGTGGACACCCTCCAGCTGGACAACCAGCACGCCATCTTCCCCGAGGACGGCGACTGCTTCGCCGCCATGGGGGCGGCGCTGTGCTCCTCCGACTACGAGGCCCACCCCTTCGACGAGCTGCTGCGGAAGCTCCGGGAGAGTAAGGACGCCACGTCGGTGGTGGACACCATGCCGCCGCTGTTCGAGAGCCAGGCGGACTATGACGCCTTCGCCGCCCGGCACAACGCCTCCACACCGCCCCAGCTGGACATCGGTACTTACGAGGGGGACGCCTACTTAGGCATCGACGCCGGTTCCACCACCACGAAAATGGCCCTTATCGCCCCGGACGGCGGGCTGCTGTATACCTACTACCACTCCAACCTGGGCAACCCGGTGGCCATCGTGCTGGAGCAGCTCAAGGAGATCTACAGGTTGTGCGGGAACCGGATCAAGATCAAGGGCTCCGCCGTCACCGGCTACGGGGAGGATCTGATCAAAAACGCCTTCTCCTGCGATTTGGGCCTGGTGGAGACGGTGGCCCACTACCGGGCCGCCGCCCACTTCAACCCCGACGTGGACTTCATCATCGACATCGGCGGCCAGGACATGAAGTGCTTCAAGATCCGCAACGGCGCGGTGGACTCCATCATGCTCAACGAGGCCTGCTCCTCCGGCTGCGGCTCCTTCATCGAGACCTTCGCCAAGGCTCTGGGGTATAACATCGCCGACTTCGCCAAGCTGGGCCTGTTCACCCAGAAGCCGGTGAACCTGGGCTCCCG
>CAJTYK010000093.1 GCA_910584285.1 uncultured Oscillospiraceae bacterium
CGTGGGTCACGTCGTCCTCCAGCTGCTCGATGAGGTAGCGCTTGGCCTCCTCCACGGTCAGGCCGGAGATGCGCTCCAGCAGCTCCACCTGGCTGTTCTTCAGCCCGTCCAGCTCCACCTTCTCCTGCTCCAGCTGGGCGATGCGGGCGGAGACGTTCTCCTCCTTGCGTTCCAGGTTCTCCAGCTTGCGGTCCAGGTTCTCCTCCTTGGAGTTGAGCCGGTTCTCCTGGCGCTGGATCTCGTTGCGGCGATCCTTGACCTCCTTGTCGAACTCGCTGCGGGCCTTGAGGATCTCCTCCTTGGCCTCCACGGTGGCCTCCCGCTTCTTGCTCTCGGCGGACTTGATGGCGTCGTTGATGATCCGGCGGGCCTCCTCCTCAGCGGAGCCGATCTCCCGCTCGGCGGCGGCCTTTCGCCGCTGGTATCCAACCACCGCTCCGATCACCAGGCAGATCAGACCGGCGGCGACGGCAATGATCACGGTCACAAAGACTGGCACTTGCATCTGGGTTCCACACCTCCTGTTACAAAATAAGACGCGATGCGTGAATAGACGCACCGCGATAATTGAAAAACCACCCACCGGATTTGGGCGCAGTATTTGAGTGTCAAAATCTATGACGGGTCGTATAGACTATATAAACGCCCCAAAGGGGGGCGCAAACGCTCAAACGGTAAAAAAGCACGGCGGCCTTTCAAAATTATCCGCATCTATTATATAGTCCGGCCGCGCCGCCGTCAAGTGGAAATGTGAAAGTTTCATGAACATTCCAAATTTTTTCTGTGCACATTGTAGAAGCGCGGAGGCTTCGCAGCGTGACAATACCGCGGAACCATCATTCCGCCACCGTCAGTGTCCGCCCCCGCTCCGTCAGGGTGAACCGCCCCTCCAGCCCCGGGGTGATCGTAACCGAGCCGTCCTCCGACACCAGTACCGCCTCAAAGTCCCGGTACTGCCGCCAGTGCTCCACGGCCTTCTCCCGGCCCATGACGAACAGGGCGGTGGACAGCCCGTCGCACATCAGCCCGTCGTCCCCCACCACGGTGACGGAGGCCAGCCCGCTGCGCGCCGGGGCCCCGGTCCCGGGATCCAGGATATGCCAATAGCGCACGCCGTCCTCCTCGAAGTACCGCTCGTACCCGCCGGAGGTGATCACGGCCTGGTTGTCCACCTCCACCACGCCGAGGTTCCCCTCCCCCGCCGGGTTCCGGATGCCCACCCGCCAGGGGGAGCCGTCGGGCTTGGCCCCCACCGCCTGGATGTTGCCCCCTAAATCCAGCAGGGCGGAGGTGACGCCACCCTCCCGCAACAGGGCGGCCAGCGCCGCCCCGGTATAGCCCTTGGCCACGCTGCCCAGGTCGATCTCCATGCCGTCGGGCAGGGAGGCGGCGTTCCCGTCCAGCGCCACCCGCGTATAGTCCACCAGCGGCAGCAGCTTGTCGAGGGTCTCCTGGTCGGGGACGGCATACTCCCCGGTGGTGAAGCCCCAGGTCCGCAGCACCGGGTAGGTGGATAGGTCCAGCGCCCCCTCCGTCCGGGCGCACAGCGCCAGCGCCCCCCGCAGCAGCTCCGCTGTCTCCGGCGACAGCTCCGCCGCCCCGTCCCGGTTGAGCGCGTGGATCTCACTGCCCCCGCCGGTGACGGACAGTAGGCCCTCCAGCTCCCGCACCCGGGCCTCGGCGTCGGCCAGCAGGGCCTCGTCCCCGCCCTCATACAGCCGCAGGGTCATCACCGTGTCCATGGCGAAGAAGGTGCGCTCCGCCGTGGAAACCGTCTGGACAGGCGCAGGGGCGCAGCCCGTCAACAGAACCAGGGCCAGGAAAAGAGCGACTGCGCGTTTCACCGTAGATGCTCCGGGATGGAGTCGTCCTGATCGATCCACTCCCGCTCCACGTCCACCACCCGGTACTCGGTGGGGGTGTCCCGGATGACCACCTTGGCGATGCCCGCGTTGATGATGAGCCGCCGGCACATGGAGCAGGAGGTGGAGCCGGGGATCAGCTCCCCAGTGGCCGGATCCTTGCAGGCCATATAGAGGGTAGCCCCCAGCACCTCCCGCCGGGGGGCGGAGATGATGGCGTTGGCCTCGGCGTGGACGGAGCGGCACAGCTCGTACCGCTGGCCGGAGGGGATGTTCATGGCCTCCCGGGCGCAGTAGCCCAGGTCGCCGCAGTTTTTCCGCCCCCGGGGAGCGCCGTTGTAGCCGGAGGACACGATCTCGTCGTTCTGGACGATGATGGCCCCGTAGCACCGGCGCATACAGGTGGAGCGCTCCAGCACGGTGGCGGCGATGTCCAGGTAATAGTTCTGTTTGTCGATGCGGGCCATGGGGATCCCTCATTTCTGTTTTTTATGGGGAGAGTATATCACCTTTCCGCCCCCGCCGCAACGGAAATTTACAGCGGCCCCCGGCCCAGCTTCTCCCCCACCGCCGCCATCTGCGACCGGGTGGGCGGCCCATCCCACTGCAGGCTGATGGTCACCGCCCGATCCGGGTAGAACAGCAGGTATTGGTTGTTGTCCGCCTCATTGTCCAACCCGTCCTCCGGCAGCCACTGGTACGCCTCCTCCGCCCCCCAGGGGGCGGGGTCTGTGGGGACGTAGGCGTACCCGTACCAAAAGTCCTCCGGATCGCTGCCCCAGTCGTCCCGCTCATGGAGCAGGGTCTCCCGGCACAGGCCGTAGAGGGTGGGGAGCTTCACCAGGGTGACCTCATAGTCCAGATAGACCGGGTTCGGGAACTTCTTCACCGGGCCCAAGGGCCACTCGTGGGCGTTGTACCGCCCCAGCAGGGGGGACTGGGCCCCCTGCCACCGACCGGTGTAGCCGCTGAAGTCCCCCTCCCGCAGGTCGGCCAGCGTCAGAGGCAGCTCCGACGGGGCGGGATTGGGCCGGGTTTTTATCACAAGCCAGGGGATGCCCGCCGCAACCGCCAGAGACAGCACCACGCAGGCGATGATGGTGATGACCCGGTTGTCCTCGGCGGAGAAATAGCACCTTTTTAGCCCCTCCCGGATGCCGATCACCGCTGCCACCACCAGCACGCCCCCCGTCATGGACACCAGCATCACCCCGCCCAGGCCTTCCCCGGCCATACTGATGAAAAACCACACCGTCGCCGCCGCCAGAATCGCCACCATGATTCTCTGGAACCAGCGGTGGCTGCGGGTGGGTAAAAACTCCCCCCGCTCCGCCGCCTTCCGCGCCCGTCTGTGCCAGAGGAAATAGCCGCACAGCTCCACGGAGCACAGCGCCAGCAGGATGACGCCCGCCACGGCGGCCAGCAGGGCGCCGGCGTTGGACAGGGTCTGGATGGGGCTGCGGTTCAGGCCGGACAGGGACTGCCCCAGGTTCAGCAGCCCCACCGCCAGCAGCAGGCCGTTGGGCAGCAGGAAACTCTTTTTCGCCGACCGGTGGATGGCCTCCACCTCCAGCGCCGGGTCGGTCTCGATGGGCGTGGGATCCTCCCGCTCGTTGTAAAACACCTGGAGCTGGGCCGAGGCGGCCGCCAGTGTCCAGCCGGTGTGGGCGCAGAAGTCATAGAACTCCTCCTGGCTCACCGAGGGCAGGGGGTCGAAGATCGTGGCCCTGGGATAATAGCACACACAGAAGGTGAGCTGTTTCGGCTCGATCCGGCGGTAGTGCCAGGTGTATTGTCCGCTCCCGCACAGCAGCCAGCCCTGCTCCGCCATCCGCTCAAAGTGCCGCTCCAGCCCGGTGTGGTCGTAGAAGGAATACAGGGTCATCTGCCGTTTCGTCTCTCTCATGTGGCGCCCTCCTCTCCGAAGGCCCGGCGGTAGTCCTCCGCCTGGGCCTGAATCCGTTGATACTCCCGCTCCAGCCGGGCCCGTCCGGCGTCCGTGAGCAGATAGCTGCGCTTGCGGCCCTCCACCCTGGTCTCCCGGATCATGCCCTCCGCCCGGAACTGCTCCAGCAGGTTGTAGAGCGTCCCCGAGCCCACGCTCACCCGCCCGCCCGTCATGGACGGCACCTTGTCCAGGATATCCATGCCGCAGCACTCCTCCCGCAGGCACAGCAGCACATAAAACATCTGCTCCGTCAGGGTGCTGAATTTTTCCCTGGGCATGGCGCTCCCTCCCTTATCTCGATATTCGAGTATTCTGATCCCATTATATTCTCGAATATCGAGTTTGTCAAGAGAGCCGGGGCGCGGAACGAAAAAGTTCCGGCTGCGGGTCGGACTCCGGGCCGGCCGGCCGGAAAAAAGATCCTTGCGTCCCGGCTCCGGCACTGGTATAATAGAGGACGTGCTTTTACCGCTTTACTTCAATCAAAGGAGCCGATCCTGATGCTGGATATTTCGTTTACCCCCAATCCCAACCCCAAGCCCCGGCCTGACCCGGACACGCTGGTGTTCGGCAGGACCTTCACCGACCATATGTTCCTGATGAACTACGACGCGGGCCAGGGCTGGCACGACCCCCGGGTGGTGCCCTACGGCCCCCTGCCCTTCGAGCTGTCCTGCATGGTGTTCCACTACGCCCAGGAGATCTTCGAGGGCATGAAGGCCTACCGCACCCCCGAGGGCAAGGTACAGCTGTTCCGCCCCTATGAGAACGCCCGGCGGATGAATTCGTCCTGCCGCCGGCTGTGCATCCCGGAGATCCCGGAGGAGGACTTCGTGCAGGCAGTCAAGGCCGTGGTGTCCGCCGACAAGGCTTGGGTGCCGAACAAGGTGGGCACCTCCCTGTATATCCGCCCCTTCATCATCGCCACTGACAACGGCCTGGGGGTGCACGCCTCTCACAGCTACCTGTTCGCCGTCATCTGCTGCCCGGTGGGGGCCTACTACCCCGAGGGCATCAACCCTGTGAAGATCTATGTGGAGGACGAGGACGTGCGGGCCGTCAAGGGCGGCACCGGCTTCACCAAGTGCGGCGGCAACTACGCCGCCTCCATCC
>CAJTYK010000094.1 GCA_910584285.1 uncultured Oscillospiraceae bacterium
TTATTTCTTAGCTTTTTAGGAGGCGTCTTGGCATTTTATATCTCTTTTCATTATCTATCCCGCCGGACACCGAAACGGAACAGAAATTGCTCCTGTTTTCACTTGCTTTTATAGGTGATTCCCTCCTTGAACATAAAAATAAGCCCCAGAAGGATCGAAGTCCTTCCGGGGCTGGGGTGATGGGACAATCTTGCTGTCAGGCTCTAAGGCGGCACCGCCAGAGGTTGGAGCAGATAGGGATCTGTCACTGGCCGCTGCCCCCTTCCGAACCGGGCAGGGCGAAGTACGTCTGAAACTGCGTCCGCTGGGCAGGGGTGAGAGAGGCGAAGTGTTCCCCCTCAAAACCGCACAGCAGAAAGGTTCCGCAGATACGATCCTGCGGGTTGGCGGGATTGGGGCGGTTGGGCGGCAGGCCCGTGTTCTTCCCCTCGCCGTTGCAGACCAGCATTACCCGCTGGGGCAAGTAGCAGCCCACATCGATGGGCCCGCCCACAATCTGCTGGAGCGATTCCAGGCTGTCCCTCACAGTGGATCGGTGGGGTGCCTTCCCCGGCTCCACGATCAGGATGTCAATTTTCTGACCCATGCTGATAGTCCTCCTTTTCGAGTTGCTTATGACCATGGGGCCGCTATGTGCCCCCAAAGCCCTGGGCCATGTCGTGGCTGACTTGCGCGGCGTAATACTGGCTCATGGTGGTGGGCGCATTGTAGAGCGCCGCCAGGGTATAGGCACGGATATTGACAACTTGGGTAGTGTTCTGCCGCAGGCTGTCCATGACGTAGCGGATATGCTCCCCGTCCAGCGTCAGCATACGGCTTTTTACCAGCGCGACGGGCATATCCTCCCCGTTGACCCGGATATATGCCCGCCTGCTGGCACAGGTTTCCGCCATCAGCTCCACATCGTAGTTTTCACCAACGTAATCATAGACCATCAGTTCACCTGTACGATAGTAGTCATCCAAGCATTCCGCAACCAGCAGCGCCGCACGGGCGAAGTTGTGCAGAAGGCTTTCGCTGATATAGAACTCCGTCATTTTCGAGGGCGGCTTTTTCTTGCACTTCTCAATTTCATCTTGAGTATTTTGGTTGAGAAGTAGTAGGGCTTCTGACACATTGAAGGCAGCAAAATCTACCTTTCTCAGCTGCTCCACCACAATTGTATCAAGCATCTCAAAGCCATCGTCGCTGTCCCTCATCATGATACCCCAAGCACCCATTTTGACCTCCTGTGCAATCCAAAAAATTTGTCCTTTAAGTGCAGCCCTGGTTTTTCATCCCCCTCCGCAGGCCCTGTTTCAGGGCCTTTTTTAGTGGAAAAAGAATAAGGACAAACCAGCTAACCCGTTGCGCCGCAATGGTTTTCCGATTTGTCCTTATTATGCCATAAGGGCATACGTTCGCAACCTTAGCCATCCAGCAGGGGATAGACGCCAAAACGGTCTCCAGCATCCTGGGCCACTACAGCGCAAGGTTCACCCTTGACACCTACACCCACGTCACGGGCGAAATGCAGCGAGAAGCCGCCCAGCGGATGGGCACATTCATGGCCCAGGCAGTCTAAAAAGCCCAGAAAAACAACGCAGGAGCACCGAGCCAAGAGGCTGGCACTTCCGCGAAATTTTCTGGTATGGGTCTTGTCAGGGTCAGAATGAAAACACGCAAAATTCAAGCGAACAAGTCCGAATAAAAAGCAAGCAAAATCTCCTGATTTAGCCAGGAATCAGGAGATTTATGGCAGAGGCGAACACTTTAGATGCCGGGTGCTTAGGCCTGCGGCCCGAACCGGGTTTTAAAATGCTGCCCGCAGGGCGGCCCCACCCGGGAGCCAAGCGAAGCGGGTCTCGGGCGGAAGCGAAGAAATGCTCACAATCGTTTTTTAGGATTCGCCCAAAAATTTGCTTGGAAGGGGGCGTCCACCACCGAATGGGGCTCATACATCTTCGCCTGTTTGGAAAGGGCCTCGTCGATGGCACGGGCGCCGCAATGCCGTTGGAATCTGGTTTATTTGACAGCGATGGCCACGATCTCAAACAGCGCCCCCTTGGGCAGGGCCGCCGCCTGCACACAGAAGCGGGCCGGCGCCTCACCGGGGAAGCAACCGGCATAGGTGGCGTGAAAGCTTTGAATAAAACCAAATAGTTTCTCCTCTCTTCGGAATAGGAATTGTAATATCCTACAATCTGTGCTATCATAAAATTAGCAGGATTCAGCTATATGTCAATGACAAAGGAGGGCAAACCGATGAGCAAACAGGTGGGGAAGAACGCGGCTCGGGTGGACGCCTACGACAAAGTCACGGGCCGGGCCAAGTATACGGATGATCTCTGTGACCGCGGCGCGCTGGTGGTGAAGGTCTGCCGTTCCACCATCGCCCACGGCTTTGTGAAGGCCATCGACACATCGGAGGCGGAGGCCGTCCCCGGCGTGGTGAAGGTTCTGACCTGCTTCGACGTGCCGGATATCGAATTTCCCACCGCCGGCCACCCCTGGTCCACCGACCCCGCCCACCAGGACGTGGCGGATCGGAAGCTGCTGAACCGGCACGTGCGCTACTATGGCGACGACGTGGCGGCGGTCATCGCCGAGGACGAGGTGGCGGCGGCCCAGGCCCTCCGGGCCATCCGGGTGGAATACGAGGAGCTTCCCTTCGTCCTGGACGCCCAGGAGGCCATGAGGGAGGGCGCGCCTCAGATCCAGGAGCGGTACAAGAACAACATTCTGGCCCACTCCGATGTGCGGCGGGGGGACTATGAGACGGCCCGGCAGGAGCCTGGACTGATTAAGGTGGAGGGCTGGTACGACACTCCCACCGTCCAGCACTGCCACATCGAGAACCATGGCTGCTTCGCCTATCAGGAGGCGGGCCGGGTGGTGGTGGTCAGCTCCACCCAGATCCCCCACATCGTCCGCCGGGTGGTGGCCCAGGCTCTTGGCATCCCCTGGGGCAAGGTGCGGATCGTAAAACCCTATATCGGCGGCGGCTTTGGCAACAAGCAGGACGCCCTGTACGAGCCCTTGTGCGCCTGGTGCTCCACTCAGGTGGGGGGGCGGCTGGTGAAGCTGGAATGCAGCCGGGAGGAGACCTTTGTGTCCAACCGGGTCCGCCACGCCATCCGCACCCACATCATCTCCTACGTCCGGCCCGACGGCACGCTGGCCGCCCGGAAGCTGGAGGCGTTCTCCAACCAGGGGGCCTACGCCTCCCACGGCCACGGCGTGGTGGCTAAGGGCATGAACGCCTTCCCCCAGCTCTACCCCTGCCCCAACGTGGAGTGCGACAGCTGGACGGTGTACACCAACCGCCCCGCCGCCGGGGCCATGCGGGGCTACGGCATTCCCCAGGCCATGTTCGCCGGGGAGAGCCACATTGACGATATCTGTAAAGCGATCGGAATGTCCCCCCTGGAGTTCCGGCGGAAAAACCTGATGCCGGTGGGCTATGTGGACGGATTCTCCAAGAATGAGCTTTACTCCGATTCCTTCAGCCAGTGCATGGACAAGGGGATGGAGCTGCTGGACTACCAGCGGAAGTATCAGGAGTATGAGAACCAGACCGGCCCCGTCCGGCGGGGCGTGGGCCTGGCGGTGTTCTGGTACAACACCGCCGTGTGGCCCATCTCCCTGGAATCCTCCTCCTGCCGGATGGTGCTGAACCAGGACGGCTCCCTCCAGTTCCAGACCGGCGAGACGGAGATCGGCCAGGGCTGCGACACCGTCTACTCCCAGATGGTGGCGGACGCTGTGGGGATTCCCTTTGAGGATGTTCACGTGGTGTCCGCCCAGGACACCGACGTCACCCCCTTCGGCACCGGGGCCTACGCCTCCCGGCAGACCTACATCGGCGGGTTCTCCATCGCGCAGACGGCCCAGGCCCTGCGGGAGCGGATCCTGAACATCGCCCACGAGCAGACCAGGATGCCGGTCTCCAACCTGGATCTGGTGGACGGGCAGATTGTCCGCAAGAGCGATGGGCGGGTGTTGAAATCCTTGGGGGATCTGGCCACGGAGAGTCTCTATTCTTTGGGGAATAGCCAACATATCACCGCCGAGACCACCGCCCAGATCAAAAGCAACGCCTACTCCTTCGGCTGCTCCTTTGCTGAGGTGGAGGTGGATATCCCCATGTGCAAGGTGACGCTGCTGCGGCTGGTGAACGTCCATGACTGCGGCAGGCTCATCAACCCCGCCCTGGCGGAGGCCCAGGTTCACGGCGGTATGTCTATGGCCATCGGCTACGGGCTGAGCGAGGAGCTGAAATTTGACCCCAAGACCGGGAGGGTGTTGAACGACAACCTGCTGGACTATAAGCTGTCCACCTTCATGGACCACCCCGCCCTGGAGGCTGCCTTTGTGGAGAATCCGGAGCCCACGTCCCCCTACGGCACCAAGGCTTTGGGCGAGCCCCCGGCCTGTTCCCCCGCCCCGGCCATCCGCAACGCCATTTTGAACGCCACCGGCGTGGCCATCGACAGCTGCCCCATCACCCCCCACGTCCTTTACCGGAAGTTCCGGGAGGCGGGGCTCATCCAGGAGTAAAGGAGGACTGAGCGTATGTATGATATGAAGGCCCTGTACCAGGCCAAGAGCGTGGCCGACGCCGTGGCCCTGCGGCTGGCCCACCCCGAGGCCCAGATCATCGCCGGGGGTTCCGACGTGCTGGTTCAGATGCGGGAGG
>CAJTYK010000095.1 GCA_910584285.1 uncultured Oscillospiraceae bacterium
TTCCACGGGGTGAAGATCACCGACGGGGCCATCGTGGCCGCCGCCACCCTGTCCAACCGCTATATCACCGACCGCTTTCTGCCTGACAAGGCCATTGACCTGATTGACGAGGCCTGCGCCCTGATCCGCACTGAGATGGACTCCATGCCCACCGAGCTGGACGTGATCTCCCGGAAGATCATCCAGTGCGAGATCGAGGAAGCGGCGCTGAAAAAGGAGGACGATCAGCTGTCCCAGGCCCGTCTGGCCGACATCCAGAAGGAGCTGGCGGAGCTGCGGGATGAGTTCAACGCGGGCAAGGCCAAGTGGGAGAACGAGAAAAACGCCATCGGCAAGGTGCAGAAGCTGCGGGAGGATTTGGAGGCCGCCAACGCCGCCCTAGAGAAGGCCCAGCGGGAGTACGACCTGGAAAAGGCCGCCCAATTGCAGTACGGCACCATCCCCGAGCTGAAAAAGCAGCTGGAGGAGCAGGAGGGCTACGCCGCCCAATCCAAGGAGGACAACCTGCTCCGGGACAAGGTGACAGAGGAGGAGATCGCCCGCATTGTGGAGCGCTGGACGGGCATCCCGGTGTCCAAGCTGATGGAGGGCGAACGGGAGAAGCTGCTCCACCTGGAGGACATCCTGCATCAGCGGGTGGTGGGCCAGGAGGAGGCCGTCCGGCTGGTGAGCGAGGCCATCCTGCGCTCCCGCGCCGGTATCGCCGACCCGGATAAGCCCATCGGCTCCTTCCTGTTCCTGGGCCCCACTGGCGTGGGCAAAACCGAGCTGGCCAAGGCCCTCAGCGAGGCCCTGTTCGACAGTGAGAAGAACCTGGTGCGCATCGACATGAGCGAGTATATGGAGAAGTTCTCTGTGTCCCGGCTCATTGGTGCCCCTCCGGGATATGTGGGCTATGAGGAGGGCGGACAGCTCACCGAGGCGGTGCGCCGCCACCCCTACTCTGTGATCCTGTTCGACGAGGTGGAGAAGGCCCACCCGGACGTGTTCAATGTATTACTGCAAGTTTTGGACGATGGCCGGATTACCGATAGTCAAGGCCGGACGGTGGATTTCAAGAATACCGTCATCATCCTCACCTCCAACCTGGGTAGCCAGTTCCTGCTGGAGGGCATCGGGGCGGACGGCGAGGTGTCCGACGAGGCCCGGGCTCAGGTGGACGAGCTGCTCAAGCGTTCCTTCCGGCCGGAGTTCCTGAACCGGCTGGACGAGATCGTGTTCTACAAGCCGCTGACAAGGGAAAACATTTACCACATCATCGACCTGCTGCTGGCGGGGCTGAACCGCCGGCTGGAGGACAAGCGGCTGCGGGTGGAGCTGACGGACGGGGCGAAGGCCCTGATTCTGGACGCCGCCTACGACCCAATGTACGGGGCCCGGCCCCTGCGCCGGTATCTCCAGCACACGGTGGAGAATCTGGTGGGCCGGAAGATCATCGCCGGGGAGGCGGCACCCGAGTCCACCCTCACCGTGGACGCGGTGGACGGCGAGCTGGCGATTGTGTAAAGGAAAACCCCCGTCCGGCAAGTGCCGGACGGGGGTTTTAGATCATTCCACCGTGCCTGTATCCGGGGTTCCGCCGCCTGGCTCCGGGACAGACAGCCCGGGGAACGCCTCCCCGCCGCCGGAGCCCTCCACCGCGCCGTTCCTGTCCTCGTCGTCCAGCACGCTCTCCTCGTCCTCCGGGTCGGGGTTGTGCCGCCGCATGGCCATGGCCAGCTTGTAGCCCGCCTGATCGTGCTCCAGCAGATAGCGCAGATCCTCCGGGGGCACCCGGTTGCCCTTCATGATGGACGCGGCGATCTTCTGGCACTTGTTCAGGATGTCCAGCTCATCCTCCATCCGCTTCAGCCGGTTCTTGGCCGTGTCCAGGGCGGAGAGCTCGCTGTCCAGCCGGGACTGCCGCCGCTGCTCCCGCTCCTGCTGGTACTGCCACATCCGGCGGTTCTGCTCCTCCAGGTAGCTCACCGCCTGCCGGGACAGGGTGACCTTGTCCACGGCGGGCTGGGCGGGGGCCTTCCGGGCCGGGGCGGACGCCTCCGCCTTTTTCGTCGTAGTCCTGGCGATCTGCTCGTTCCGGCGCAGTTCCCTTGTGCTTCGCAGTTCCATGTCTGCCCCTCCGTTCCAACTCGTATTCTATATTAAAGTTATCGGCGGATGTTCCGGGTTTGTTAATCCCGGACGGAAAAAATCTGCCCGCCCTGTCAGGATCTGCCCCCTCAATCGTATTGTCAGTGAAGGCGCCTTTGAAGGAGAGATACCCATGAGAGAGATGGACCCGCGGGAGGCGGAACGGCTGGTGAATACCTACTCCGACCTGATCCTGCGGCTGAGCTACACCTACCTCAAATCCACCCAGGACGGGGAGGACATCTGCCAGACGGTGCTGCTGAAGCTGCTGACGGCGGAGCGGGCCTTCCACAGCCCCGAACACGAGAAGGCGTGGGTGATCCGCGCCACGGTGAACGCCTGCAAGGACGAGCTGCGCGCCTTCCGGCGCAGGGCGGTGCCCCTGGAGGCGGCGGCGGAGACGGCGGCCCCGGAGCCGCCCCGGTCGGAGGTGCTGGAGGCGGTGATGGCCCTGCCGGAGCACTACCGGGAGGCGATTTACCTGTTTTATTACGAGGGGTATTCTATCGACGAGATCGCGGCCCTGACGGGGCGCAGCGGGGCGGCGGTGTCCGCCCACCTGAGCCGGGGGCGGAAAAAGCTGAAAACCATGCTGGAGGGAGAGCGCTATGGGACGACTTGAACAGGACTACCGGGAGGCGTTGGACAACCTGCGCTTTTCCGATGCGGGAAAGGAGCGTATCATGAAAAATTTGATGGAGCGGCAGGAGCGGGAGCCTGTAAAGGGAAAACGGTTCCGGCCCCTGAGAATGGCACTGATTGCGGCGGCGGTGTGTCTGGCGCTGGCGGGGACGGCGTTTGCGGCCCTGGGCGGTATCCTATCGCCCCGCCTGACACCCAACATCGACGGAAAGGGGAGGTTTGACGGCTATACGGTCACGGGCAAGCTGGCGACCTATCCCTTGAGCCGGTTTGGTGATGGGTTCCGGAAGGCGGGGAAAGAGAACCCAAAAGGCCGCGTGGACAGAGAGTTTTCCAACTTTGACGAGGTGCGTTCTTATCTGGGGGAAAACATTCCCTGCACATGGGCGCAGGACTGGGAGGGCGGCTACACTGTGATGCTCTACCACGATGAGAAGCAAAATATCTGGGGCAGCGATGTGGTGAGCAAGTCACCCGATGGCCGCATCGAAATCTGGCTGCGAGTTCTGACAGAGCACTGGGGTCAGGATCCAGAGAAGGTGGGACCTTTGTACGGAGGCGGCCCCGACGCCGTGATGGAGCGGCTGGATAACTACCAGATGCCCAACGGCTGCGTGGCGGAGTCCTTTACCATTGACCGCACGATGGTGGAGGGTGAGAACTACAGCACTTGCATCAGCTTCTTCATCAAGGATGGGAATATGTATGAGGTCAGCGTCGATGGTGAGCTGGAAGATCCTGACCGTCTCTGGCCGGAGGTCCAGGCAGTTTTGGATAGCTTCGAGTAAACGCAAAGGGGCCCTGCGCACGGTGCGGGGCCCCTTTTTCACGGGGCCCCTTTTTCATGATTTTCCCGTTGACAACGGCAAAAAATATGATAAAATGGATCCGCTATGACGGAGCCAAGTCCGGCCCGCCGCGCCCAAGCGAGAGGGGACAGTGCAAGCCCTCGCGTGTGCCGCCGGACAAGCCACTCCCGAGTCTCCCCGTGACGAGCGGGGCGTGAGGTGCGCGTTAAGCACGCAATGAGACGCGCCCTGCGGGGCGTAAATCAGGGTGGTACCGCGGATTTCCCGCCCCTGGCCTTTTGCCGGGGGCGGTTTTTATTTGGAGGTGAAACCATGACCCACCAGGAGCTTTGGGCGGCGTACCAGGCCGCCCACCCGGAGGCCGGGGAGGACTGCGAGGCCTGGGCCTACGGCGGCGACCCGGACGGACTGGCGGAGCTGACCCGCACGGGAGTCAAGACCGCCACCGCCAGCGCGGGGCCGCTGTATGAGCTGGAGGGCGAGCCCCTGCCGGAGGCTGGGGAGTACAGCGTCATTCTCGACAGCCGGGACGAGGCGGTGTGCGTCGTTCGCACCACGCGGGTATACACCGTACCGTTCAACCAGGTGAGCGCCGAGCAGGCCCGAAAGGAAGGGGAGGGTGACCACTCCCTGGCCTACTGGAGGCGGGTGCACGAGGACTTCTTCCGGGCAGAGCTGGCGGAGGCGGGGTTGGAGTTCTCCCCGACCATGCCGGTGGTGTGCGAGGAGTTCGAGGTTGTGTGGCCGCCCGTGGAATCGTTTTAACAAAAAATCAACGATAAATTGGAGGTAATTCCCATGTATGATCCCAAACCCTACGGCCTGAACGAACTGCGGGAGATGTTCCTGCGGTTCTTCGAGACCAAAGATCATCTGCGCCTGCCCAGCTTTTCCCTCATACCCCAGAACGACGCGTCCCTGCTGCTGATCAACTCCGGCATGGCTCCCATGAAGCCCTACTTCACCGGCGAGCAGGAGCCCCCCCGCCACCGCGTCACCACCTGCCAGAAGTGCATCCGCACCG
>CAJTYK010000096.1 GCA_910584285.1 uncultured Oscillospiraceae bacterium
GTGATGAAGGAGCTGGCCCGGGAGGGCATGACCATGGTGGTGGTGACCCACGAGATGGGCTTTGCCCGGGAGGTGGGCACCCGGGTGCTGTTCATGGATGGAGGAAAGATTGTGGAGCAGGACGAGCCCCACGCCTTCTTTGCCCACCCTCGGGAGCAGCGCACCATTGACTTCCTGTCTAAGGTGCTGTAACGAATACCCCCACCCCTACGGGGTTGGGGGTATTCGCGCACCCTCGGGAGCAGCGCACCGTTGATGTTCTGTCCAAGGTATTGCAAAAAACAGCGGCGGAAGGGGAAATTCCCGTTCCGCCGCTGTTCATGCTGCCGAGGAAGCTATCGCCGACCGCCGCCGCGGCCGCCGCCGAAAGAGCCGCCGCCGGGGCGTCCGCCTCCGAAGGAGGAGCGCCCCCCGCCAAAGGAGCCGCCGGGCCGTCCCCCGCCGAAGGAGGAGCGGCCGCCGCCGAAGGATCCACCGGGGCGACCGCCGCCGAAGCTGCCGCCGGGTCGGGAGGAGGGCCGGGTGGTGGGCCGTCCTCCCCCGAAGGAGCCGCCGGGCCGGGGCCCGGAGGAGGGTCTGCCGCCGCCGAAGGAGCCGCTGGGCCGTCCGCCACCAAAGGAGCCACCCGGTCTTGTGCCTGCGCCGGGCCGTGAGTTGGGACGGGGCTGGCCGGGGCCGAAGCCCATGCCGGGGCCGAACCCCGGGCCGTGGGGCGGCCGGGGGGGCCGGGGTCGGAAGATATAGAAGGGCCGGTAGACATAGCTGGGGCCGTACCAGCCGCAGCGGTAGCGCCGCCGGTGGGAGCCCTCCAGGGCCAGCAGCACGATCACCACCAGCACGATGATAATAATGAGATCGGTCAAATTGCCCATGGCGGGGCCTCCTTTCCCAGGTCAGCGGTAATAGCCGCCGTACCAGTCCTCCAGCGCCGCAGTGAGCTCCAGCACGGCGTCGTCATACATTCCGCGGACGAAATAGTCCTCCATATAGTCGTAGGCATAATTGGAGCAGTCGTTGTCGGTGAAGTCCCGGCGGATGTCGTCCCCCTGCACCAGCCAGTAGTTGTCGCCGCTGATGTCCAGGGCCACGATCATATCGTACCCGCCCAGGCCCAGCTCCACGGCCTGCCGGTAGGCGTAGTCGCCCAGGTCGTCCCGGCCGTAGTTGCAGGTGATCACGGCCACGGTGACGCTGTACCGCTGCCACAGACGCTGGTTACGTTCGGACAGCTTCCGCTCCGTCTGGCTGGACAGCACGTTGGCGTCATCCCGCACGAAGGAGTCGGAAGCGGCGGGGGCGTTAGGCAGATCAGGCTCCGGCGCCGGGCTGTTGATGGGTGCCTTCGCGTAGCCAATGCCGATGGAGACCACCACCATCACGATGGTGGTGAGCCACGCCACCCCCTGTTTCTTAAACACGTTCTTCCCCGTCACAGCGCCGGCGGCGACAATCGCCAGCGCGATCCCGATAGCAGCCCAAGGGAGGATAAGCAAAAAAATGCTTCTCATAGAAAATCCTTTCTAAACGTGGGGATCTGCCAAAGGCTTCCCCAAAACTGTGTAGGGGCATTGTCCGCCCGCTTTTGCAACGCAGGCTGCGGCAGAGCGGCAAGCGCACGATGTGCGCCCCTACATGGCCGGTTTACCCCCGCAGCTCCAGCAGCTTCTGCTTCAGCTCGCCCTCGATGCGGCCCAGCTCCAGCTCGGCCTCGCGGCGCTTCTGGGCGCCGTCCTTCTGGATCTGCATCACCTCGTCCAGGGTGGAGATGAGCTGCTGGTTGGTGTGCTGGAGGGTCTCGATATCCACCACGCTCCGCTCCGCCTCCTTGGCCGTCTCAATGGTGCCCATCTTCAGCATCTCCGCGTTCTTGCGCAGCAGGTCGTTAGTCATGTTGGTGACGGCGGACTGGGCGGCGGTGGCCTGCCGGGAGTGCTCCAGCCCCAGGGCCAGCACCATCTGGCTTTTCCACAGGGGGATGGTGTTCACCAGGGAGGACTGGATCTTCTCCAGCATCAGCGCGTCGTTGTTCTGGATCATCCGGGTCTGGGGGCCCATCTGGATGGAGATCATCCGGGTGAGCTCCAGGTCGTGGAGCTTCTTCTCGAACCGGTTGCACAGGTTGGCATAGTCGTTGTACTTCTGGGCGTCCTCCTGGGAGCCGGAGGCGGCGGCCTTCTTGCGCAGCTCCTCCAGATCCTCGTTCCGGGCCTTCATCAGCGCCTTCTTGCCCGCCAGGATATACATGGTGAGCTCCTTGTAATACTTGGTGTTCAGATCATACATCTGGTCCAGCATGGCGATGTCCTTCATCAGCGTGACCTGGTGCCCTTCCAGGATGGAGGCGATCTTGTCCACGTTGACCTCCGCCTTGTCGTAGCTGGCCTTGAGGGCCATGGCCTCGTTCTTCTTCTTCTGGAACCAGCCGCCGATGCCCTTCTTCTCCTCCTGGCCGAAGGTTTTCAGCTCCACCACCAGGGAGGACAGCGCCTCCCCCACCTGGCCCAGATCCTTGGTGCGCACGTTGTTCAGCGCGTTCTCGGAGAAGCCGGCGATGTTCTTCTGGGCCGCCGCGCCGTACTGGAGCACCTGGGTGGAGTCGGTGATGTCGATCTTTTGGGCGAAGTCGTTCACCATTTTCCGCTCCGCCTCGTTGAGTTGGCTCTCGTCCAGCTGGATGGCCTGGGCGTCCCGTGCGGCCTGCACTGCAGCGGCGTCCTCCGGGGTGACGCTGTTCTCCAGGGTGAGTGTGGGGGCCTCGGGGGCCTTGGGGATGGCGGCCTCGGCGGCCTGGGCGGCCTGGGCGGCGGCCGCGGCGCCGGTGGGATCCAGGGTCAGCTCGGGCATCATGTTGTCATCCATGTTTTTTCTCCTCCGAATTCTTTTTAGGGTTGTCGGCTTTCGCCGCTTTCAGATAGGCCGACCACCAGATGGCGGCGGCGGATACGCTCAATACCAGGATCACCAGGGACATGGCGCTCACATTGGGCATCTGCCGGAGCACCCCCGCCACCATAGAGATGGCGGCGAAGCTCCACACAATGGCCAGCACCCGGTAGCGGCCCTTTGTCTTTTCCTTCCCCATGCGCGTTCCCTCACTGGCCTTCCAGGGTCATGCCGCCGATGCCCTCCTGCTGGAGCATCTGCTCCATGACGGTGATATCGGCGGAGATATCCAGGGCCTCCTCGCCGTACAGGGCGTCCAGCTGGCGGCTGAAGGCCACGCAGATGGTGCCCAGCATCTCCTCGATTTTGTCCTTGGTACTGTCGATGTTGGTGCCGCTGGCGCCGGTGGAGTCCATCCGGTCGTAGGCGTTGAGCAGCTTCATGGTGGTGGGCAGGTAGTAGTTCATGAACTTGCGGATCTGGGGCAGCTTGGCGGGCTTTTCCACCACCGCGTCGATGATCTTGCCGGTGGTGGTCTCCAGGTGGCTGATCTGGGCGGAGATCTTCACGTCCTTGATGGAGTCGTTGAGCCGCCGCATCTCGGACACGGCCTTCGCCCGCTCGTCCAGCAGAGCGTCGATCTCCGGGCTGCCGGTGGACTGGGGCTTTTCCTCCTTGGGCTTGGGCTGGGCGGGCCCGGGGGCGGAGCCGTCGGCCAGCTCATAGCCCCGGTCGGGGAAAATCATCTTGCCCACGAAGTACGCCGCCAGCGAGGCCAGCGCCGCCATGAGGTAGTGGGTGGGCTGGTACAGCGGCGCACACAGCGCCCACAGCAGCCACGTCCCCCCCACGAAATAGATGGGCAGGACGCTGCGTTTTTTTACATAGGCCACGGCGCTCGCTCCTTCCTGGGGATCAAAAGTTGATACATCCCCTATTTTACCCTCCCGCGCTGTCAAAGTCAAGAAGAAGGGGGACGGGGCGGTTGACTTTAATGAGTTCTTCCTGTAAAATAGAGTGCTAAACTGAGACGAGGGAGTCCTTTACCATGATGACGCTGAACGACTTTAAGGCGGCCCGAAAGACGCTGGACGGCGTGCTCCACCCCACCGATCTGATCTACAGCCCCTTTTTCACCCGTGCTTCCGGCAATCAGGTATACCTCAAGCCGGAGAATATGCAGGTGACGGGGGCTTATAAAATCCGGGGCGCTTACTTCAAATGCTCCACCCTGTCCGACGAGGAGAAGGCCCGGGGGCTGGTGACGGCCTCCGCCGGCAATCACGCCCAGGGGGTGGCCTACGCGGCCAAAGCGGCGGGGGTGGCCGCCACCATCGTCATGCCCACCACCACCCCCCTGGTGAAGGTGAACAATACCAAGGACTACGGGGCGAAGGTGGTGCTCCACGGGGAGACCTTCGACGACGCGGCGGCGCTGGCGGCCCAGCTGAGCCAGGAGGAGGGGCTGACCTACGTCCACCCCTTCAATGACCTCACCGTGTCCACAGGCCAAGGCACCATCGCCTATGAGATCTTTAAGGATCTGCCCGACGTGGACGTGATTTTGGTGCCCATCGGCGGCGGCGGGCTGGCGGCGGGTGTGTCCACCCTGGCCAAGCTGCTCAACCCGTCAGTGCAGGTCATCGGCGTGGAGCCCTCCGGGGCGGCGTCCATGAAGGCCAGCCTGGAGGCGGGCCA
>CAJTYK010000097.1 GCA_910584285.1 uncultured Oscillospiraceae bacterium
TCTCCCTTTGGTGAGCTTCCTTGTGTACAACTTAATGACATTACTCATGGTGAGATTTAATTCTCGCCGGGGGTGGTGGACAGGGTGCGGTAAAGCTCGGTGTCCCTGGGGATGTCGTTGGCGAAGGGCACCAGGGAGCCGCCCATTTTCAGCAGGCCGTGGCCCGGCTCGGCGTTGGTGATGTAGCCCATCTGCGTGTCGGAGATGTGCAGGAGCCGCCCCAGCTCCGCCCGGTCGGTGGCCGCCTGGTTGAACAGCAGCAGAAATTCAGAGTTCGCCAGCATAAGCCGGGCCGTTTCGGATTTCAGGCACTCCTCCACGTTTTGGGTGGCGGCGGTCATGATGCCCGCGTACTTGCGGAACCGCTTCCAGGCCCGGTAGAGAAATTCCCCGGAATAGTGGTACTTGAAGTACAAATACACTTCATCCAGGAACACCCAGGTGAATTTGCCCCGCTTGCGGTTCTCCATGACACGGTTCTGGATGGCCTCCAGCGTCACCACCAGGGCGGTAGGCCGAAGCTGCTCCCCCATCTCGTACAGGTCGAAGGTGATAATGCGGTTGTTCATGTCCACATTGCCGGGGTGGGCAAACACGTTCAAGCTGCCCTCGGTGATCAACTCGGCGGCCAGGGCGATCTCCCGGGCCTCCGGGTCAGCCTGCCGCATGACCTCATTGCGCCAGTCGGTGAGCAGCGGCATGGGGGCCTTGCCCCGGCTGTTGAAATAGTCCTGATAGACGTTGGCGGTGCAGCGGTCAATGATGGATTTATGGCTGCCGGACAGCCGCCCGATCCCCATCTGCTGCTCCAAAATGCTGGTGATCAGCTCGGACTTCATGGCGATGGGGTTCTCCCCGTCCACATACTCCGCCGCCACCTCCAACGGGTTGATGTGGTGGGGGCTGTTGGGGGAAATCTCCACCACCACGCCGCCCCGCGAACGGGTCAGCGGGCCGTACTCGCGCTCGGCGTCAATGATGATCACCTCGTCGTTGGTGGAGAGGATCACGTTGTTCACGGTGGCTTTCATGCCCACCGACTTACCGGAGCCGGACACGCCCAGGTAGAAGGCGTGGGGGGAGATCAGCCGCTTGCGGTCACAGATCAGGAGGTTCTTGCTGATGGCGTTCACCCCGTAGGACAGGCCGCCGGGGTCTTGTAT
Organism: uncultured Oscillospiraceae bacterium; assembly: GCA_910584285.1. Lineage (GTDB taxonomy): Bacteria > Bacillota > Clostridia > Oscillospirales > Oscillospiraceae > Enterenecus. The sequence continues at coordinate 1,164 of CAJTYK010000097.1, forward strand.
CTCCTGGACGCGGAAGGGCATAAGGACGGCGGTACTCTCGGTGGTGAGGGTACGCAGGGCCTTCACCCGGCGCAGGCCGTAGGGCAAAACGGTGTTCAAGCCGTCCTCCTGTTGATAGCGCAGAACGGAGAATTGGCACAAATGCTCCCGACCGATGGAAAAGAGGGCGTCGGTATCCGCGTCAAGCTGCTCCAGACTGTCCGCGATATGCACCAGCGTCACCACGGCAAACATCATCCGCTGGTCCCGTTCGGTGAGGTCGGACAGAAATTCCTTAGCCTCCCCCCGGAGCTGTTCCAGGTCGTAGGGCACAGCGGCGGTGAAGTTGTTCTTGTCGTTCTGGCGCTGCTGCCAGCGGGTGATGTCAGTCTCAATGCCCATGATCCGGCTTTGGATTTCCTTCACGGCCTCATCGGTGGGGATAGGCAGGATGTCGATGGACAGCATAAGGCTGCGGGGGAAGTCGGACAGGGCGGAGATCATGCTGTCCTTGATGTAGCTGGCGTAGTCTTTGAGAAACAGGACGCGGCCCACCTTGTCCCCCATCTCAAAATAGCTTGCCCGGAACCGCATACCGTCCGGGCAGATCAGGTCTTTGAAATCCAGCCCCCGGCGGATGGCGGCGGTTTGGTCAAAGGTGAAATACTGTTCCTCACCGGGGCGGAAGAAGTCATGGAGGATGCGGAGCCGGTCATGGTTGGACACAGGCCGGGCCCCGCTGTCCAGCCGCCCGAAGCTCTTGGACAGGTTGGCGTCCACCCGCCGGAAATAGGCGCGGGATTCCTCGATCTTCCGCTGGGGGATGGACAGGGTGATGTACTTCTCCTGGACAAGATTATTGCTCTCCGCCGCCCGCTGGGTGAGGATACCGTTGGCCTCCCTGCGGTACTCGTCCAGGCCGTCCCCCTGTTCCTTCATCAGCATGGCGCGCTGGAAGGCCACGGGGTTAAGGCGGCGGTTGATGATGGTGACTTTTGCGGCGGCGTCGGTGGGCAGGCTGTTCAGCACCCCGCCGTAGGACAGGAAGATCCCGCGCTGGTCGTCCTCGGAGGCGGCGGCGTAGTTCACATCGGTGAAGCGCCATGTCCGGCTGTGCTTGCGGCCCACCAGCCAGATACCATCCTCATAGACGCGCTTGATGGGGATGGACTGCTGGACGCTGCGGGGGATGGTGAACCTGTCCCGTTCGCTCTTGTTGGCGGCGGTGAGGGCTTTAATCAAAGTCGTCACGCCCCTTTCGGTGGAACAGGGTATAGTAGAAGTTCTCGGACACAAAGCGCCGTTCCCCGGCGCACAGGAGTTCAGATTTGATGAAGGCCCAGGCGAATTGCTCCAGGGTCAGGCCGTTGTAGTGGAAGAACCCGGCCACGGCCACGGGGGCGGCGGCCAGGATGCACACCCAGCTCGCAGTTTCCTTCCCGGCCACGGGGCCCAGCAGCAGGTAGACGGCCACGGCGATCCCCACGGCGGACAGTGCGCAAAAGAACTGCCGGGCGGACAGGCCGAAGAAAATGCTTTCCTTGTGCTGGCGGACTTCTTTGGGAATTTTGATTTCGATAATTGATCACCTCAGTTTTAGTGTAGTAAAATTTGTTGTTGAATTTTACAGCGCATTGGCGTATACTGTAAAGCAGAAAGGGGCTGAATGGGATGCCGAACATTAAACCTATCTCCGATCTGCGCAATTACAGCGAAGTGCTGCACGATGTAGCCGTGGGCTCCCCTGTCTTTCTGACGAAAAATGGCCGCGGCAAATATGCCATCGTGGATATCCAGGACTATGAAAAGACCCAGGCGACGTTGAAACTGATGGGTGAGCTTGCCAAAGGCCGGAAGTCCGGGGACACAGAGGGCTGGCTCACGCCGGAGGAGATGCGGGCACATTTTGAGGAGCGGGCCCATGGGGAATAATATCCGCTACTCCAAAGAAGCTCTCCGTGACCTGGACGATATCTGGGATCATATCACCCAGGAGTTGCAAAACCCATCCGCAGCGAAACGTGTGGTGGACAGGATCATGGACGCTGTGGATCAGTTGAGGATGTTTCCCCTCATGGGCTCTCCCCTGTCCGCTGTCACGGTTGAAAGCGGTGATTACCGTTTCCTGGTCAGCGGGAACTATATGATTTTCTACCGGCCCCACGGCTCGGATGTCTATGTGGACCGTGTACTCTATGGCCGGAGGGACTATCTGCGCATTTTGTTTGGAGATATATCCAGCGAGGAGCCATAAGCAAGACCGTCTGCGGGTGTGCAGGCGGTCTTTTATGTTGGCACCCAGTCGATGGTGCTGTCCACCTCATTCCCCCATACGTCCCAGCCGGGGGCGGGGCGGCGGGCGAACAGCTCCACGCGGGGCACGTCCCCCATCAGGGCCTCAATGCGGCGGCGGGCCTCGTCCGGCTTCCGGCTGTGTTCCTGGACATGGGAGATAATGACTTGGTGGACGTTCCGGGCCAGCCGTTTAGGGTGGCCCCTGGTTGCAAGAAGGCACAGCTCCGCGTTGGCCCTTGTCCAGTGGCCCGGCCCCCAAAATACCGTGTTGGATTTCCGGCTGAGCTTGATCCAGACAAAGGCGCAGGTCACAAAGCGAAAGCCCCATGCCTCCATCACGCCCCACGCCTCATGGAGCATGGGCATGGTGATCCAGAGGAACAGGGCGCAATCATCGGCGGCCAGCTCGGACACAGGCAAAGCCTTGATGTCCTCAATGGGCATGGTGGGGTAGTGCCGGTCTGCCGAGTGCCATGTGCCGTATTTCCACGGCGGGTCGGCATAGATGATATTGTATTTCCCTATAGCCCCAACATCTCCTTCACCACCCTGTCCGCGCCCTTTACCAGCCCGGTGAGGATCAGCATATTGAAAATTAGCTGCCCAATGTACTGCCATGCCATGGTGACGGCGGGCAGGCTGGCGTCGGCCGCCGGGGTGCTGCTGGACAGGAACGCAGAGTAGATCAGGCAGGCCAGCACGATCACCGCCCCCTCCATGCACACGCCGATGTAGTTTTTGAGGAACGCTTTGCCGCTGGCGGCGGTAGTCTCCCCGGCGAAGGACGCCAGGGGGAGCGGGGCCAGGGCGGTGAATAGATAGAGCCGGAAAAACCGCCCGTACACCGTCAGCAGCAGAATGAAGGACATGACGGTGATGAACAGGCTGCCCAGCAGGGACACCAGCCACAAAGGTATGCTTTCCAACAGGCCAAGCCCCTCAATGGCCGTCACGATCTCGCTGGGCAGGGTGACCGCCGTGGACACCGAGCCGCCCATGCCCGCCATGACGGTGGCGACTACCCCGCCGCACACGCTGAAAATGGCGGTCATGATCTCCAT
>CAJTYK010000098.1 GCA_910584285.1 uncultured Oscillospiraceae bacterium
TCTCGTGGGTCACCACCACCATGGTCATGCCCTCCCGGGCCAGCTCCTTCATCACCTCCAGCACCTCCCCCACCATCTCGGGATCCAGGGCGGAGGTGGGCTCGTCGAACAGCAGCACCTTGGGCTTCATGGCCAGCGCCCGCACGATGGCGATACGCTGCTTCTGGCCGCCGGACAGCTGGGCAGGATAGGCGTCCACCTTCTCCTCCAGCCCCACCCGGCGCAGCAGGGCCAGGGCCTCCTCCTCCGCCTCGGCCTGCTTCATCAGGCCGGTGCGCACCGGGGCCAGGGTGATGTTTTTGCGAATGGTCATGTTGGGGAACAGGTTGAAGTGCTGGAACACCATGCCCATCTGGCGGCGGATGGCGTTGATGTCCGCCTTGGGGTCGGTGATCTCCGCGCCGTCGAAGGTGATGGTTCCGGCGGTGGGGGTCTCCAGCAGGTTGAGGCAGCGCAGGAAGGTAGACTTGCCCGAGCCGGACGGCCCGATCACCACCACCTTCTCCCCCGGGTGGATGTGCTCCGAAATATCGTCCAGCACCAGGTTGTCCCCGAAGGATTTGGACAGGTGTTTAACGTCGATCACTTTGGGCCAGCCTCCTTTCCAGCTTCCCCTGGAGCCAGGTGAGGATCACCACGAAAAATAAGTACATCACGGCGATGCCGATGAGGGGCGGCATATAGTCGAACGTCTTACCGCCCAAGGTGTATGCGTAATAGGTCATTTCGGTGGCGCCGATGGCCTGTACCAGGGAGGTATCCTTGAACAGGGTCACTACCTCGTTGCCCATGGAGGGCAGGATGTTCTTGAAGGCCTGGGGGATGATGATAAAGCGCATGGTGTCAAAGTAGGAAAGGCCCAGGGAGCGCCCCGCCTCGCTCTGGCCGGAATCCACGCTCATCAGGCCCCCCCGGACGATCTCCGCGATATAGGCTCCGGCATTGACCCCCATGCCGATGATCCCCACCAAAGGCTTGTTCCGGCTGGTTTTCAGGATGACAAAGGCCCAGATCAGAATCTGCACCATCATTGGGGTGCCCCGGATCACGGTGGTATACACCTTGCACACGGCGTTGACAAGCCCCAGGGCGGGGTTGCGCCGTCCCGGGCGCTGCTGGTCGTGGGCGGTTCGCACCATGGCCACAGTCATGCCCAGCACCATGCCCAGCACAATGGCTCCGGCGGTGATCTCAAACGTGACGCCCAGCCCCTGTAAATAGAGCTTCCAGCGGTCGCCCTCCACAAAGGCCCGGTAAAACCGGGGGCCCAGCTCATTGAGCCATTTGATCAGCGGCAGGTTGTAGAGCCAGTCGATAAACGGTGTCACGGCGCAGCCGCCCTCCTTTCCTCTTATGCGGGAAGGGAAGGGCGGCCCCGTGGCCGCCCTTCCCAAAATCAGGTCAGGTTTTAGTCAGCCTTGATGTACTTATCAACAATCTTCTGGAATGTGCCGTCCGCCTTCAGCTCCGCCATGGCGGCGTTCACCGCGTCCAGCAGGGCTGTGTTGCCCTTGGCCAGCCCGATGGCATAGTCCTCGTTGGAAAACTCGGTATCCAGGATTTTCAGGCCGGGATTTTCGGCCACATAGGCCTTGGCGGGCTCGTTGTCGATGACCACCGCGTCCACCTGTCCGTTCACCAGCGCCATAACCGCCAGTGCGCCGGTATCATAGGCGGTGACATGATCCTCGCCGTACCCGTCGTCCTCAGGGGCCGCGGCGCAGTACTCATAGCCCGTGGTGCCCTTCTGCGTCCCGATCATCTCGGCGTTGGCCAGGTCGTCGATGGACTGGATGGGGGAGTCCTCCTTGACGATGACCACCTGGATGCCGGTGGCATAGCTGTCGGTGAAGTCCATGACTTCCTGGCGGTCGGGCTTGACAGTGATCGCAGCCATGGCGATATCGCTCTGCCCGTTCTGCACGGCCAGCAAGGCCTCGGTGAAGCCCATGTCGTCCACCACCAGCTCCAGGCCCAGCTTCTTGGCGATGGCGTCCGCCACCTCCACGTCGATGCCCTCGAAGCCGCCATCGTCGGTCGTCATCTCATAGGGAGGGAACGCGGCATTGGTGGACATATGTAGCTTACCCTTCTCCACAGTGGTGAAGGCCGCGGGGGCGTCGGTGGGCTCCTCCGTGGGCGCGTCGGTGGGGTCGGCGGCGGGCTGGGTCTCGGCGGGCTGGGTGGGGGCGTCCGTGGGGGTGTTCCCCGTGCTGGAGCAGGCGCACAGCGCCAGCGCCATGGTCAGGGCCAGCAGAAGGGCCGTTAGCTTTTTCATCGTTTTCATTTCATTCATCTCCATTGAATATTGCGAATATGGGTTCGGTACAGCCCGCCCGGTCAGCGAGTTGTTGAGACAGAGTATACCGCCTATTCACAAAAAATGCAAGAGGAATTTTCATTTCCTCCTGCATTTTATGGGCTTTGTGGAATTTGAAACGAATAAAGATGTATTTTTATGCAAAATGAACCATAGCGACCCGGTGGGGATTCAGTCAAAGGCCAGCCCCAGCCAGCCTTCCCCCGCCCCGGCCCGGATCGAAGCGGGGATGCCCTCCATCCAGCGGATAGCCCCAAAGGGCGTCCCGTCCTCCTTCCCCGCCGGAACCCGCACCTTCACCGGCCCCCCGCACAGGGCGGCGCAGGCCGCCGCCCCCTGCTCCTCGTCTCCGGGGGCGCACAGCAGCTCCTTCACCACCGGTGCCCCGGCCCAGTTCTCCACCGCGGCGCAGCCGGGGCCGTGGGCCAGCTCCAGCCGGTACAGCCCGCTGCCGGACTCGGGGCACAGCGCCCGCTGGAACGCCAGCTGCTCCGCGGTATACGCCGTGTGGGTCCGGCCAGCCAGCAGCCCCTCCCGCAGGACGGCGTACCCCTCGGGGCACAGCTCCTCCACCGGGGCGGGGGCGGGCTCCGCCACCATCTCCCGAAGGTAACATCCCGGCTGAAAGCCATTCCTGGCAAAAAATCGGAACAGCCCTGGCTTCGCCGGCACAGTGAGCAGGCAGTCCAACCCCCGGCCCCGGGCCAGCCCCGCTGCCGTCTCGATGAGCATAGAGGCCCAGCCCTGCCCCCGGCAGTCCCACCGGGTGGCCAGGGCGTAGATATACCCCGCCCGCAGCCTTGTGCCGTCCACCAGCACCAGGGCCAGCTCCGGCAGGGCCAGCATGGAGCGCAGCTCCCCGTCCTCGGCCAGCACCAGCGGCCCCTGGGTGGCACACAAGCGGTAGAACTCCCGCTGGAGCTCCAGACCGTCCCCGAAGGTGTCCGCCCATAGGGCCTCCGCCGCCCCCCGCTCCCCCTCCCGGGCGTGATGGATCTGGATCATCGTTCCACCTCCCGGGCGGTGTATTTGGTGAGCAGAAGGTCGGGATAGTAGGACAGCTTGGCCTTCCGCAGCCCCTCCAGGCCCATGTCGTCCTCCCGATTGAACCACTTGACCTGGGGGTGGCGGCTGCGGATCAGCCGGGCCAGCTCCCGGTTGATGGCGGGGTAGGCCCCCTGAATGTCACCGAAGGACTTCTCGAAGTTCACGTCGAACACCTCGGGGGTGATGAAGCCGCCTAAAGAGAAGGCCACCGGCGAGCCGTCCGCCCGGATCAACGCCCCCTCCAGCCCCAGCTTATCCATGTGGTACAGGGCCTCAATGAGGGCGATGGTTTCCTCGGACACCGTTGACCCGTCCTCCCCGGCCTCCTCCTGGCGGATGGCGGCCCACTGGCGCTCCAGCTCCACGCACTCCGGGACGTTGGCGGGGGTGATGTCCTCCAGCAGCCAGTCGGGGAACTGCTCATCAAAGCGGCGGATATGGTTGCGCTTGGCGTGGAGCTTCTTTCCCGGCAGGTCGGCCAGCCGGTTCACGTCATAGAGGTAGTCGAAGCCGTCCCGATCCTCCTCAAAGGCAAAGCGGCCGGGGCAGGCGGCTTCCAGCGCGGCCCGCTGCTCCTCCGTCACGCACACCAGGGTGAGGGGCACCCCGTTGGCGGCGGCGTGGTTGGCTAACGCGTCCACCGCTGGGGCCAGGGGGCTGCTGCCCGCCGGGTAGAGGTAACACAGGCCCAGGGAGCCCTGAATGCGCACCAGCAGGCGGTCATCCAGCCGGGCGATCTGCTGGGGGTAGGCCCGGCTCCACAGGTAGATGTTGGCGAAGTTGTACTCGCAGCACTGGCTTCCCTCTGCTTCCAGCAGGGGCTGGGCCCACTGGCGATCCTCAAACTGAGGGCTTTCAAAGGTGACCATCAATTACCATTCCTTTTCTTGGTGTCTGGATAGCACGGCGCGATGGGGGCCTATAGCAGCTTGTCCAGTTCTAACAGTAGCGATTGTTTCATATCCGACAATTCACGTTCCGTGGGGCGCTCATCGTCGCAATACATCTTCTCCATTGGATACCACCAAACCGGGCCTTTGCCGTTGTTGCCACAGCCCCCCATATCCCCGGCCACCCTTGGGAACAGGTGCCAATGAAGGTGGGCGTCCCCCATCCCGAGCAGCTCGTAAT
>CAJTYK010000099.1 GCA_910584285.1 uncultured Oscillospiraceae bacterium
GCAACTGCGAGGCCGCCAAGAAGGTGGGCGAGGCCATCGCCCAGCGCGCCAAGGATAAGGGCATCGAGGCCGTGGTGTTTGACCGCGGCGGCTACCTGTACCACGGCCGCGTGAAGGCTCTGGCGGAGGGCGCCCGCGAGGGCGGCCTGCAGTTCTAAAGGGAGGAGGAAAAAATATGGCTCGTTTTGAAAGAGAACCCAAGGAGTTTGTGGAGAAGCTGGTGTACCTGAACCGGGTCTCCAAGACCGTGAAGGGCGGCCGTGTGGCCAAGTTCTCCGCGCTGATGGTAGTCGGCGACGAGAAGGGCCGCGTGGGCTATGGCCTGGGCAAGGCCGCCGAGGTGGCCGAGGCCATCCGCAAGGGCATCGAGGATGCCAAGAAGAACATGGTGAACGTCACCCTGTCTGGCACCACCATCCCCCATGAGGTCATCGGCGAGTTCGGCGCCGGCCGTGTCCTCCTCAAGCCCGCCAGCAAGGGTACCGGCATCATCGCCGGCGGCCCGGTGCGTGCGGTGATGGAGGCCGCGGGCGTGTCCGACATCCGCGCCAAGTGCCTGCGCACCAACAACCCTCAGAATGTGGTGGCGGCCACCATGGAGGGGCTGAAGTCCCTGCGCAGCCCCGCCGAGGTCGCCAAGATCCGCGGCAAGAGCGTGGAAGAAATCTTAGGTTAAGGAGGCTTGCGACAATGGCTAAAACGATTGAGATCAAGCTGGTCAAGAGCCTGAACGGCCGCCTGGCCAAGCATAAGGCCACCGCCGAGGCCCTGGGCCTGCGCAAGATCGGCGACACCACCGTGCAGCCCGACAACGAGGCTACCCGGGGCAAGATCGCCCACATCGGTTACCTGCTCCAGGTGACCGAGAACGCCTAAATGGAGGTGCTGACCATGAATCTGCATGAACTGTCTCCCGCCCCCGGCTCCACCCAGGTGGCCAAGCGCAAGGGGCGCGGCCCCGGCTCCGGCAACGGCAAGACCGCCGGCCGCGGCCACAAGGGCCAGTGGGCCCGTTCCGGCGGCGGCGTCCGCATCGGGTTTGAGGGCGGCCAGATGCCTCTGGCCCGCCGGCTGCCCAAGCGGGGCTTCCACAACATTTTCGCCAAGCGCCTGGAGGCCATCAACGTCTCCGCCCTGAACAAGTTTGAGGACGGCGCGGTTGTCAATGTTTGCGATCTGCTGGAAAAGGGTATCATTTCCAAGTGTGAGTACGGCGTCAAGATCCTTGGCAACGGGGAGCTGACGAAGAAGCTCACCGTCCGGGCGTCCGCTTTCTCCGCCTCGGCCAAAGAGAAGATCGAAAAGGCGGGCGGTACGGCGGAGGTGATCTGAGCATGATTCAGACCATCAAAAACGCCTGGAAGGTGCCGGAGCTGCGGGGTAAGATCCTGTTCACCGTATTCGCCCTGCTCATCTTCCGGGTGGGCGCCGCCATTCCGGTGCCCTTCATCGACACCGAAATGCTGAAGACCTATATCGAGGCCCAGTCGGGCAGCATCTTCGGCCTGCTCAATGTGATGAGCGGCGACGCCTTCGCCCAGGCTACGGTGTTCGCCCTCAGCATCCAGCCCTATATCAACAGCTCCATCATCATCCAGCTGCTGACCATCGCCATCCCTGCCCTGGAGCGTCTCCAGAAGGAGGGCGGCGAGGAGGGCAAGAAGAAGCTGGAGGCCATCACCCGGTACGCCACCGTGGGCATCGCCATCATCCAGGCCTTCGGTTACTACACCTTCCTCCGGGTGGGCACCAACGGCACCAGCCTGCTCACAGTGCAGGGTGTGTGGCCCGCCATCGTGATCATCACCGCCTTCGTGGCCGGCTCCGCCTTCCTGATGTGGCTGGGCGAGCAGATCACCGAGTTCGGCATCGGCAACGGCATCTCCATCATCCTGTTTGCCGGCATCGTGGCCCGTGGCCCCGCCATGGTGAATACCATCTACCACGGCGTGACCGCCTGGATCGGCAAGGCCGATCCCGCCACCACCGTGGTGATGCACCCGGTGTTTATCCCCTTCGTCATCATCGGTATGCTGCTGCTGGTGGCATTCATCGTGTTCATCACCGACGCGGAGCGGCGCATCCCTGTGCAGTACGCCAAGCGGGTGGTGGGCCGGAAGATGTACGGCGGCCAGTCCAGCCATATCCCCATCAAGGTGAATATGTCCGGCGTGCTGCCCATCATCTTTGCCCAGGCCATCGCCTCCATCCCCGCCACCATCGGGATGTTCGTGCCCTCCGCCCAGACCAAGGGCAGCGGTTGGAACACCTTCCTGACCATCTTTGATACCTCGGGGTGGGTGTACGGCATCGTGTATTTCCTGCTGATCATCCTGTTCAGCTATTTCTACAACACCATTCAGTTCAACCCCGTCGAGGTGGCCAACAACCTGAAGAAGAACGGCGGGTTTATCCCTGGCTTCCGTCCGGGTAAGCCCACCAGTGACTTCCTGTCCAAGGTCATCTCCCGGCTGACCATCTTCGGCGCCATCTACCTGGGCATCGTGGCCCTGCTGCCCACCGTGGTGGGCAACATCATGGGCGCCTTCGGCAGCAGCGCCGGGCGCAGCCTGGGCATCGGCGGCACCTCCATCATCATCGTGGTGGGCGTGGCGCTGGAGACCGTGAAGGCCTTGGAGGCCCAGCTCATGATGCGTCACTACAAGGGCTTCCTTGAGTGAGATCAGGGGTGACTGAGATGAAGCTCATTATGCTCGGCGCCCCTGGCGCCGGTAAGGGGACCCAGGCCGCCATCTTCAGTGAGCGGCTGGGCATCCCCACCATTTCCACAGGGAACATCCTGCGGGCTGCCGTGAAAAACGGCACGCCCGTGGGACTCCAGGCCAAGAGCTACATGGACGCGGGCAAGCTGGTGCCCGATGAGGTGATCATCGGTATCATCGCCGAGCGGCTGGGCGAGGACGACTGCCAGAAGGGCTATATCCTGGACGGCGTGCCCCGCACCATCGCCCAGGCCGAGGCCCTGGAGGCCGCCGGGATCCGGTTTGACTGCGTGCTGGATATTGAGGTGGACGACCAGGAGATCCAGCGGCGCATGTCCGGCCGGCGGGCCTGCACGGCCTGCGGCGCCACCTACCACGTGGAGGCCGCCCCCCCCAAGGTGGAGGGCGTGTGCGACGCCTGCGGCGGGACGCTGGTGCAGCGGGACGACGACAAGCCGGAAACGGTGCAGGATCGTCTGCGGGTGTACCACGCCCAGACCGAGCCCCTCAAGGACTTTTACGCCCAGCGGGGCGTCCTCAAGGTGGTGGACAATCAGCCCACCATCGAGGACACCTCCAAGGCCATCGCGGCCGCTCTGGGTGTCTGACCATGGAGCTGATCACGCTGAAATCCCCCCGGGAGCAGCAGGCCATGCGCAAGGCTGGACGGATCACCGCCCAGGCCCGGGCGCTGGCCGGAAGCATGGTGCGCCCGGGGATCTCCACCAAAGAGATTGACGACGCGGTGCGCAGGTTTATCCGGGGCAAGGGGGCGGAACCCTCCTTTTTGGGATACGGCGGCTTCCCCGCCTCCACCTGCATCTCCGTGAATGAGGTGGTGATCCACGGGATCCCGTCCAGAAAGACCGTTCTGCGGGAAGGGGACATCGTCAGCGTTGACGTGGGGGCCTTTATCGACGGCTTCCACGGCGACTGCGCTGCCACCTACCCCTGCGGGGAGATCTCCTCTGAGGCCCGGCGGCTCATTGACGTGACCCGCCAGAGCTTCTGGGAGGGCTTCCAATTCGCGAAGGCGGGCCAGCGGGTGTCCGACATCTCCCACGCGGTTCAGCAGTATGTAGAGAAGCACAGCTATTCCGTGGTGCGGGACTTTGTGGGCCACGGCGTAGGGGCCAAGATGCACGAGGCCCCCGAGGTACCCAACTTCGGCCCCGCCGGGCACGGCGCCCGGCTCCAGCCGGGTATGGCCATCGCCGTGGAGCCCATGGTGTGCGCCGGGGACTGGCCGGTGAAGGTGCTCAAGGACGGCTGGACTACCGTGTCAACGGACGGCTCGCTGGCGGCCCACTATGAGAACACCATCCTCATCACCGAGGACGGGCCCGAGATCACCACGGTCACCGAGGACGGGGCCTATGAGTGAGTGCACAGGCTGGATCGTCCGCGCAAACGCCGGACGGGACAGGGGCGGGCTGTTCTGCGTCGTGGGCATGGATCAGGAGGGGAAGCGGCTGCTGCTGGCCGACGGCAAGCGGCGGAAGTGCGCGCGGCCCAAGGCCAAGCAGCCAGGGCACGTCACCGTGCTGGCCGGCTCCCCCCAGGGATATGACCACCCAGCCATTCAAAAGCTGAAGCAGGGCGAGGCCCTGAGCGACAAGGAACTGAGAAGGGCGCTGGCCGCGTTCCGAGATCAACTGGAGGTATGACGCTTTGGCAAAAGACG
>CAJTYK010000100.1 GCA_910584285.1 uncultured Oscillospiraceae bacterium
TGACCAATTCCTACTCCCGCCGGGAGGAGGATGTGACGCTGGTGCCCTTCCTCTACCTGGCCCGCTGCATGATGCAGGCGGGGGGCTATCTATTCAACATCGGCGGGGCGGGAAAGCGTCTGCTCCGGGGCGGCGTGTGGAAGAAAACACAGGAGGAGGACAAATTATGAAGCGCAAAGGACAAGCAAACGTGGCCCGGCCCTTTTTCCGGGCCTTTTATGCGGGCAACCGCCTGAATTTTGCCCTCACCCTGCTGCTCACTCTGCTGGGCATACCTATCACGTTGATGGTGTCCTGGCTGCTGGGCGAGCTGCTGGACGCCGCCTCGTCGGGCAGCATGGGACAGCTCACCCACGCCCTCAAATATGTGGCGGCCGTGTGCATATCCTACCTAATTTTGGCGCTGTCCATCCAATGGGCCAAGGCCAGGTTCCTCTGCCGGGCCATGGGGCAGTACAAGTCCCTGGCCTTCCGCAGGCTGTCGGAAAAAAGCATCAGCGCCTTTTCCCAGGAAAACACCAGCCGCTACCTGTCCACCCTCACCAACGACGTGACCACCATCGAGACCAACTACCTGGAAAACAGCTTTGCCATCCTCGAGTACACCGTCCTGTTCGTGGGCTCCCTGGGGATGATGCTGTGGTACAGTCCCGTGCTGGCTGTCATCGCCATTCTGCTCAGCATCCTGCCCATCGCCGTGGCCATCCTCACCGGGGGCGTGCTCACCCGCCGGGAGCAGGAGGTCAGCGAACAGAACGAGAGCTTCATGGCCCAGATCAAGGATCTGCTCAACGGTTTTTCCGTCATCAAGAGCTTCAAGGCCGAGCAGGAGGCCCAGCGCCAGTTCGACGCCGCCAACCAGACCGTGGAAAACGCCAAGCGCCGCCGGCGCTGGGGCACGGGGCAGGTCAAAACCCTGTCCGGCGTGTGTGGCTTTATCATGCAGTTCGGCATTTTCATCATCGGCGCCTATTTGGCCATTCGAGGCAGCATCTCCGGCGGCACCGTTGTGGTGTTCGTCAACCTGTCCGGCACCATGATCAACGCCATCAACATCGTCCCCCAGTATTGGGCCAGCCGCAAGGCCGCCGCCGGGCTGGTGGAAAAGCTGGCCCAGGTCTCCGAGGAGCACGCCGCCCGCTCCGGCAAGGCCATCCCGCCCGTCCTTAACGAGGGCATCGCCCTAAAGCACGTTACCTTTGGCTATGAACCGGACGAGCCGGTGCTGAAAGATCTCTCCCTCACCCTGGAACCGGGGAAGAAGTACGCCATAGTGGGCGGCTCCGGCTCGGGCAAGTCCACCCTGCTCAACCTGCTCATGGGGGCCTACGACGGCTACAGCGGCTCCATCGCCATCGACGGGAAGGAGCTGCGGGAGGTGGATCCGGACAGCCTGTACGATCTCATGAGCCTCATCGGGCAGAATGTGTTCCTCTTTGACGACACCATCCGCAGCAACATCACCATGTTCCGGGACTTTCCCAACGCTCTGGTGGAGGAGGCGGTAAAGCGTTCCGGCCTGTGGGAGCTGCTGGAGCAGCGGGGGGCGGACTACCGCTGCGGGGAGAACGGTGCGGGCCTGTCCGGCGGAGAGCGCCAGCGGGTATCCATCGCCCGGTGCCTGCTCCGGGGCACGCCGGTGCTGCTGCTGGACGAGGCCACCGCCGCCCTGGACAATCAGACCGCCTTTGCCGTCACCGACGCCATCCTCCACCTGGATGGGCTCACCCGGCTGGTGGTCACCCACCGGCTGGACGAGGCGCTGATGGCGCAGTATGACGAGATCCTCGTTCTCCGGGACGGGCGCATCCAGGAACGGGGGGATTTTGACGCCCTCATGGCGGAAAAGGGGTATTTTTACTCCTTGTACACCCTGGCGGCGTAGCGAAAGGCGGGACAGCAAGCAGGCTGTCCCGCCTTTTTACAGTTCCTTTTCCACCAGGATATACTCGTCGTTCCGCAGACGCTCCCGGAACCCGGCGCGAAGAAACAACCCCACTGAGAGGTTGTCGATGGCGATATTGTCCACCAGCCGCTTCACGCCGTTTTCCTTGGCGGCGGAACACAGCAGCTCCAGCCCCTGCCGCCCATAGCCCCGGCCCCGGTATTGGGCCGCCACCAGCACGTCGCAGATAGATTCTCCAAACTCGCTGTCATAGTGGTAAGCCACCTCGCCCACCGGCTTCCCGTCGCTCTCCCGGCGCAGGTAGCGGTAAAACCGCTCCCCCGCCCCGTCCTCCGCCCACTGGGCATACCAGTCCGCCCAGCGTTCCCGGGGAAAGTCGATGGCACCCCCATAGGCGTGGTTGTAGGCCATGGTCTCCGGGTCGGCCAGCAGCGACTGCCGGTAGTCCAGCTCCTCCAGCCGGGGCCGGTACAAGATCAGTTTTTCCATCACCATGCTCCTCAATGGCTCAGCAGTCGCGCGATGGCGGTGCGGTGTACGATCATGGCGCTCTCCGGGCAGAACTCCTGACAGCAAAAGCAGCGAATGCATCTTTTCCGGTCAATTCTGGGCCTTTTGCCCACCATGGCGATGGCGTCCGCCGGGCATACGTCCCGGCATCTGCCGCATCCCACGCACTTCTCCCCCTCCAGCCGGGGCCGCTGGGCCAGCAGCTTCTCGATCACCGCCCCCTTCACCCGCCTGAGCGGGCTTTTCCCGTCCCCGCGGAACAGGTGGCTGACGCTGCCGGCGGCCACCAGCTGAAAGTCCGAAATGACAAAGGCGGCAGGGTCACCCTCCACCGTTAGCTCCTCCGCAGTGAGCGGGATCAGGCCCCGCTCCTGGGCGGCCCTCAGGGTGGGGACTTCCTCCAGGTCCAGGCTGATGAGCTTCGCGCACAGCAGATCCGCCTTATGGGGGCTGTCCGACGCCACCAGCGCCCCCATGTGCCGGAGGGTGCCGCTACCGGGGCCGTTGCCCTCCATGCAGTCCACCGCATCCACGATGGTGAGCCGGGGCTTGAAGTACTCGTTCAGATCCACAATCATCCGGGCAAAGTCCATCGGATCGGGGAAGCGAAAGTGATACTCCGGCTTCACCGTCCCCGGGACAGCCCCAAACAGATTCTTGGCCCCGCAGGTCATGGCCATCATGCCGTGGGTTTTCAGCTTGCACAGGTCGATGATGGCGTCCGCCCCGTCCAGCCATCCCGTATAGCGGAAGCTGCGGCACACCTTTCCCTCCGGGTAGACGGCCTCCCGCTCCGAAAAGTCTTGGTTGAGCCTGCCGCCGTACCGCTCCACCGCCTCCATGCCGCACGTGGCGTACACCCGGTTCACAAAGGCGGCGTTATACAGCCCGCCGGGGCTGTCTCCCGCCGTCACCTCTGCCCCCCGCTCTGTCAGCAGCTCCGTCAGGGCGCACAGCACCGCGGGATGGGTAGTGGCCGCCTGCTCCGGCTTAGCGGCGGTGAGCAGGTTCACTTTCACCGCAATCCGCATACCCGGCCGCACCCAGTCCAGCCCACCCAGCGAGGCCAGCGCCCCCTCCAGAGCGGCCCGTACCGTCTTGTGCTCATAGTCCCCGCAGGGGGTGATCACCACATCTGGCCCCATGCCGCTCTCTCCTCTCACAAAAAAGACTGCCGCGCAAGCGGCAGCCTTTTTTCACGGTTTGACTTACTCGCCGTCCTCCTCGGGCTCGTCCCCGTCATCCTCAACGGGGGCGTCCTCCAGCAGGGCGCGGATGGACAGGGAGACCTTCTTGTTCTCCTCGTCGATGGCGATGATCTTGGCGTCCACCACATCGCCCTCGGCCAGCACATCGCCCGGCTTCTCCACCCGGTGATCCGCAATCTGAGAGATGTGGATCAGGCCGTCCACACCGGGGACGATCTCGGCAAAGGCGCCGAAGGTCATCAACTTCACAATGCGCACGGAGGCGGTGTCGCCCACGGCGTACTTATTGGTGAACACCGTCCAGGGCTCCTGGCTGTGATCCTTCATGCCCAGGGAGATCTTCTTCTTCTCCGGGTCAAAGGAGATGACGTACACCTCCACGGGGTCGCCCACGGACACCACCTCGGCGGGGGTCTTGATCCGGGACCAGGACAGCTCGGAGATGTGCACCATGCCGTCCACACCGCCGATGTCCACAAAGGCGCCATAAGAGGTCAGGCTCTTGACGGTGCCGCTGTAGTGCTTGCCCACCTCGATGTTGTTCCAGATCTCGGCAGCGGCGGCGGCCCGGGCCTCGGCAGCCACGGCGCGGATGGAGCCCACCACGCGGCGGCGGGCGCGGTTCACCTCGGTGATGCGCAGCTGCACCTTCGTCTTGACCATCTCGGACAGGTCGGCCCCACGGGGCTTGCCGGACTGGGAGGCGG
>CAJTYK010000101.1 GCA_910584285.1 uncultured Oscillospiraceae bacterium
CATCGTGCTGGGTACGACCCTGATCCCCCTGCTGTCTACCTTGTTCTAAGGGCGGGGGCCTATGGGTATTCTCACCGACTGGATCACGGAATGGCTCAAAGAGCTGCTGATTGACGGGATCATGGGCAACCTGGGCGGGCTGTTCGATAACGTCAACGCCCAAGTCGGGGAGATCGCGGTGCAGGTGGGAACCACCCCGGCGGCATGGCACGCCGGGGTGTTCTCCCTCATCCGCCAGCTTTCCGAAACGGTGATACTGCCTATCGCCGGGCTGGTCTTGACCTTTGTGGCAACCTACGAGCTGATCCAGATGATCCTCGAAAAAAATAATATGCACGAATTTGACGTGGCGAATATCTACAAGTGGGTATTCAAAACGTCCTGCGCCATCCTGATCCTGACAAACACATTCAATATCGTTATGGCGGTATTTGATGTGTCGCAGAGCGCGATTGCAAGCGCGGCGGGGCTGATACGGGGCAGTACCAGCGTCACGCCGGATATGCTGGCCGACCTGGAGGCCACGCTGGAGACAATGGACATCGGCTCCCTGCTGGGCCTGTTCATGCAGTCCATTTTAATCAACGTCACCATGACGGCCCTGAACATCATTATTTTTGTGCTGGTGTATGGCCGCATGATTGAAATATATCTGCTGACCAGCCTTGCCCCCATCCCCGTGGCGACCCTCTCCAACCGGGAGCTGGGCGGGACAGGGCAGAACTACCTGAAATCCCTGTTTGCCGTGGCGTTCCAGGGGATGCTCATTCTGGTATGTGTGGCGATCTACGCCGTACTCATTCAGGGCATCGCCACCAGCGGCGACCCCATAGGGGCCATTTGGGGGACTATCGGCTACACGGTGCTGTTGTGCTTCATGCTGTTCAAAACGGGCGGCATCGCCCAGCGCGTCTTTGGCGCTCACTGACGAAAGGACGGTGATTTATGCAGGAAATTCTTACTTCTGGCCAGTGTGGCCAGAGCTTTGCCCCGGACGGGCGGCCCCTGGCCCCGGACGGCCTGTTTCTCATGGACGGCATCGAGGGGCTGCGCTCCCTGCCCCGGCACTCGGTTGATATGCTCCTGACCGATCCGCCCTACGGCACGACCCGGAATTACTGGGATGTGCCTTTGCCCCTGCCGGAGCTGTGGGAGGCGGTGCGGTGGGCGGTGAAGCCGGAGGGGGCGGTGCTGCTGTTCGCCCAATGCCCCTATGACAAGGTGCTGGGCGCGTCCAACCTCCCCATGCTCCGCTATGAATGGGTGTGGTACAAGAGCCGATGCTCCGGCTTTCTCAACGCCCGCCGCGCCCCGCTGAAAAAATCGGAGAATATTCTGGTGTTCTATCGGAAGTCCCCCCTGTACGATCCGCAGTATGAACAGGGGGAGCCGTACAAGAAAATCCACCGGCAGAGCGGCAACAGCCCCAACTATGGGAAGTTTGAGCGCACCAGCGGCGAGTCGGACGGGCGGCGGTTTCCTGGGAATGTGCTGGCGTTCCCCACGGTGGCAAACGCCGTCCACCCCACGCAAAAGCCCGTTTCCCTGTGCGAGTATTTCATCCGCACCTACACCCGCCCCGGCGAGGTGGTGGCGGACATCTGCGCCGGGAGCGGCACAACGGCGGTGGCCGCCGTCAACACGGGCCGCCGCTACATTTGTTTTGAGAACGCCCCGGCCTTTTACGGCCCTGCCGCCGAACGGGTGCGCCGGGCGGAGGAGGCCGTGGCCCAGGGCGGGAAAGGGGTGTAACTATCGGAGGATATTCCATTATCTACGCCGACCCGCCCTGGCGCTACGCCCAAAAGGGCTTGCAGGGGGCGGCGGAGCGGCACTATCCCACCATGAGCATTGACGAGCTGTGCGCCCTGCCTGTGGCCGACCTCGCGGCCCCGGACAGCGCCCTGTTCCTGTGGGCCACGTTCCCCCAGCTCCCGGAGGCCCTGCGGCTGATTAAGGCGTGGGGCTTCACCTACAAGAGCGTGGCGTTCGTCTGGCTGAAAAAGAACCGCCGGGCGGATAGCTGGTTTTATGGGCTGGGCTTCTGGACGCGCTCCAATGCGGAGGTGTGTCTGCTGGCAACACGGGGCCATCCCCGGCGGCGGGCGGCGAATGTGCATCAATTCATTATCTCCCCCATAGAGGGCCACAGCAAAAAGCCGGACGAGGCCCGCGAGAAAATTGTGGCCCTGATGGGCGACCTGCCCCGCGTGGAGCTGTTCGCCCGGCAGACCCCGCCCGGCTGGGACGTGTGGGGGAACGAGGTGGAGCCTACGGTCAACTTATGGCCATCGTGGCCAGAAGCGGCTGGGCCGGAAAGGAGGTTGAAACATGGCCTATGTGAGCATCCCCAATGACCTGTCCAAAATCAAGACCAAGCTGGCCTTTAACCTGACCAGCCGCCAGCTTGTGTGCTTCGGCTGTGGGGCGGCGGTGGGCATCCCCGCCTTTCTGCTGACCCGGAGCGCCATCGGGAACAGCGGGGCGATGTTCCTGATGCTGGCCGTCATGCTCCCCGCCTTTTTCATGGCGATGTACGAAAAGGACGGCCAGCCCTTTGAAAAGGTGGTGCGGAACATTGTCCGGGCCAAGCTCCTGCGCCCCGGCGTGAGGCCCTACCGGACGGAAAACCTGTACGCGCCCTTTGCCGGACAGGTGGAAAAGGAGGAACCGATTGCAGAAAAATCAGCGACCCAAACACGGCCCCGCAAGGGGTAAGGGCCGGGCGGCCCTCTCCGCCCAGCAGACCGTTCCCTACCTGGAAATGCTGAAAGACGGCGTTTGCCGGGTGCGGGACGGCTACTACACCAAAACCATCGCCTATGAGGACATCAACTATTCCGTTGCGTCCACCGAGGATCAGGCGGCCATTTTCAGCGGGTGGTGTTCGTTCCTGAACTACTTCGACAGCGCCCTGCCGTTCCAGCTCTCCTTTGTCAATCACCGCTCCCGTGGCGGGGGCCGCTATAAGGTCAATATCCCTATGGCCCACGATGAATTTGACAGCATCCGGGGCGAGTATGTGGATATGCTGAAACGGCAGATTGCCCGGAGCAATAACGGCATTGTCCGCTCCAAGTACATCACGTTCGGCGCTCCCGCCGACAACCTCGCCGCCGCCCGGCCCCGGCTGGAGCGTGTGGAGGCTGACATCATGGGTAACTTCAAGCGGCTGGGGGTGCAGTCCCACGTCCTCAACGGCTGGGAGCGGCTGGAGGCCCTCCACGGCCAGCTCCACCCCGGAGGCCGGGAGCCGTTCCGCTTCTCCTGGGGGGACATCCCCAAGACGGGCATGGGGACAAAGGATTTCATTGTCCCCGACAGCTTTGACTTCCGCCAGAGCCGGACGTTCCGGGTGGGCCAGTCCTGGGGGGCGGCGTCCTTTCTGCAAATCATGGCTTCGGAGCTGTCTGACAAGCTCCTGCTGGAGCTGTTGGAGCTGGACGCGGAAATGACCGTGACCCTCCACGTCCAGACGGTAGACCAGACCAAGGCCATCAAGACGGTAAAGGGCAAAATCTCCGACATCGACAAGATGAAAGTGGAGGAACAGCGCAAGGCCACCCGGAGCGGCTACGACCCCGATATTCTGCCCCCTGACCTCATCACCTACGCCAAGGACGCGGCGGCCCTCCTGGCCGACCTGCAATCGCGCAACGAGCGGATGTTCCTGCTCACGTTCCTGGTGGTGAACACCGCCCCCACGCGGGAGCGGCTGGAAAACGAGGTGTTCACCGTGTCCGGCATCGCCCAAAAGCACAACTGCACCCTCCGGCGGCTGGACTGGCAGCAGGAACAGGGATATATGTCCTCCCTCCCCCTGGGCTGGAACGGCATCGAGATACAGCGGGGCATGACAACCAGCTCCACGGCGATTTTCATTCCCTTTATGACAAAGGAGCTGCGGATGGACGGGCAGGCCCTCTACTACGGCATGAACGCCCTGTCTAACAATGTCATCATGGCTGATCGCAAGCGCTTGAAAAACCCGAACGGGATGTTCCTCGGAACTCCTGGGAGCGGCAAGAGCTTTGCCGCCAAGCGGGAGATCGTCAACGTGTTTCTGACGTGGCCGGAGGATGATATTGTCATAGCAGACCCGGAGGGGGAATATTACCCCCTTGTCAACCGCCTGGGGGGACAGGTGGTGAAGCTGACCCCCTCCGCCAGCTCCGGCACTTACATCAACCCTATGGACATCAACCCGGACTATGCGGACGATGAAGATCCCCTGTCCCTGAAAAGTGACTTCATTCTGTCCCTGTGCGAGCTGATTGTGGGCGGCAGGGGCGG
>CAJTYK010000102.1 GCA_910584285.1 uncultured Oscillospiraceae bacterium
CCGTGGAGCTGCACGTGAAGCTGGGCGTGGACTCCCGCCACGCCGACCAGCAGGTTCGCGGCGCCATCGTCCTCCCCCACGGCACTGGCAAGACCGCCCGGGTGCTGGTGTTCGCCAAGGGCGACAAGGCCGAGGAGGCCAAGGCCGCCGGCGCCGACTATGTGGGCGATATGGATATGGTGGAGAAGATCCAGAAGGAAAACTGGTTCGACTTCGACGTCGTCGTGGCCACTCCCGACATGATGGGCGTGGTGGGCCGTCTGGGTAAGGTGCTGGGCCCCAAGGGCCTGATGCCCTCCCCCAAGGCCGGCACCGTCACCCCCAACGTGACCCAGGCCGTCAACGAGATCAAGGCCGGTAAGGTGGAGTACCGCCTGGACAAGACCAACATCATCCACTGCCCCATCGGCAAAGTGTCCTTCGGCCCCGAGAAGCTGTCCGACAACCTGAACGCCCTCATGGGCGCCATTGTCAAGGCCAAGCCTGCCGCTGCCAAGGGCCAGTACGTCAAGAGCTGCGTCGCCGCGTCCACCATGGGCCCCGGCGTGAAGCTGAACACCGGCAAGTTCGCGTAACTCTAACATAAGGAAGGGCCGCCGGCAGTCTGCCGGCGGCCCTTTTTATCCCATTTGTCCCCCTAACAGCATACTGAGCACGCAGATCACGGCCCCCAGCGTCAGGAACACCAGCCCCACGCCGAACCGCTTTTTGCGCCGCCCCATATCGTCCCTCTGTCCCTCCGACATGGACAGGACAGGGTGCTTCCTGCGCCCGACGAGGTACAGCAGCACCCCCGTCTGGCCGTTGCCCGAGGCGGCCAGCAGCCCCCATAGCCTGGGGTGCTTCAAGCCCCGGCACTCCGCGTCCACCTGCACCAGCCTGTAGATCTGGTACACGCAGAAAAAGCTGCCCACAATAACCCCCGCCGCCCCTACGGCGGCAAAAACAATGTAAAGATGATTCATTTGATTCCCTCATATCCTTTTCACGATTTGGTACAGCAGAAGCGCCACGCTCACCACCGCCAGACAAAACACGCAGGCCACCATGAACACGCTCTCCGGCAGAAAGGCCGCCATGACCAGACAGGCCAAAAACACCACGATATTGGCGGCCGCCGCCAGGATCAGCTTTTGATTGCTTTTCACCACATCGGTGCTCTCCTCTAAATGCTCCAGCATTTCGGCATCCCCTTTCAACAGTTCGTCTAAGCTGATGGAATACAGATCGGACAGCCTGACGACGCTGGCGATGTCGGGGTAGGTTTTCTCATTCTCCCAATTGGAGACGGTCTGGCGGGACACGAACAACCGCTCCGCCGCCTGCTCCTGGGTAAGCCCCGCGCGGCTCCGCGCCGCCTTCAGCTTCTTTCCTATTTCCATTGGGTTGTCCTCCTTTCGGAAGCATTCTCTCAAATACCTCCGTCTTTGTCTATCAAAAGGGGTTGACACAGCCCTGTTTTGGCCTGTCAAAAGGCTTTGACACGTATCCTTTCCCTACTATAATATACGGATCCAGTCGGTGTCAATCGGCTGGATCCGCCTGCACCGCCGGGGATGCCCCGCGCTGTCCCCAGCAGTTTCTATGAAAACGAGGTGATTCAAATGTCAATCAACTGCGATTCCATGCTCTATTCCGTGGTTCGGGAGGAGCACCTGATCCACAACGACTTTTTCCTGCGGTATCTGGAATTTGACGGGGAACCCTTCCCCTCCGCGCTGACCTTTACCTGTGTGGCGGAGGGCCGGGAACTACTGCGGCTGCGCTACGGCCCGGAGGAGATCGCCGCCCGGCTGGCCTACGCCCGGGAGGAACTGCCTCGCTACCGGGACAGCAGCCTGGGGCGCATTCTGGGGCTGGACTACCGCCCCGAGCAAGCCTTCCTCCACGAGCATTTTTCTTTTTTCGCCTCCGGAGTGGTGGATAAGCTGCGCATTGAGGCGGACTGCGGGGGAAACACCGTGACCCGCACCATTCCCGTAATCCCCTACCGGAGCCCCAACCGCTGGCGCTTCCCCCTGGCGGGGACGGCGGTGGTGACCGACACTTACCCCAGCCTCAACTCCCACCGCTGGTGCCGCAACAGCGAGTTTGCCTTTGACGCCGGGGCCTTTGACGAGACGCTGGAGCGCCCTGTCCTCGGCGGCCGCCCGGTCTATGCCGCCTGCGGCGGGGTGGTGGAGGAGACCTTTGATGAGCTGGACGACACGGACGACAACACGGATCTGGCGGAGATCGAGGCCCGGTACGGCGAACACGCCCGCATCGACGGCAACCATGTGCTTCTGCGCCACAAGGGCGGCGAGCTGTCCCTGTACGCCCACCTGCAAAAGGGCAGCGTGGCGGTGAAACCCGGTGAGACGGTGAAGGCCGGACAGCAGATCGGCCGGGTGGGGAGCAGCGGCTCCAGTTGGGTGCCCCACCTCCACTTCCACGTCATGCAGGACGGCCTCGAGGGGCCGGGAGTGCCGGTAGTCTTTGAGAACCTGCGCACCATCCTGGGCGAGCCTTGCCTGCTGGAGGACACGGTGAACCTGGTGCGGACGGAGGATTGAGCATGGATTTTCGTCAAATCACGCTGGAGCCCCTGACAGAGGACAATTTGGCCGAGGCCCAGGCCATCGACCGCGCCGACGTGCCGGAGGACTTCGTGGACACAGTGGACGAGCTCATGGAGCTGACCCGGTACGGCCTGGAGCACGGCTGCGCCGGACGCACCTTTGTGGCGCGGTGCGGAGGGAACTGCGCGGGGGTAATCCTGCTGGGGGAGGCCATTCCCTGGGACACCGACCCGGAGGAGATGCGGGGCCGGTCCTTCTACCGGCTGATGGGCTTTGTCATCGACCGGCGGCTCCGGGGCCAAGGCGTGGGCGCGTACGTGCTGGACGAGGCGGTGCGGCGGGTGTATGAGGAATTCGGCCCCCGGCCCATCGCCCTGGGGTGCCATCGGGACAACGGGGGCGGCGCCCGGTTCTGGCTCCGGCAGGGCTTCCGGCCCACCGCCGCCATGGAGGGCGAGGATCTCTACTATATCCGGGAACTTTGAAAAAAACCTGTACACAACGCAAAACCTGTGATAAGATAAGCGTGACCGACCTCCACTTCGGTCCAACCGGCGGGCAGAGAGCCGCGGGCGGGAAAGCGCGTTCCCGCTCGGAAGGAACGCCCGCCGCTGCGCCAACGCGATGGCGCTCTAAACATAAAGGAGGCTTTTTTGATGCACAGGTTTTCCGTCCGCGATCTGACCATTGCCGCCATGGTGGCGGCGCTCTACACCGTGATGGGCTATTTCGCCAACATCTTCGGCCTGAACTTTCTGGTGTTCCAGTGCCGGTTTGCCGAGGCCCTCACCGTGCTGCCCTTCCTGTTCCCCGCCGCCGCGCCGGGGCTGGTGGTGGGGTGCTTCCTCACCAACCTGCTGTCCCCCTTCGGCCCGCTGGACTGGCTGTTTGGCACCCTGGCCACTGCCGTCGCCGCGTGGCTCACCATAAAGATGCCCAAGTGGTATCTGGCGGCCCTGCCCCCCATCCTGGTCAACGCCCTGATCCTGTCCCCCATGTGGGCCTGGACGGAGGTGGGCACGCTGAACGGGGCCTTCTGGACGGCCTGCGGCTGGAACGCCCTCACCTTTATCCCTGCCGAGGCGCTGGTGTGCTACGCCCTGGGCACGCCGCTGCTGAAGCTGCTGCCCCGGATTCCCGTGCTGAAGCCCGCTCTGCGCCCTCAGACCCAGACCCCCGCAGCCTGAACAACCCAAATCCCCCGGACGGTGGAGCGTCCGGGGGATTTTTTCGCTTTACTTCTTGCAGTACGCGGCGATGGCTGCGCTCATCTTCTCCGCCGTACCGGGGCCGTACTTGTCCAAATTCTCCCGGAACCGGGGGTCGTTGGCATACATCTCCCCCAGACAGGCCAGGATGCTGTCGGTGCAGTTGTAGTGGTATTTGGTGATGTGCTCCTGCCAGCGGCGCACCAGCGCCCGGGCCTCCACCCCCGTGGGATCGGCGCATTGGCCGAAAGCAGTGAAGATCTCCTCCATCTCCGCCTGGATGGCCGCCTCCTGCTCAGGGGTATACTTGGCGTGCTTCTCCCGGCTCTCCAGGAACGCCTCAGTGTTGCCCCAGCGCTCCGCCGCCTCCGCCGCATACTGATCCCGCACCCTCTCCCAGTCCACCCGGGTGGGCTTGGGTCTCTCGTCGTACATGATATTCCCTCCAATCGTCTCGTCCACCAGCCGAAGCATAT
>CAJTYK010000103.1 GCA_910584285.1 uncultured Oscillospiraceae bacterium
AGGTGCTGCCGGTGAACATCTATCTGAAATCCCCCAATGACCGGGAGAACATCATGATCGCCCGGCGCTGTGACTACAAAAACGAGCAGGCGTTCCTCTCGGCGCTCCCTCTGCTGGCTCTGGACGCGGACGTGGAGCGCAAATCCCGGCGCAACGCCCTCACCTCCGGCGTGGCGGCGGCGTTCCCCTTTGCCTCCTATGAGCTCAGCGACCGCAACGGCATTTTTTTGGGCCTGAACCTCTACAACCGCTCCCCGGTGTTCCTTGACCCCTATAATGACTATAAGTACACCAACGGAAACTGCTGGATCGGCGGCTCCTCCGGCGCGGGCAAGACCTTTACCCTGCAATGCCTGGGCGGACGGCTGCGGCAGCAGGGGCGGCGGGTCATCTTCATCGTGCCCAAGAAGGGCCACGAGTTCCGCCCCTTGTGCGAGCTGCTGGGTGGTCTGTATCTGCGCTTGTCCCCGTCCTCCAAGGACTGCCCCAACATCATGGCCATCCGGCGCAAATCGCTGGACAGCTACGCGGGCCTGCGGGACATGGCCGCCCGGGATGATTCCGTGCTGGCGGACAAGATATCCCGGCTGATTATCTGGTGTTCGCTCCAGAAACGTGACCTCTCCGATGAGGATAAAAACCTGCTGGATTCCTCCCTGGTGGAGTGCTACCGGCGGTATGGGATCACCTTTGACAACGCCACCATCACCGATGAAAATGGCCGGTTTGTGGAAATGCCCATCCTGCCGGACTGGTACGATGTGCTCTCCCAGAACCCGGACACCAGGCACTTGGCTGTGGTGCTGGCCCGCTATGTTACCGGCTCGGCCTCCGCCATGGGCCAGCGCAATGACATCGACCTGGACAACAAGTACATCGTGCTGGACACCTCCGGGATGCCAGACGACCTGCTGCTTCCCGGTATTTTCTGGGCCACCGACATCGCCAACGACCTCATCATGGATGCGGGCAGCGACCTGTCCGCCCTCATCGCCGACGAGCTGTGGTCCCTGGTGGGGGCCAACTCCAACCCCTTAGCGGCAGGCTTTGTGCAAGAAATGGTCAAGACTATTCGCGGCCTGGGCGGCATCGCCATCACCTCTACCCAGGGAATGCAAGATCTGTTTGGGCTGGACGGCGGCAAATACGGCAAGGGTATTCTGGACTCCAGCCGGATCAAGCTGGTGATGCAGATGGAGGAACAGGAGGCCCGGCTCATCCAGGGTGTCTTGAATCTCTCTGAGGATGAGGTCAGGCAGATCACCCGGTTCCGCCGGGGGGAGGGCCTGCTGTGCATCGGCTACAACCACGTCCCGGTGCAGTTCCACGCCACTGAGAAGGAGTACGACGCCATCACCACCTCCCCCACCGACCTGCGGACAAAGAGGAAGGAGGGCGGCAAATGAGCTTCCGGCAGGACGCCGCCCACCTCCAGAAGCTGGCCAACAACGCCTTTTGCCAGACTGGCACACTGGCGGCCTTGGCAGATAGCGGACAGCCCGACCCGGACAAGCTCCAGCGGGCGCTGGAGCAGACGGCGGCGCAGTTTGAGAGCGCGGCCTTGGAGGTGCGGAAGCTGTGCGAACGGTACAGCACCGGCGCCGGGGGCTACGGCTCCCGGCCCGTCCTCCCGCCCATGGAGATCGCCGGGTCGGTGGAGCTGCTGGGGTATAACTGGCTCCACATCACGCTGAACACCCTGCTGCCCCATTGCCGGTTCCACCCCCCGGAGTGGCTCAGCGACACCATCCGCCGCCTGCTGGACGACTACGAGGCGCAGGGGGGCAAGCTGCCCTTTTTCAACCGGGCGCTGCTGGTGATCGACGAGTTCACCGGCATCCAGGGCCGCCACATTTTCGACCAGGACAACAAGGGTTGGAAGGCGGTGAGCAACGCCATCAAGGGCAGGCTCATCCCGGATGACGACCAGCAAACCCTGGGCCTGGCGCTGCTGTCTGGGCGGAGCGAGCTGGACGTGTGCCACATCACGCTGCTGGACATGGCGGATGCGGCGGACTTCTTCGCCTTCCACTCCGGGGACTATCAGACCCATGATTTTTACAGCGGTGGGTGGAGCTGAATTGCCCCAAAAAGTGACCGGGACACCCATCAGGTTTTGTCTCGATTTGGGCCATTTTCGGCCGGTTAGTGGGTTTTCAAAAATCTGATGGGTGTCCGCCGCTCCAAGCGGTTGAAAACAAGGGCTTTCGGGGCGGCGGCAAAAACGCGGGACGTGAAAAAAGCTGACTTCTATGGGGAGCCATCAGATTGGCTCCCCATAGGGGGCTTGGAAAAGCGCCGAAAAAGTTCTTGCGCCGGCGCCGGCGCAAGGGCGTTTTCGGCGCACGCAGGAAATACGAAAGGGGGCGCGGTATGCGTGATTTTCAGCCATCGGGACGTTGATATTTTGAAGCTGCTGTGCTGGTGCCAGTTCATCCAGCCCAGGGACTTGAGGGGGATCGCCTCAGATGCCGAGCGGAAAAACCTCATGGGCCTGGGCCTCATCCGGCGGCATGAAAAGAGCGGGGCGCTGCTGCTCACCAGCAAGGGGAAGCTCCTTTTGGAGCATCTGCTGGAGGGCGCAACTCCCCAGACCACCCGGGCCTACCACCCGCCGCTGATCGAGCGCCGTGTCCGGGTGTCCCGGCTGGTGGTGACCGCCTACCATGGCGGGGTCAACCCCTTCACCCTCGGGCCGGAGGAGCTGGACGGTTCCGCAGCCCTGTTCCTTCCATCTATTGCCCGGAGTAAGGGCTCAAATCCTTGGGGCAGTACCCGGGTAGCCGCCCTGGCCCGTCTGGGGGACAGCCTGTACGCCATGCACTACGTCTGTCCCGGTATCGGGAAGCTGGCGCTGATGGATGAGCTGGCGGCGTTCTCCAACCAGACCGCCCGGTTCCGGGACGTGGGGCGGGCCTTTCTCTTTGCCGGGGACAGCTACAAGAGCGTCCTCAGCGAACTGGACCGCCCCATGGAGCGGAAGGATACCAAGCTGCTCACCTATGGTGGCGCGTACCGCTGCCTTCAGCTCCCGGTTCATCTGCTGTCCTGTGACAGCACCGGGGCGGTGCAGCTTCAAATCATGGCCGTGCCGGACTACCGCCGGAAGCTCACCCAGGCGGCTCTGAAAAGCCAGTACCGCCCGCCCCCCGATGATGTGCCCGAGTGGGACGCCATGTTCCAGGGTGTGCCCTTCCTCATGGCGACGGACATGGATCTGCGCCGGATCAACGCTGCTATCCGCACAGCCAGAAGCCGGGGTTTCCCCCAGATCGCCATGGCCGCCTTGGAAGGGCAGGCGGAGCAGGTGCTGTTTCCCCGCTGCCGTGACAAAAATCTGGCGCGGGTGTTTGTGCTCACGGCGGACGCTATCTCCGCCGTCATCGGCAGGAAGCCCGCGCCCTATGTGCCCCCGCGCACCCAATTCCTTACTGTGAAAGGAGATGTGGCGGATGCCCCGCTTATCCAAGCTCATCGAAGAACTGGAAGATCGCCTTGAACCCAAAGTCGGCCCCTGGTATGAGCGCCACAAAAAGAAACTGCCGTTCTACGCCGCCGTGGGGCTGGTGGGTTGGTATTTCTACGGGTTGATCCTCAACTCCATCCGGCTGGGCATCGCCTCCACCTTCCACAAGGCGGGGGAGGAGGTGGCGGAGAGCATCTGGGTGTTCAACCCCTTCCGCAACTGGTTCGTGCTGTTCACCCCCTTCGGTCTGGGGGCCACCGCCGTCATTGCCCTGCTGGTGTGTCTGTTTACCGGGACGGGGTACAAGTGGTTTTCCGGCTACAAGGCCACCCGGGACAGCCGGGGCTTTGACATCCTGCCCGACGGCACCCACGGCTCCTCTGGGTTCCTGACCCGGAAGGAGATGGGGGAGTTTCTGGAGGTGGGCAGCGTGACCGAGGTAAAGGGCATGATGCTGGGCAAATACAAAAAGCGTCCGGACGACCCGGACAAGTACGCCCTCTACGCCGCCCACCGCATGGTGCCCGGGGACAACAACAATCTGCTGTGCATCGGTGCGCCGGGCAGCGGCAAATCCAGGGGCTTCATCATCCCGTTTTTGATGGGATGTGCCCAGCGCGGGGAATCAGTTTACATAACAGATCCGAAGGGGGAGCTCTTTGAAAAGCTGTCCCCCTATTTCAAAGAGCACGGCCACTACGTCAAGGCGGTGAACTTCCTGGACATGG
>CAJTYK010000104.1 GCA_910584285.1 uncultured Oscillospiraceae bacterium
TCCTCCAGCAGGTCGTGATCCTCCTCGTACAGGGTGACAATCCGCCCCCGGAGGATCTTCTCCAGCGTCACCTCGTTGGCCTTCAGCGACGTGTTGAAGTACACCAGCGATTTCTCCAGATCCAGCAGCTGGATCAGCTCCTTGTTCCGCTGGGACTTGTAGAGCTGTCGCTCCATGTGGTTGTAGGTCTTATCGATCTGCTTCAGGTAGTTTAAGTACCGCTTGGCCACCAGAAGCAGGATATTCAGGATGAACCGGGTGCGCTGCTCGGTACGCACATCCCGCACCACTCCGTTCTGGAGATCCCGCACCACCGACGTCTCCTTCAGGCAGACGGTGATGATGTGCTTCCCCGTGACGATGATGCCCATGGGCAGGGTGGAATAGACAACCCCCGTCTCGTCCTGCTCCATGGCGGGGGTGTCCACGATGATAAGGGTGCAGCCGTCCTCGCTGTCGATTCGGGACGTCTCCTCCTCATCCAGAGCCGCCCGCAGGAAGGAGGGCTCCACCGCCAGGGTGGCGGCCACGGTGCGCAGCTCGTCCTCGCTGGGGTTGATCAGGTTCACCCAGCAGCCGTCGGTGACGGAGTTCAGAGCGGTCATCTTGCCCTCCACCGTCTTGTGAATGGTCATCATAGCTTCCTCACGCCTTTCCCGGACAGGCGAGGGGACCCTAAATGGGCAGAAAAATCCCCCGCCGCTCCGCTTTGTAAATTTTCCCATGGGCATTGGGCCAATGGGAAGCGGGCGCACGGGGAGGCAGTAGATCCTGACTCAGCGGGTGCGCCGTGTGATCTGGTTACAACTTCGACCGAACGGATCGCCTGACACGACGCAGCTCACTTCCTTTATCTATGAAACTTCCACAGCTGTGGATACCTTATTATAGCCCTTCCTCCAGCGGATTGCAAGGGGAAAATCCCGGCCTGTCATCCCAGCAGCAGGGGTTGCAACTGCTCCCCCCGGAGGGCGGCTTCCACCGTGTCCGCCACCAGGGAGAAATCCGCCACCAGGGAAGCGGGCTTGCCCGCGCAGTCGTCCTGGCCAAAGGGGACGAAGTACACGTTTTTCCGCCCCAGCAGCGCCCCCAGATTGGGGGCGGAGGCCCCCAGCCCGTCGTTGGTGGACACGGCGATCACCAGCGGCCTGCCGTTGCGCAGATGGGCCTTGGCGGCCATGGTGACGGAGGTGTCAGTGACGCCGTGGGCCAGCTTGGCCAAGGTGTTGCCCGTGCAGGGGCAGATCACCAGCGCGTCCAGCAGACCCTTGGGTCCGATGGGCTCCGCCCCGGCCACGGTGTCGATCACCCGCCTGCCGCAGATGCGCTCCATCTCCCGCATGAAGTCGTGGGCCGCGCCGAAGCGGGTGTCGGTGGAGGCCACCGTCTCCGACACGATGGGGGTCACCGGCCCGAGCTGGGCGGCGGTCTGTTCCAGGGCGTCCAGCGCCTTGGACATGGTGCAGAAGGATCCGCAAAAGGCGAACCCCACCCTTAACTCTTTTCTGTTCACAGGTCTAATTCCTCCATGATATGATATACGGTGTCCTTGATGTATCGACCCGAGGTGACAGGGGCCACCTTCCCCGGTAGGGACAGGGCCCACACCACCCGCACCCCCAGGGTGGCGGCGGCGTCCATGTCCACCCCTCCGGGACGGGAGGCCAGGTCGATGACCAGCGCCCCCTCCTTGAGGGCGGCCAGCTCCTCCACCCCCAGCACCGGGGCGGGCACGGTGTTGAACACCAGATCGTAGCTGCACAGCCAGTCGGGCAGGTGATCTACCCCCTCGCTGCCCAGGCCCATGCACTCCGCGGCGGCCCGCTGCTCATACCGCCGGGCGGACACCCACACCCGGGCCCCTAAAGCCCGCAGCCGGGGAGCCAGCGCCCTGCCCAGCCGCCCGAAGCCCACCACCAGCACCCGGGCGTCGTGGAGGGTGATGGGCAGTTCCTCCATGGCGATCTGAATGGCGCCTTCCGCCGTGGGGATGGCGTTCAGCACCGCCAGCTCCTCCCGGGCGAAGTAGTCCTGGAGCAGCAGTCCTCGCTCCTGCGTCATCCGCCTCAGCCCCTCCCCCACCATCCCGGCGCACACCAGTTGACCGGGACGCAGGGCGTCCAGCACCTCCTCCAGGTCATGCTGCTGCACCGACAGCGGCGTATTCAGCTTCCCGTCCGCCCCCACCGCCGGCAGGGGCAGGATCACGCAGTCCGCCCGATCCGCCTCCTTCATGGACGGCTCGCATTTCATCCCCGCCCCCTGCTCCAGCGCGTAGGTATGTACGCTGTGGCCCTCGTCGGCCAGCAGCGCGGCCAGCGCCGCCTGCCGGGGGTCGCCCCCCGCCACCCAGATATTTTTTGCCCGCAGCATAAGAAACCTCCTCGGCCCTCCGGCCCTGTTTTCGATCAGTACAGTGTATTCCCCCGGAGGAGGGCGGGTGACAGACTCCGCTATCCATCCTGCTCTTTACATCTTTACTCTAATGTGGTATTGTTCATTTAGCCCCGTTTGATGTGAATATTCACCATCTTAAATAAGGAGTTGTCCCAGAAATGAACGCAGAGCTGGCAAAAAAAGATAATGGCGCTGTCTTTGAAACCATATTGACTAATGCTCTAAAAGTACCAGGGGTAAAAGTAAACCGGCAAACTTTTCTGCGCGATATATTTCAAAATAAACCTCAGCCTGTATATAACGAAATCGTGGAATTAGGGCCTGTAGCGGCAGGTTGCACACAGAAAGAACTGGATAAACTGGCCGCAAATCTGATCGCAAAACGCACTATGCAATCTACAGGAATTTCGTTCGCCGCAGGTTTGCCTGGCGGGCTCGCCATGGCGGCTACAATCCCGGCAGATACCATGCAATTCTTCGGCATGGCGTTGCGTTTAGCACAAGAAATCTCCTATCTCTATGGTGGGGATGATTTGTGGCACAACGGTGAAGTTGACGATGAAAAAGTCCAAGGACAGCTTATTCTATATTGCGGTGTCATGTTTGGTGTAAGCGGATCCAGCGCGGCAGTTAAAGTCCTTTCCTCCACCATAGCAAAGCAAGTTGCAAAAAAGCTCCCACAAAAGGCTCTTACCAAGACCATTTACTATCCCATTATCAAAAAAGTCGCAGCAATGCTTGGCGTCAAAATGACTAAGGACACGTTTGCCAAGGGCGTTGCTAAAGCAGTGCCTGTTGTGGGCGGGGTTGTCTCAGGCGGGCTTACCTTTGCTTCTATGAGGCCCATGGGTAAACGTTTGGCTTCTACATTGAGTGAAGCCAATTTCGAATACACCGAAGCAGACGCTCACCGCGATATCGAGCAGCTTTACCAAGAACAAGGCGCAGAAATTATTGATACGGGATCTGAGGATGTTAAGCCAGAACAAAGCCGCACTGTACCACAGGACAAAGCAGCCCTTGCGGGGCGCGGAGATGATTTGGCCGACACCCTGCTAAAATATAAACAGCTTTTAGATTCAGGGTTACTTACGCCAGACGAATTTGAGGCACTTAAACAGAAGCTGCTGGCAGAACATCTTTGATTACGCCTGTTCTTCAATAGACCTTTTAAAAAGGTCTCCGTAATAAAATGGCAGTTGTTTTGAGTATACAGCAGTTGTCATTTTCATTTCTTCGTTAATGAAAGTTTTTCCCTATACCGGGCATACTGATCCCACCAATGCATTGGAGGGAATTCTATGACCAACGCCTACGAAAACTACCACAAGGGAAACGTGGACTTCCTGGAGAGCAAGACCCGGGAAAACCTGATGCGCTCCTTCGCCGGGGAGAGCCAGGCCCGCAATCGCTACACCATCGCCGCCTCCGCCGCCCGGAAGGAGAAGTTGGAGGTGGTGGCCCGGGTGTTCGAGTTCACCGCCGACCAAGAGCGGGCCCACGCCAAGGTGTTCTACGATCTGCTGCTGCCCTCGGCGGGGAAAAATATCGCCATCGACGGCAACTACCCCATCGACCTGTCGGACAAGACGGTGGATCTGCTCAAGGCCGCCCAGCACAACGAGTACCAGGAGTTTGAGCACGACTACGCCGCCTTTGCGGAGATCGCCCACCGGGAGGGCTTCGACCTCATCGGCGGCCAGTTCGAGCTTATCGCCCAGATCGAAAAGACCCACGGCGACCGCTTCGGCCTGTTCGCCGACCTGCTGGAGCAGGGCAAGCTGTTCGGCGA
>CAJTYK010000105.1 GCA_910584285.1 uncultured Oscillospiraceae bacterium
CTGGACGCGGACGGTCTAAATATCATTTCCAGACATATAGATGTGTTGGACGAGCGGGCGGGGGAGACGATTCTCACCCCGCATGAGGGGGAGTTCGCCCGTCTGTCGGGGTGCGCCCTGCCCCTCGCCAGTCGGGTGGAAGCGGCCCAGGGGTTCGCCCAGGCCCACCGCTGCACCCTGGTGTTGAAGGGACACCGCACCGTCACCGCCTTCCCCGGCGGGGACTGCGTGGTTAACCCCACCGGCAACCCCGGCATGGCCACAGGGGGCAGCGGCGACGTACTGGCGGGGCTGTTGGGCGCTCTGACGGCCCAGGGACGGTACGGCCTGCGGGCGGACGGGGCAGTGTGGCTCCACGGCCGGGCCGGGGATCTGGCCGCGGCGGACAAGGGGGAGTACGGCATGACCCCCTCCGATCTGATCGAGCAAATACCATACGCAATCAAAGAGCTGACGTAAACAAGGAGGACTTGGAAAAGTGCGCAGGATTTTGTCTTGTGTACTGATGATGACCCTGCTGCTGTGCGGCTGCAAGGCGGGGGGCGGAGAGACCCCGGAGGAGGCGGCGCTGAACCTCCGGGACGCCTACCTGGGGTTGGCGGGCTGGACTGGCGAGGCGGACATCACCGCGTCGGTGGGGGACAAGATGTTTGACTTTACCCTCACTGTCCAGTGGCGGCGGGAGGGGGAGACGGTGCTCACCATCACCGCCCCGGAGCTGCTCTCGGGCATCACCGCCCGGATCGCCAAGGGGGAGACGGTGCTGGAGTACGACGGGGCGGGGCTGTCCCTGGGCCTGCTGGATGGCAAGGGGCTCACCGCCGTGTCCGCTGTGCCCTGGCTGATGGAGCAGATCGACAAGGGCTACATGGCCAAGTGCGCCTGGGCCGGGGAGGGGGACGGACAGCTGGCCGTCACCTTCCGGGATCCGGAGGCCAAGCCCGGGGAGGGCACGGAATATCTGCTGGTCTTTGATCGGGAGAGCCAGGCTCTGCTGTCGGCAGAGGTGAGCGTGGACGGGACGTCGGTGCTGACGGCCACGTTCCGCAATTTTACAATGGAGTTGAAGCAGGATGACACGGGAGACGGCGAGAACCTGGGCTGAGATCAGCCTGGGCAATTTGGAGCATAACTACTGGGCGCTGCGGGGCTGCGCCCCGGACAGCAAATTTCTGGCCACGGTGAAGGCCAACGCCTACGGCCACGGGGCTGTCCCGGTGGCCCGGTATCTGACGGAGGAGCTGGGGACGGACTATCTGGCGGTGGCCTGCCTGGAGGAGGCCGCCCAGCTGCGGCAGGCGGGGATTATGGCCCCTGTCCTGATCCTGGGCTACACCCAGCCGGAGCTGGCAGGGGAGGTGGTGGCGCTGGACGTGACCCAGACGGTGTTTACACCGGATCTGGCCCGGGCCCTGTCCGAGGCGGCGGGGGCCGCCGGGAAGCGGGCCAGGATCCACCTGAAGGTGGACACGGGCATGAGCCGTCTGGGAGTGCTGGATCACGACCCCGAGCGGGCGGCGGCGGAGATCGCCGGACTGTGCGGCCTGCCCCATCTGAAGCCGGAGGGGATCTTCACCCACTTCGCCAACGCCGATGGGGATGAGGACTACACCATGCTCCAGTTCACCCGGTTTTTGGACGTGCTGAAGGAGCTGGAAGAAAAATATGGCCGCGCCTTTGAAATCCGCCATTGCGCCGCCAGCGCGGCTGTGTTAAACTATCCCTGTACCCACATGGATATGGTGCGCCCGGGCATCGCCCTGTACGGGCACTATCCAGATCCCTCCTGCGAGGGGCTGGACGGACCGGGGCTGAAG
This sequence comes from uncultured Oscillospiraceae bacterium, assembly GCA_910584285.1. Classification (GTDB taxonomy): domain Bacteria; phylum Bacillota; class Clostridia; order Oscillospirales; family Oscillospiraceae; genus Enterenecus. Next base: position 1,818 of record CAJTYK010000105.1, read on the forward strand.
CCCGTCATGTCGCTGTACAGCCGGGTGGCGGCAGTGCGGGACTTCCCGGCGGACACCCCGGTGAGCTACGGCTGCACCGCCCGATTCGGCGATGAGGGCGGGCGGACGGCGGTGCTGCCCATTGGGTACGCCGACGGGCTGCACCGGACGCTGTCCAACCAAGGCAGCGTATGGCTGGATGGCCGGCCCCGCCCCATTATGGGCCGGATCTGTATGGATCTGTGCATGATCGGGCTGGACGAGGAGGCCAGGGTGAAGCCGGGAGACGTGGCGGAGGTGTTCGGCGAGCGCCTGCCGGTGGAGGGGCAGGCGGAGCTGGCAGGCACCATCTCCTATGAGCTGCTGACCGCCGTGGCCCCCCGTGTGCCAAGAATCTACAGGGACGCATAGGATAGTCAGGGAGCCCGCCGGAGTGCCGGCGGCGAGCCGCGGCGGTTTTTCCCTGCCGGAACGGTATAAAAGCCGTCGCCCCGTGGGAGAATGATAGTACCCGGTCTACATAGCTGTAGCCGGGCACTATATCCGGCGGAGTGTGAGATCCTGTGGACAACAGCGTCAAACGCGGCGACATTTTTTATGCGGATTTGAGCCCGGTGGTGGGCAGCGAGCAGGGCGGCGTCCGCCCGGTGCTCATCGTCCAGAACGACACCGGCAACAAGCACAGCCCTACGGTGATCGCCGCGGCGATTACCTCTCAGACGGGCAAGGCCCGCCTGCCCACCCACATCACCCTGGCCTCCCATAGCTGCGGCCTGCCCAAGGATTCCGTGGTTCTGCTGGAGCAGATCCGCACCCTGGACAAGAAACGGCTCCGGGAGCACATGGGAAAGGTGGACGATCAAGTGATGAAACGGGTGGATAACGCCATCGCCGTCAGCTTTGGGCTCAGCCCGGAGCGGTTGGTGTGATGGGCCGCCGCGGCGTAACAAAACAAATAAGCAGCCCTGCCCCGTCCCGGGTTCCGGGGCGGGACGGGGCCTTGCCACCCGCTCCGGTGGGACAAGTCTTGGAGGGATTACATATGAAAAAGTGGAAAATCGCCGCGGCCGCGGCCTGTGTCTGCTTCCTGCTCACCGTGGCCTACGCCGCTAACGCCGGCGGGGCCGACGACCCGCTGGTGACGCTGAGCTACCTGAACACTACCTTCCGCACACAGGTGCAGACCATAGTGGATCAGACGGTGGACAAGCGCAAAGCCGAGCTGGAGGATGCCCTGACCAAGGTGCTGGAGCAGGGCGGAGGCGGTACGGCGGGCGGAAATGTGTTTTCTGTCGTCACTCTGGGCCAGGGGCAGACCTTGGTGGGGGAGGTGGGGTGTGAGGTGATGCTGCGCATCGGCTCCGCGGTGTGCGGCTCCACGGACAGCGTGGGCCTCATCGACACCACGACCGGCGGGAACCTGGCCAGCGGCGGGGCACTGGTTACCAACCACCTGTACATGGTGACCATCAGCCCCCGGACGGTGACCGCCACCTCAGGGACGGTGAAGGTGCTGGCTCGGGGACCCTACACGATCCGGTGAGTTTCGCCATTGTGCACAGCCCCACCGAAATTGGGCAGGGTCGCGTCATAAATATTTAACAATTTTTTCGCAAAAAATCCATGGTTTTTCCTGGGGAGCTGTGGTACACTGTGTTTGTCAGGAAAAGCGAGCCTGACGATCCAGACCTCCCCTGCTCTCATTTAACCGGGGCTGCTCCGGCCACAGGCCGGAGCCCCCCGGACAAACCGCTCCGAAGCCTGCACAGGCTCCGTTTGCCGCCCGCGAGGGCGGCTTTTTCGTCGTCGTAAAGTCCGCTTGGCTCCGCCTCCGCCTGACGGCGAAGGCTCCGCCCGCTCCCTTACTCCTCCTCTCCCCACAAAGCCTGAAGGGCGGCTTTGCGGGGGCCCCGTCTACCTCTTGAAAATTAGGCCGCTATCTTATATAATAGGGCCACCTGATTTTGATTTGTAGGTTTTACCCATGGCAAATCAAAGCTCTCCCGCCACCCCCGCCGGGAGGCGGGAGTGACAGGGGGAATCATTATGATTTGGAGGTTTTACCCATGACCATAGATAAAGGCTGGCTGGACGAGATGGAAGCCCGCATCCCCCACGGGGAGGTGCGCACCCGGTTTGCCCCCTCCCCCACGGGGTATATGCACGTGGGCAATCTGCGCACGGCACTGTATACCTGGCTCATCGCCCGGCACAACCGGGGGAAGTTCATCCTGCGCATTGAGGACACCGACCAGGGGCGGCTGGTGGCCGACGCGG
>CAJTYK010000106.1 GCA_910584285.1 uncultured Oscillospiraceae bacterium
AGGCGGACATCATCTCGGTGGAGATGGACTCCAGATCCTCGTCGGAGATGCCCATCTTTTTCATCATATCGTCCACCGGCTTGATGCCCAGCTCCCGGGCGCACTTCAGGCACAGGCCCTCATTCTTGGTCTCGCCGCCCTCAATTTTTGTTATAAAGACAACCGCCACGTTTTTCTGGCAGCGGGTGCACATGGTTGGCCGCATGATATCGCTCCTTTCAGGGAAACAGATCGGGGTTTTTCGCGGATGATGCGCAGTTTGGCAGTACCATATCAGATAAATATGAACAGGTCATGAATTTTAGAGTGGTAATTTTCCGCGGGGCAGGGAAAATCCCGGCGTTTTTCCGGGGCAGGGGGATCAATTGGGCAGCCCGCCCAGCAGCGCCCACAGCCGATCCACCGTGAACAGGGACAGCACCGGAGTGTCCGGCTGGGCGGGGACGACGCCGCACAGCTGGCCCAGCCACACCAGCACAATCGTCAGCAGCGCCCCCTTGACCAGCCCGAAGATCAACCCTCCCGCCAGGTTGACCTCGGACAGCAGGGGCAGCTTGAAGGCCATGTCCAGGGCGTGGCTGACCAGGAACCAGGCCAGCTGCACCGCCAGGAACACGATGGCGAACAGCAGGGCCCGGGCGATGCCTCCCGCCAGATAGTTGGCCAGGGCCTCCGCCGGGGTGGCCCAGTGCTCCTCCTCCACCGCGTCCTGCTCCACGCCCTCCTGCAGGAAGGTGGAGAAGCCCTCGAACAGGCCGTTTTCCTCCACGGAGGCGAACAGCTCCTCCAGGGTGTAGCCCGGGCCAGGGTCTTGCTCGTCGTCCGTATCGGTGATCACAGGGTGGGGGGCCACCTTCTGGAAGCTCTGGGTGATGATGGGGCGGATGATGTTGGCCACGGGAGGGGAGAACTTGTCGGCGACGAACTGGGCCGCGAAAAAGGCCACGAACACCGCCGCCAGCCCGCACAGGGACAGCACCAGCCCCTTGGTGGCGCCGCGCCAGGCGAAGAAGGCCAGCAGAGCGATAATTACGATGTCAAACAGGAATGTCATAGAATCCTCCTTCTCCCGCGTGCCTGCGGGGAACCCCCAAAAGAAGCTGAATAGGTAACGTCAGGGGATATAAAACCCTGCGCTGTCCGCCGAGATCAGGATGGCGGAGCCGTCCGGCATCAGCAGGACGGTTCGGGCCCCCTTGGTGCCCTTGAGGGAGCTATACAGTTCCAGCTCCTGGGTGTAGATGTCCAGCCGGTCGCCGGTGAGGACGGCTACATACCGCCCCGCCGCCGAGATGGACATGACCTGCTCGTTGAGGGCCAGGGAGCGGCGGGTGCCGTCCTGATCCACCACCCACAGCTCCGTCTGGCTGCCCGCCCGGTATCTGCCCAGCAGGGCGGCGGCGAAGCCGTCCCCACTGAGGGTGTAGCGCCGCAGGTATTTATCCGGCCAGTCGGCGGTGACGGTATTGCCGTCGTGATCGCTGATGGTGAGCCCCCGGTCGCTGAGTACCCACACCGCCCCGGCGGTGTGCCGCAGATCCAGGGCCACGCCGCCCCCCAGGGAGGCGGACACGTCCGACTGATAGCTTCCGCTGGCGTAGTTCATGGCGTACAGCTCCAGGCCGGTGGCAAAGACGCCGTCCCGCTGGCCCGCGGTGAGGGTGGCCAGGGTGTGCCCGTCGTCGGACAGGGCGGCGTCCATCACGAAGGCGGAGGTGAGGCTGACGCTCATCACCGGCTCATAGGAGGCATTATACACCGTCACCTTGCCCCGGTAGCCCCCGGCCTGGGTGACCACCGTAAGCTGGCCGTTTTTGTTGAGCCGGGCGGACAGGATGCCCTCCAGATCCTCTGCCGACCAGACCAGGGATCGCTGGCCCAATATGTACAGGGAGCCGCCCCCCGCGTCGTACACCACCGCCAGGGAGCCGTTGGAGGTGACCACGGGGTGCTCCATGCTGACCTGCTGGTTGATGTACCGAGTGCCGCTGCCGGAGTATAGAGAGATGGCGTGCTCGGAGCACACCAGCAGATCTCCATCCAGGGCGGCGAAGATGCAGTTGAGGTCGCCGTCGTAATGGAAGGACTCCGCCTGGCCGCTGTCGCTCCGGGTGAGGGAGCGGTAGTGGAACCAGCGCTTCACACTGTCCAGATTGAGCTGATCCCGGAAGGCCACCAGCACCACCAGGGACACCCCCACCGCCAGCACCACCAGCGTGGCGATGAGCCGCACCAGGAAACGGGATAGCCGGGAGGCCGGCTTTTTTTGCTGTTTTTGGGTTTGCTCGTCCATAGAACCCCCGCCGTCACAGTGTCTTGGATAGGTAGATCATATCAATGAGCTGTACGCCGCCCTCAAAGATGGGGTGATCGTAGTTGTCGGTGAAGAAGCTGGGTACGGTATGAGAGCGGCGGAAGCCGCAGGCCTCATAGAAGGGGAGGGTGAGGGGGCTGTCCCCGGTGCCCACCAGCAGGCGGGCGTACCGCCCCTGGTAATGCTCACACAGAAACTCCACCATCCGCCGCCCATAACCCCGGCGCTGGCAGTCCGGGGCCACCGCCAGATTCTTCAGCTCCAGGGCGCCCCCCTCGTCGGTGACTACGCACACGGCCCGTACGGCCCCAACCTCCTCAAGGGCGTACATCGTCCCCCGCTCCAGGTAGCGGTCGATCATGTCCTCCTGCTCGTCCCCCAGCAGGAGGAGAGGTAGATATTGTTTCTTGTTGTCCTTGATCTCGAAAATGTTCACAGCACGTCCTCGTCATACCATAGGTTTGTCATATATAGCCCGTCCGGCGGCGCGGTGGGCCCCGCCAGGGTGCGGTTGCGGGAGGCCAGAATCTCCGGGATCTCCGCCGGATTTAGCTTGCCCTCCGCGGCGTAGATGCAGGTGCCCACCATGGAGCGCACCATGTTATATAGGAACCCGTCGGCGCACACCCGGCAGTCGATGACGTCCCCGTGGCGCTCGATCTCGAAGTAGTGGACGGTGCGTACCGTCGTGCGGGTCTCGGTGCCCACGTTCTTGACGGCGGCGAAATCGTGGGTGCCCACAAGCTGCCGGGCCGCCGCCGCCATGATGGTCTCGTCCAGCAGGCGTGGGTAGAACCACACCCGGTTCACGTAAAAGGGATCCCGGATGCGGGAGTTATATATTTTATAGGTGTACTCCTTTTTCCGGCAGGAGCCGATGGCGTTGAAGCCGTCGGACACCACCGTGGCTTTGCAGACGGAGATATCGTCCGGCAACCGGGTGTTCACCGCCAGTGGAAGCCGTTGGGCGGGGATGCCGGAGGTGGTGCGGAAGTTAGCCACGTACACCTGGGCGTGCACCCCGGCGTCGGTGCGGCCCGCCCCGGTGACCCGCACCGGATGGCCCACCACCGAGGCCAGCGCCTTTTCCAGCACCTCCGCCACGGTGACGGCGTTTTTCTGCACCTGCCAGCCGTGGTAGGCGGTGCCGGTGTAGCTCAGCCGCAGGGCGATGTTGCGCTGTTCCATGGGTGCGCCGCCTTTCGTCGTGAAGGTCAAGGGCCTTCTTCTTTTTCTTGAAAGAAAAAGAAGAAGCAAGAAAAAGAACTTGAAGCTGTTTTCCCAGGCAGAGAGAGGGTGGATTAAACTGCGCGTGTTCGATAGAGCGTAGTTTAAAGTTTCTTTTTTCGCTTCCTTTTTTCTTTTCAAAGAAAAAAGGAAGGCCCTTACAGTCCGAAATGCCCGAGAACGCCTACGGACACCGCCAGTGCCAGCGCCCCCGCCATAAACAACACGTCGCCGGGGCGATAGTGGAGCTGCTTCATCCGGGTGCGGCCCTCGCCGCCGTGGTAGCAGCGGCACTCCATGGCGGTGGCCAGCTCGTCCGCCCGCCGGAAAGCGGAGATGAACAGCGGCACCAGCAGAGGGATCAGGGCCTTGGCCCGCTGGATCAGGTTCCCCGAGTCGAAGTCCGCGCCCCTGGCCCGCTGGGCGGACATGATCTTGTCCGTCTCCTCGATGAGGGTGGGGATGAACCGCAGGGCGATGGACATCATCATGGACAGCTCGTGGA
>CAJTYK010000107.1 GCA_910584285.1 uncultured Oscillospiraceae bacterium
GGGTGGAAGCCTTCAACGACTACATCCGCACCCTGCTGGCCTACCAAAAGGGAAAGACCTCCGGCATCACCCAGACCTTCGCCCCCCACGCCGGGGAGCGGAAAGCAGCCTGCGGTTCTTACGCCAGAGCGATGAAGTTCCTATGCGCGGCGGCGGGAATCCCCTGCTTCACCGTCAGCAGCAAGACCCACACCTGGAACCTCGTGTACGTAGAGGAGCGCTGGCTCCATGTGGATGTGTCCGCCAACGACCTCTCCGGCAGGAACAGCGTCCTGCTCATCGAAACCTACCAGACCGGGAAGGATCAGGCCCCGGAGGCCACGGCCTTCCTCAAGGAACTGTTCGCACCCGGATCAACGAAATAATCAAACCCATACCCACACCGGCAGGCCGCAGAAGCGGCCTGCCGCTTTTTTTGTTCTCAACAGATCGTAATAGAAAGGAGTTTCCATGAAACATAAGCCTTTTACCCGCATCCTCTCCCTGCTGCTGGTGGTGGCCACGCTGGCCGGCCTGCTGGCCGTCCCCGCCAGCGCCGCCTCGCTGAACGGCAGCGGCAGCGTCACCATCCAGCAGGCCGGCTTTGGCAGCTACCTGTCCAAGAGTACGGGCGGAAGCATCGGCGGAGGCTATTGGAAGTACACCAGCAACGATGGACTCACCGGCACCGCCTACTGCGTCAACTGGGGCCTGAAGGGGGTGTCCCCTTCCAAGTCCCTGACCATTCAGGAATACAACCGCAACCCCCAGACTATGGGGGCCTTTGCCAACGGGTATCCGAACCGTACCCTGGCACAGTTCAAGGAGCTTCACGCGGACGATGTGCGCGGTATCGCCAGCCTGACAGAGGACGAGTACAAGTACGCCACCCAGGTGGCGGTCTGGGCCTCCTGCGGCCAGCTTGCTGTCTCCGGCACCTCCTTCACCGCTGGCCGCGCCTCCCTGGTGGAGCCGACCGCAGACGCCCAGAAGATCCGGGTGTATGACAGCGTCAAGGCCATCCTGCGCCTCGCCGCCGGCTGGACCAAGAACCTCCACACCGGCCTGTCCATCCGGGCCGAGGAGGATAAAGATGTCCGGGGTGTGGATGTCCTCAACGAGTACGGCCTGGAGGGCGCCGCCGCCGACAACGAGGACGGCATCAAAAAGGAGACCATCGGCGGGAAGGAATACTACACCCGCGTGATGTACGTCTCTTCCGCCACCTCCACCTGGATCGATGGGCGCACCACCAAGGTCTACTCCACGGACGCACCCCAGGGGACTATCTTCACCGCTGAGAACGGCTCCCCTCTGGAGACGGTGCCGGAGAACGGGACCACCTGCTACAAGGTGGACACCAGCAGGCAGCGCAGCACCAACCTCAACTCCAACGGTACGGAGTATTACGGCGCCTTCAAGGTCTGTATCCCCGTGGACAACGTGCCCGATGAGGGCAGCTTTACCATCCGGGCTGCGGGCGGTGTGGCGCAGTTCAACCTGTTCCTGGCCTATAACCCCTCCGCCACCGAACAGTCCTACATCATCTCCGATCCCGGCTATGTCGACCTGGAGGCCCAGGCCCCGTTCAAGTGGAGCGGCTCGGATATCCCGGAGAACGCCACCCTCCAGATCGTCAAGACCGGCCCCGGCGGCGCGCCCCTGGAGGGGGCCGAGTTCACCCTCACCGGCAGCGGCGGCACCACCGTCTCCGGCACCAGCGACCGCAATGGTCAGGTGACCTGGACCGACTTGCCCGCCGATGAAAACTTCATCTTGACCGAGGACTCCGCACCGGATGGCTACCAGATCATCGCCCCCATGAACATCACCCTGGAGCCGGGTCGCACCACCTATGTCACCGTGCCCAATGACACTGCCAAGGGCTTCACCGTCAAGAAGATCGACGCCCAGAATCGGGGCAGCCTGCAGGGCGCGGTCTTTGTGTTCGAGCAGATCGACGGGGACTATAAGACCACCGGCACCACCGGCTTTGACGGGACTATCTCCTTCCAGGGCGATGAGCTGCCCTATGGCAGCTACCGGGTGTGGGAACAGTCCAGTCCGACAGGCTACCTGAAGGATACGCGGGTGGAAACTGTGGAATGGACGGGCGAAAAGGACGTTCTGCTCACCTTTGAGAACGTCAGAGACATCAGCCTCACCATCCTGAAGGTGAACGAGCTGGGGGCCTCCCTGGAGGGCGCGGTGTTCGATGTATACGCAGACGGCAAATTCATCACCTCTGTTGAGACCAACAGCTCCGGCGAGGCCAGGGTCACCGGCATCCAAAAGGAAGCCTACATCGAGGTGGTGGAAAAGACGGCCCCGGCAGGGCACGTCCTGGACCGCACCTCCCACGGAATCCACATCGACCCCTATGATCCCGCCATCGAGGATGATCCTGTGCTGACCGTGGTCAACCTGTCCAAGCCCTCCCTGCGGATCATCAAATACGACCGGCTGAGTAAGGAAAAGCTGCCCAACGTCACGTTTGAAATTTACAAGGACGCCGAGCTGTACGACACCGTAACCACCCCGGAGAGCGGGGAGATCAACCTCTATGACCTCCAGCCGGGCACCTATCTGGTGCGTGAAGTATCAACGGATTCCTCTCACATCGTGGATACGACCCCGCAGCAGATCGAGCTGAAAGCGGGTCAGACCGCCACCCAGGAGCTGGTCTTTTTTAACGACAAGCTGCCTGGGATGCACCTCATCAAGGTGGACAGCGCCGACCTGTCCAAGCCCATCGCCAACGCCAAGTTCAAATTCACGGCGGTGGACGGGAGCTGGGGGCCTGTCGAGCTGACCACGCTGGAGGACGGAACCATCGACCTGTCCAAGCTGCCCACCGGCGCGGTGGTGGTGGAGGAACTGGAGTGCCCCGGCTATGTGATCGATGATTTCCAGCGGATCATTGAATTGAAGCCCAACGAAACGGCGCAGTTCGTGTTCACCAACAGCAAGCTGCCCTCCCTCCGGCTCACGAAAACCAGCTCGGACGGCTCCCCCCTGGAGGGCGTCTCCTTCCGGCTGGCGAAGATCGAGGACGGCTCCCACTACCTGGATCGGGTGACCGATTCCAGGGGCGAAATTTTGTGGGAAGGGCTGGAGCCGGGGGTGTATTCCCTGGTGGAGACCGCCACAAAAAACGATCACATTTTGAGTCTGAGAGAGCACCACGTGGAACTGTTCCCTGGCAAGGTCAGCACTATCGTGCTGGAAAACCATAAGCGCCCCAACCTCATCGTCTATAAAAATGACGCGGACAGCGGAGATCCCATTGAGCACACCATCTTCACCGTCCGTGCGGCGGACGGCCACTCCGTGGACGAGATCGAAACGGACAGCACGGGCCGCGCCGAGTTGAAGAACCTCCTGCCTGGGGTATATGAAATTTCGGAAAAGTCCGTGCCCTCCCCCTGGCTGAAGGACGCCGACCCCCAATTGGTGACCCTCTATCCCAACCGGGATCACACCGCGTACTTTGTCAACCACAAACGACCTGTGATCGAAATCATTAAAGAAAATGCGGTCACGTTTGAGCCGCTGGCCAATGTGCCCTTCCGGGTGTGGTACGCCAGCAACAACACCGCCACCGGCGAGATGAACGACCTGGGCGTGTTCTATACGGACGAGAATGGCCGCATCGAGCTGGACGGCACCAAGATGGGCACCCTGGGCCTGCGGGACGGCTGGTTCCGAGTGCAGGAACTGGAGCCGCTCAAGGGCTTCGCCAAGGCAGACCCGGACACCCAGGAGGCGTTCATCCCTGCGGGCCAGGGCCACACCTTCCGCTTCCGCAACCAGCCCCTGTCCGCCATCTGCGTGTGGAAGTATGATTCCCAGCACCCCAACGTGGCCATCGAGGGCGCGGTGTTCCAGATCCGCTACCTGTCCGGCAACACCTCCGGCACGGGCGGCACCGTCATCGGAACCTATCAGACCTCAAAAAACGGCTCTTTCACCGCAACAGGGCTGAAAAAAGGAACTTATATCGTGGAGGAGCTGTCCAGTGACGGGGGGCACGTCATCGACACGCCGCCCCAGAC
>CAJTYK010000108.1 GCA_910584285.1 uncultured Oscillospiraceae bacterium
CTGGAGGAGACCTACGACGAGCTGGAGAGCGACCTGGTGCGGCGGATGGAGGGCGTCCAGCACCAGATCGACCTGGCCCAGGACAAGAAAAACACCATCATCCGGGTGAATCGAGTTGCCAAAACGGCTATGGAGGTCTTTGACGACATCCTAAATAAACCCAAGCTGGACCGGAACGATCTCCAGCTCATCATTCAGAAGATCAAGGTCTATGAGAACCATGTGGAGGTTCACCTCAAAGCGGATGTGGACAGCATCCTGCAAAGCGGCACGCTCCCGGAGGAGAAGCCGGAGGCCGTGGCGGCTATGGCTCCCGTAAACAGCCGCCCCTACGAAATTCAGATCGTCCAGGAGAGCGACAAGCACAACGATAAGGTTTTCACTGTCAAGGTTATCAGTGACGGCGACCCCTTGGAAATCTACACGGACCGGGAGGGCGGCGTCATTTTCAAGAAATATTCGCAATTGGGCGATGTGTCCGACTTCGCCGCTCAGCTGTGTGACACCATCAGCCGGGTGGCGGGACTGCCCGCCGTCATCACCGACCGGGACAGCGTCATCGCCGCCGGCGGCGTGCCCCGCCGGGAGGTAGTGGACAAGCGGGTGTCCCCGCAGGTGGAGCAGGTGATGGAGGAGCGCCGGGGGATCCAGGCGGATCAGCCCATGCCCCTGTGCGACGGCAGCGAGAAGTACCGCGTGCTCATCGCCGTCCCCATCCTGTCTGAGGGGGACGTGCTGGGCTGTGTGGCCTTTGTGACCGACGGGGACGGCCCCACCCCAGGCGATGTGGAGCTGAAGCTGGCCCAGACGGTGGCCGGCTTTCTGGGCCGCCATATGGAGGCTTGAGCTGCTGCGCCCCGCTCCGGCATAGGCCGGGGCGGGGCCTTTTCGCGTTCCGGTCTTGCGTCCCGGCCTGTCAAGTGGTACAATCAGGAAAAAAGGGGCGGGCCGGTGGCCCCACAGAAAGGGAGAGCCCTATGGTACACAACAGCTGGGATCGGTACTACCCCCGCCCGCAGCTCCGGCGGGACAGCTTTTTTCCGCTGAATCGGGGCTGGACGCTGAACGGCAGGCCCATCCGGGTTCCCTGGCCGCCCCAGGCCCCCCTGTCCGAATACGGCGGGCAGGTGGGGGACGTGCTGCGGTATGAGACTGCCTTCACCCTGCCCGAGGGCTTCGCCCCCCGGGGCTGCCGGGTGCTGCTCCACTTTGGGGCGGTGGATCAGGTGGCGGAGGCGTGGGTGAATGGGCAGAGCGTGATCCGCCATGAGGGAGGCTATCTGCCCTTCTCCGCCGATATCACCGACGCGCTGCGCTCCGGGGAGAACCGGCTGGAGGTCAAGGCGGTGGATACCCTCTCCCACGACTACCCCTACGGCAAGCAGCATAAACGCCCCCACGGGATGTGGTACACCCCAGTGTCCGGCATTTGGCAGCCGGTATGGCTGGAGGCGGTGCCGGAGCGGGGGGCGGTGTCCGGCCTGCGCCTCACGCCGGATCTCACCGGGATCCAGGTGGAGGTGGAGGCAGACGGGGAGGAGTTCACCGTCAGCGTCCCCCTGGGGGAGGGACGGTACGTCACCGCCCGGGGGGTGGAGGGGCCCGTCCGGCTGGATATACCCCAGCCCCATCTCTGGACACCGGACGACCCATACTTATATCCCCTTACCGTCACCACCGGGACCGACCGGGTGGAGAGCTACTTTGCCCTGCGCACCGTGTCCACCCGGGAGATGGGCGGACACACCCGCCTGTGCCTCAACGGGGAGCCGGTGTTCCTCCACGGGGGGCTGGATCAGGGCTACTTCGCCGACGGCCTGTTCCTACCGGGGGAGCCGGAGGAGTATGATCGGGACGTGCTGCGGATGAAGGAGCTGGGCTTCAACACCCTGCGCAAGCACGTGAAGCTGGAGCCGGAGGCGTTCTACTATGCCTGCGACCGGCTGGGAATGCTGGTGATCCAGGACATGGTGAACTCCGGCGGCTATGACTACCTGCGGGACACAGTGATCCCCAACTTCGTGAGCAAAAAGCGAAAGGACGTGGGCCGGGGCGGCAGCGAGAAGCGCAAAGCCTTTTTTGAGCGCCACTGCCTGGACACCGTCGTCCGCCTGCAAAACCACCCCTGCATTGTGGGCTGGACCATCTTTAACGAGGGCTGGGGCCAGTACGACTCCGACCGGATCTGCCGCCTGCTGAAGGGGGCGGATGCCACCCGGTTCTTCATCAGCGCCTCCGGCTGGTTCGCCCAGGAGGAGGGGGACGTCCAGAGCGAGCACATCTACTTCAGCGGCCGGGTGCCGGAGGGGACGAGGCCGGGAAAATTCCTGCTGCTGAGCGAGTGCGGCGGCTTCCCCCTCCGGGTGGAGGGCCACGCCGCCCAGGACAGGAAAACCTACGGCTACGGGGGGCAGGCCCGCACGCCGGGGGAGCTCACCGGCCGGATCCAGGCCCTGTACGACGACATGGTGCTGCCCGCCGTGCCCCGGGGCCTGTGCGGCTGCATCTACACCCAGCTCAGCGACGTGGAGGGGGAGGTCAACGGCCTGTACACCTATGACCGGCAGGTACGCAAGGCGTCCGCCGGGGCGCTGTCGGACATCGCCCGACAGCTGAGGGAGGCGCTGAAGGACGCGGTGAAAAACGGTTGACACCTGGGGGAAATGTGATATACTTTTCCAGGAAAGCGCCCCAGGACGCGATATAGAAAAGGAGTGTATAGTAACATGGATAAAAAAGTCGCCACGCTGCTGAACGATCAGATCAATAAGGAGCTGTATTCCGCCTATCTATACCTGGATATGGCCAATTTCTACGCCTCTAAGGGGCTGGACGGCTTCGCCAACTGGTTCGAGATCCAGGCCCGGGAGGAGCAGGATCACGCCATGCTGATCTACAAGTACCTCCACAACAACAGCGAGGACGTGACCCTGGCCGCCATCGCCAAGCCGGACAAGGAGTTCAAGACCCTGAGCGATCCCCTCACTGCCGCCCTGGCCCACGAGCAGTACGTCACCAGCCTGATCAACACCATCTATGAGGCCGCCCAGGAGGCCAAGGATCACCGGGCGGTGCAGTTCCTGGACTGGTTCATCAAGGAGCAGGGGGAGGAGGAGATGAACTCCTCCAACCTGATCACCAAGATGGGGATGTTCGGCGGGGATCCCAAGGCCCTGTACATGATGAACGCCGAGCTGGCAGGCCGCACCTATTCCGCCCCCTCCCTGAAGCTGTAAACGAAGCTGAAAAATCCCGGCCCCCACGGGGGGGCCGGGATTTTTTCCGCGTCAGCGCTCAGGCAGATAGTCGTGGGGACTCACCGGGTTGTCGTCCCGGTACAGGGCGAAGTGCAGATGGGGCTGGGCGGCGTTTTCCGCCACGGCGGTGGCGCCCACCGAGCCGATGAGGGTGCCGGTGGATACCGTGTCGCCCACCGCCACGTCGGGGGCGGCGGCCAGATTGGAATACTGGCTGACCAGACCGTTGCCGTGATCAATTTCCACCGTGGTGCCCATAAAGGGATCGTCGTACACCTTGGAGACGGTGCCGGCAGCGGTGGCGATAACCTTTGTGCCCAGGGAGACGGCCAGATCCAGCCCGTCATGGGTGCGCCAGTCCCCCATGGTTTCACTGTAAGCCAGGGCCTCCACCGAGTAGTCCGCCAGAATGGAGCCGTTCACCGGCCATGTAAAGACCAGCGAGGCGGGCTGTGTGGGCTGGGGAGCGGCAGTGGCGGCGGGGGTGGGCTGGGCCGTGGGCTGAGCGCTGGGGGCGGGAGAGGGCTTCGCCGTGGGTGCCGGGGAGGGCTGGGCGGTCATGCGGGGGGCGGGGCTGGCGGAGGGCTTGTCCACAATGGCCGCAGAGCCCGCCGCCGGCAGGCCGGGGTTGTCCTCCACGCCGCTGCGCACACCCTGCACCAGGTAGTAGCCCGACAGGGCGATGGCGGCCACGCAGATGAGTACCACAAGATAGAAACCCTT
>CAJTYK010000109.1 GCA_910584285.1 uncultured Oscillospiraceae bacterium
CGGCGTGGGTGGTGCCGAAGCAGGGGATGTCCTCCCCCGCCTGGGCCCAGGCCACCGCGTGGGGGCTGTGGGTGTGGACGATGCCGCCCAGATCCGGGAAGGCCCGATACAGCTCCAGGTGGGTCTTGGTGTCGCTGGAGGGTTTCCAGCGACCCTCTACCCGCTCCCCAGTGTCCAGGCTCACCACCACCATGTCGTCGGCGGTCATTCCGCCGTACTCCACCCCGGAGGGTTTGATGACCATGAGGCCCGTGTCTCGATCCGCCCCGGACACGTTGCCCCAGGTGAATGTCACCAGGCCGTACTTTGGCAGGAGCAGGTTCGCTTCCAGTACCTTTTGTTTCAGCTCCTCCAGCATCACAGCACCTCCACCGCTTTTCGCTCCACATCCAGCAGGGCCTTGTAACGCTCCATATAGGCGTCGAAGCCCGCCACCGTCTCCTTGTCCGGCTGGACGGTGGAGCCGGACACCCCCGCGAACACCCGGCGGGCCAGATAGTCCTCCAGCGTCTCGCCCTCCGCCCGCCACACCCGGTACGCCGCCAAAAGCGCCATGCCGTAGGGGCCGCCCTCCCCCGCCGTCTCCATGCAGGTGACCGGGGCATTGCAGACGGCGGCCATGTAGGTCTGGCCCACCAGCGGGGTTTTGAACAACCCGCCGTGGCCGGTCAGGGAGTCGATGGCCACCCCCTCCAACCCCAGGATATCCATACCGATTTTCAGCGTGGCCAGGGTGGAGTAGAGCTGGGCGCGGAAGAAGTTGGCCAGGGTAAAGCGGCTGTCCGGACGGCGGACCACCAGGGGCCGGCCCTCGTCCATGTGGGTGACGCCCTCGCCCGCCAGGTAGTTGCAAACCATTACGCCGCCGCAGTCCGGGTCGCCCTCCAGACTTTTTTCATACAGCTTTGTGTAAAGCTCGCCGATATCAGGCGCGGCCCCGAACAGCTCCGCGGCTTCCCGCAGCACCCCCGCCCAGGCGTTGGTGTCGTTGGTGCAGTTGTTGCAGTGCACCATGGCCACCGGCGCCCCGGTGGGGGTAGTCACCAGGTCGATCTCCTCATAGACCTTGGACAGGGGCTTTTCCAGCACCACCATGGAGAAGATGGAGGTGCCCGCCGACACGTTGCCCGTCCGGGGGGCCACGGCGTTGGTGGCGGTCATGCCGGTGCCCGCGTCGCCCTCGGCGGGGGCAAAGGGGATGCCGGGAGTAAGCAGGTTGTCCAGCTGGGCCGCGCCCCGTTCGGTGAGCGCGCCCGCGTCCGCGCCGGCGGGGAGGACCCGGGGCAGTACATTTGCCAGCGTCCAGGGCAAATCGCGGGACTTCACCAACCCGTTAAACTTCTCCATCATTTCCCCGTCGTAGTCCAGGGCCTCGCTGTCGATAGGGAACATACCGCTGGCTTCGCCCACACCCACGGCGTTGACGCCGGTGAGCATATAGTGGACGTACCCCGCCAGGGTGGTGATGTGGGCGATCTGGGGCACGTGTTCCTCCTCGTTGAGGATGGCCTGGTAGAGGTGGGCGATGGACCACCTCTGGGGGATGTTGAAGCCGAACAGGGCTGTCAATTCCGCCGCCGCTTGCCCCGTGACGGTGTTCTGCCAGGTGCGGAAGGGCGTCAGCAGGTTCCAATCCTTGTCGAAAGCAAGGTAGCCGTGCATCATGGCCGAAACACCCATGGCACATATATTCTCCCGACCCTCCACCCCGGACAGGGCGGTCTTCAGGCCCTTCCACACCTCGTCCAGGGAGTAGGTCCACACGCCATTCTCGAACCTGGACGCCCAGATGTAGTCCCCGGAGGACACAGGGGTATGCTGTCCATCGACGGCCACCGCCTTGATGCGGGTGGAACCCAATTCGATGCCAAGACAAAGTTTTTCCATGGCGCTCAACCCCAGGGGTTCTCGGTGGGATAGGGCAGGGATTTGGGCTGATTATAGGCGATGTCCTGGACGCCCAGGAACTTGAACACCTCGAACAGCGCCTTGCCGTAGTGGCCGAAGGCCACCGCGCCGTGGTGGGGGTAGCGCTTCTGGATGAGCACATGGCGGTAGAAGCGGCCCATCTCGGAGATGGCGAACACGCCGATGCCGCCGAAGCTGCCGGTCTTGACGGGCAGCACCTCGCCTTGGGCGATATAGGAACGCAGCCTGCCCTCGCTGTCACACTGGAGGCGGTAGAAGGTGATATCGCTGGGCGCAATGTCCGCCTCCAGGGTGCCCCGGGTGAAGTCGGGGTCGCTGTCCTGGGGCTCCAGCAGGCGGTGCTGGATGAGCTGGTACTTCACCGCCCTATCGGCGCACAGCTTGCAGGCGGGGGTGTTGCCGCAGTGGAAGCCCATGAAGGTATCGGTGAGCTGATAATCGTGCTTGCCCTTGATCTGCTCCTCCCACATCTGCGCCGGGACGGAGTTGTTGATATCCAGCAGCGTCACCGCGTCGCCGCTGACACAAGCTCCGATGTACTCGCTGAGGGCCCCGTAGATGTCCACCTCGCAGGCCACGGGAATGCCCCGTGCGGCAAGGCGGGAGTTCACGTAGCAGGGTTCAAACCCGAACTGGGAGGGGAAGGCGGGCCAGCACTTGTCGGCGAAGGCCACATACTTGCGGCTCCCCTTGTGGTTCTCCGCCCAGTCCAGCAGGGTGAGCTCAAATTGGGCCATGCGCTCGCCCAGGTCGGGGTAGTAGCGGCCCTCGCCCATTTCCTCGGCCATTTCCGCACAGATGGCAGGGATCCGGGGGTCGCCCGCGTGCTTCTTGTAGCTCACCAGCAGATCCAACTCGGAGTTCTCCTCGATCTCCACGCCGATCTCGTACAGGCCCTTGATGGGGGCATTGCAGGCAAAGAAGTCCTGGGGCCGGGGGCCGAAGGTGATAATCTTCAGGTTTTTCACGCCGATGACCGCCCTTGCGATGGGCACGAAGTCCGCAATCATTTTGGTGATGTCCTCCGCCGTGCCCACGGGGTACTCCGGGATGTAGCCCTTCAGATGGCGCATCCCCAGGTTGTAGGAGCAGTTGAGCATACCGCAGTAGGCGTCGCCGCGCCCATTGATGAGGTCGCCGTCCCCCTCGGCGGCGGCCACGAACATACAGGGGCCGTCAAAGTTTTTGGCAATCAGCGTCTCCGGGGTCTCGGGGCCAAAGTTACCCAAGAACACCACCAGGGCGTTGCAGTCCTGCGCTTTCACATCCGCCACGGCCTTGAGCATATCGTCCTCGTTTTCCACCGTGATGGGGCATTCATACAGCTCGCCCTGGCATGCGGCGGCAATGGCGGCGCGGCGCTTCTCGCTCAGGGCGATGGGGAAGCAGTCCCGGGAGACGGCGATGAGGCCAAGTTTTACGTCAGGGATGTTTTTCATGATGTTTTCCTCCTATATCAAATATCGTTGGAAATGTCGATGTTGCCGCCGGACAGCCGGACGGCGGCGCCTTGTCCGGCCTCGGCACTGTCCTCATGGGCCAGCAGCCACTTGTTCCGGGCCCAGAGCAGTTGATCCTCCTCTGTTATGGCCTTGATGGCGGGTTTTGCCTCGTTGGTGCCCCGGGGCAGCGCCACCGCCACCCGGAAGCCCTCGGTCTCGTCGATATGGCAGGGGGCATAGTGCAAAGTGGTGGCGTATACCTCCACCAGTACCCCGGCGGGGACACGGAACGCCCGGACTTTTGCGGTGTCCAGCATACCGTCCACGATCTCGTCCTGCTTGGCCAGCAGGAGGATGAAGTCATGGGTGCCCACGTTAAACTCGCTGTCCCGGTGGTACTCCAGGCAGTTCAATTTGGTGTTGCGGCCCCAGCACATCCCCAGCTGGACGG
>CAJTYK010000110.1 GCA_910584285.1 uncultured Oscillospiraceae bacterium
AAGCCAGTCCAGATCCTGCGCGCCGGTCACTCCCCCGCCACTCGAAATCGGCGTGTCCTTGACCTTTACGGGGGTTCTTAGGGGGGGAGACGCCTGTGAGCGAGGGAGCGCCCTTCGCTCCCGAAGTCGAACCGGCGGCTTCCCCCTAAGCGCGCTCTTTGGTTACTTTCTCTCGCGCGAGAGAAAGTAACGCCCCCGGCAGGGGCGCTGAGCGCCGGTGGCGCTCGTCCAGCGCCGACCGAGCCGAAGGCGAGACCCGCCCCTGCCACCCCCCACGAGGGCCGGGGGAAACCGAGGAAGGGGGTGCTCCCCCTTACTCCTCCTCCGGCTCCTTGTCTGCCAAGGACAGGGCAATCACCCGGTCGCCGTCTTCCTTGAACCGCATGACAATGACGCCCTGGGTGGAGCGGCCCATAAGCCGGATCTCGTCCACATCCATCCGGATGATGGTGCCCGACTGGGTAACCAGCAGCAGATCCTCACTGCCGTCCACCACCTTCACCCCGGCCACTGGGCCGGTCTTGTCAGTGAGACCATAATTCTTGATACCATAGGCCCCCCGTTTGGTGATCCGGTAGTCCTCTACCGGGGAGCGCTTGCCGTAGCCGTGTTCCGTGATGGTGAGCACGGCCTTCCCCGGCTTGGCCCGGGCGGCCGCCACCACATAGTCGCCCTCCCGCAGCCGGATGCCGATAACACCCATAGACGTGCGCCCGGTGGGACGGATCAGATCCTCGGGGAAGCAGGCGGCCATGCCGTCGTGGGTGGCGATGAGCAGATTTTGGTTTCCGTCCGTCTCCCGCACCTCGATGAGCTCGTCGCCCTCCTCCAGGGTGATCACCCGCAGGCCGTTATTGCGCAGGTTTTTCAACGCCGACGCGTCCAGCCGCTTCACGGTGCCCCGCCGGGTGAACATGGTGAGATAGCGGGGGTTCTCCCCCTCGCTGATGTCTCGGGTGTGGATCATGACGGCCACTTTCTCCCCCGCCTCCACCTGGAGCACATTGACGATGTTAGTGCCCTTGGCGGTGCGGCCCGCCTCCGGGATCTGGTAGCCCTTCTTGCGGAACACCCGGCCCTTGTCGGTGAAAAACAGAATATAGTCGTGGGTGGAGGCGGTGAACACGGTGTTCACGTAGTCCTCCTCCCGGGCGGTCATGCCCTTGCGGCCCACGCCCCCCTTGCCCTGGGCGGCGTACTCGCTGGCGGAGGTGCGCTTGATATAGCCGTTGGCCGTCATGGTAAAGACGGACTGCTCCTCCTCGATGAGATCCTCGATGTCGATATCGTTCTCCGCGAAGCCGATCTCGGTCTTGCGCTCGTCGCCGTACTTGTCCCGGATCTCGATGAGCTCGTCCTTGAGCACGCCCCGCAGCTTGCCCTCATCGGCAAGCAGGCTCTCGAAATAGGCGATACGCTCCTCCAGTTCCTTGTACTCGTTTTCCAGCTTCTCCCGGTCCAGACCCTGCAAGCGGCGCAGCTGCATCTCCAGGATGGCCTGGGCCTGCACGTCGTCCAAGCCGAAGCGCTCCATCAGCCGCTCCTTAGCGTTGTCGTAGCTGGAGCGGATGATCCGGATCACCTCGTCGATGTTGTCCTGGGCGATGAGCAGCCCCTCCAACAGGTGGGCCCGCTCCTGGGCCTTTTTCAGGTCGAAGCGGGTGCGCCGGGTGAGCACCTCCTCCTGGAAGGCGATGTACTCATCCAGGATCTGCCGCAGGGTGAGGATCCGGGGCTGCTTCTGGTTGTCCACCAGGGCCAGCAGGATCACGCCGAAGGTGATCTGCATCTGGGTCTGGGTAAACAGCCGGTTCAGCGTCACCTGAGGGTTGGCGTCCTTCTTCAGCTCGATGACGATCCGCATCCCCTTTTTGCCGTCTGACTCGTCCCGTAGGCCGGACACGCCCTCCAGCCGCTTGTCCTTCACCTGATCGGCGATGTTCTCCACCAGCCGGGATTTGTTCACCTGGTAGGGCAGCTCGGTGACGATGATCCGGGTGCGGCCCTGGCCGAACTCCTCCATCTCCGTCCGGGCCCTGACCTGGATCTTCCCCCGGCCGGTGGCGTAGGCCGCCCGGATGCCGGAGCGGCCCAGGATGATGCCCTTGGTGGGGAAATCCGGGCCCTTGATGTGCTCCATCAGGTCGTCCAGGGTGGCGTGCTCATTGTCCAGCACACAGATCACCGCGTCAATAACCTCCCGCAGGTTATGGGGCGGGATGTTGGTGGTCATGCCCACGGCAATGCCGGAGGAGCCGTTCACCAGCAGGTTGGGGAAGCGGCTGGGCAGCACCCGGGGCTCCTTCAGGGACTCGTCGAAGTTGGGATCCCAGTCCACGGTGTCCTTGTCAATATCCCGCAGCATCTCGTTGGCGATCTTGGACATACGGGCCTCGGTATACCGGTAGGCCGCGGGGGGGTCGCCGTCCACGGAGCCGAAGTTGCCGTGGCCGTCTACCAGCATATAGCGCATGGAGAAATCCTGAGCCAGCCGCACCAAGGCATCGTACACACTCTGGTCGCCGTGGGGGTGGTACTTGCCCAGCACCTCGCCCACGCAGGTGGCGGATTTCTTGAAGGGCTTGTCCGAGGTCAAACCGGTGTCGTACATGGAGTACAAAATGCGGCGGTGAACGGGCTTCAAGCCGTCCCGCACGTCGGGCAGGGCCCGGCCCTTGATCACCGACATGGCGTACTCGATATACGCGGTCTGCATCTCGTGCTCCAGGTTGATCTCCACGATCTTCTGGTTGGGATAGGAGATATCCCTGGTCAAATATTCATCATTCTTTGCCATCCTACAGGATCCTCCTGCTTAATAGTCCAGATTCACGGCCTTGAGGGCGTTCTGCTCGATATACTCCCGCCGGGGCTCTACCTTCTCGCCCATGAGCAGGGTGAAGATCTCGTCCGCCTTCACCGCGTCCTCCATGGTGATCCGCTTGAGGGTGCGGCGCTCCGGATCCATGGTGGTCTCCCACAGCTCCTCGTAGTCCATCTCGCCCAGGCCCTTGAAGCGGCTGATATCCACCTTCGCGTTGGGGTTGCCCTCCCGCAGCTCGGCGGAGATCTTGTCCCGCTCCTCCTCGGAGAAGGCCACCCGCACCGTCTTGCCCCGCACCAGCTTGAACAGGGGGGGCACCGCGGCATAGACGTAGCCCCGCTCAATGAGTGGGCGCATAAACCGGAAGAAGAAGGTGAGCAGCAGGGTGCGGATATGGGATCCGTCCACATCGGCATCCGCCATGATGACGACCTTGTGATAGCGCAGCTTGCTCTCGTCGAAGTCTTCGCCTAAACCGGCCCCCAGGGCGGTGATGACGGGCTGGAGCTTATCGTTGCCGTAGATTTTGTCCGCCCGGGCCTTCTCCACGTTGAGCATCTTGCCCCACAAAGGTAGAATGGCTTGGAACCGACTGTCCCGGCCCTGCTTGGCGGAGCCGCCTGCGGAGTCGCCCTCCACGATATAGATTTCAGTCAACGCCGGGTCACGCTCGTTACAGTCGGACAGCTTTCCCGGGAGGGTGGAGCCCTCCAGAGCATTCTTGCGGCGGATGTTCTCTCGGGCCTTTCGGGCGGCCTCCCGGGCCCGATTGGCCATGAGGGCCTTATCCAAAATCGCCTTGCCCACGGCGGGGTTCTCGTCCAGGAACTGTTCCAGCTTGTCGCTCACCACAGCGTTCACCAGGGTACGCATCTCGCTGTTGCCCAGCTTGGCCTTGGTCTGGCCCTCGAACTGGGCCTCGG
>CAJTYK010000111.1 GCA_910584285.1 uncultured Oscillospiraceae bacterium
TGTGCCTGTTCACCGTCCCGGCCTCCGCCGCTGGCGGCGACCCGCTGGACATTGTAAATAACCTGAGCGACTTTATTTTCTCCATCATTAAGGCCCTGGGCGTCATTATCCTGGGCTGGGGCATCGTGCAGGTGGGTATGTCCATCCAGTCCCACGACGCCAGCCAGCGCACCCAGGGCTTCCTGTGTCTGTTCGGCGGGCTTATGATCGCCTTTGCAAAGGAGATTTTGACCGCCATCGGCGCGGTGTAAGCGGCCCCGTCAACCCTACGTCGGGGAAATGCGTCTCACCGTGAGACGCATTTCCCCCAATGAAAGAGGTGATTTTTTGAGTGACAACTGGATCGTCAGCAATCTGGAAAATGCCCTGGCAGACTGGAACGGGAAGCTGGGGGAGATATGGGCGCTGCTGACCCAATCCCCGGAGACGTTCAAGGGCGGCACCATTTGGAGCTTGATCCTCAACGTCCACAATGCCCTTGTGGGCATTGGCTACGGCCTTTTGGTGCTGTTTTTCGCTATGGCTATCTTTCAGAGCGCCGCCAGCTTCCGGGACTTCCAGAGGCCGGAATATGTTCTGCGCCACCTGATCCGCTTTATCCTCGCCAAAACCGCCGTGGGCCGGTGTATGGAGATTATGACCGCAATTTTCAATATCTGCGGCGGCATCACCCAAACCGTGATGAGCGGGCTGGGCGGCTCCATTACCACGGCGGCATCGCTGCCCGGCGAGATCGTGACCGCGATAGAGGGGGTGGGCCTGTTGGAGAGCATCCCCCTGTGGCTGGTGTCCCTGTTGGGCACCCTCTTTATAACCGTCATGTCCTTTATTCTGCTGCTCACCGTCTACGGGCGCTTTTTCCGGCTGTATATGTTTACCGCCCTGGCTCCCTTGCCGTTAGCCTCCTTTGCCGGTCAAACCACGTCATCCAGCGGCAGGGCGTTCATTAAGAGCTACATCGGCGTGTGCATGGAGGGCGCAGTAATTGTGCTGGCCTGTCTCATTTACTCGGCTTTCCTGTCCAGCAGCGCCCCCGCCGTGGACAGCAGCCTGCCCGCCGTCACAATGGCGTGGCAGTACATCGGACAGCTCATTTTCAATATGCTTATCCTGACCGGCCTTGTCCGGGGGGCCAGCCGGATCGTAAAGGAGATGTTCGGCTTATAGGAAAATACAGTGTGATTTATGCCGACCCGCCCTGGCGTTATCAGAACTGGAAAGGGCAGGGCGTGGCCGAGCGGCACTACCCCACTATGACGTTGGAGGACATCAAGGCCCTGCCCGTAGCGGGGCTGGCCGGAAAAGACTGTGTTCTGTTCCTGTGGGCCACTTGCCCCATGCTCCCGGAGGCGCTGGACGTGATCCGGGCGTGGGGCTTCACCTTTAAGACCGTTGCTTTCACATGGATCAAGCTGGCCCCCAAAGCGGACAGCATCTATTGGGGCCTGGGCTATTGGACGCGCTCCAATGCCGAGATTTGTCTGCTTGCCACCAGGGGCCAGCCCAGGCGGCAGGCCAAGAACGTCCATCAGGTGATCATTTCCCATGTGGAGGAACACAGCAAAAAGCCGGACGAGGCCCGGCGGCGCATTGTGGCCCTTATGGGCAACGTGCCCCGTGTGGAGCTGTTCGCCCGTTACCCGGCCCCCGGCTGGGACGTGTGGGGGAACGAAGTGCCCAGCAGTATCCAATGGCATAACACCACATAGGGAACGGCGGTTTATTCGCTGTTCCTTTATTTTATCCGCGAAAGGAGAATCGCATGGAAATTAAAATCCCCAAAGAAGTGCGCCAGCACAAGGAAACCATCTTTTTCGGCCTGTCGGCCCGGCAGTTTTTCTGCGCCGCCGTCGCCGTGGGGCTGGCCGTGGGCGTGTACCTGGGCCTCGGCCCCGTCATCGGAAAGGAAACGGCAAGCTGGGTGTGCATCCTCGCCGCCGCCCCCATCGCCCTGGCGGGCTTTTTCAACTACAACGGCATGACGCTGGAGCAGTTTGCCTGGGCTTTTATCAAGTCCGAAATCCTCTGCGCCGGGGAGCGCCGTTTTATATCCAGAAACTTTCACTATGAGCTTTTGAAGCGGAAAGGAGGGCAGGACTTTGATTAAATCCCTTGTCTCTGCCAACAAGAGCGAGCGCGAGAAATTCACCGTCCCCCGGAGCGTCCAGGCTACGATCCCCGTCAAGTGCGTGTACCCGGACGGCATCTGGCTGGTGGGGAACCGGCACAGCAAGAGCTGGCGGCTCACCGATGTGAACTATGCCGCTGCCTCCGACGAGGAGCGGCGGGGCATTTTCCTGGCCTACGGCGGCGTCCTTAACTCCCTGCCCACCGACGCCGCCACCAAGATCACCATTATCAACCGCCGTCTGAACCCCGTGGACTTTGAGCGCAGTATTTTAATGGAGGAACGCTGGGACGGGCTGGACGAATACCGGCAGGAGGCCAACGCCATTTTGAAGCGCCGCGCCGCCGAGAGCAACAATCTTGTGCAGGAGAAGTACATCACCCTGTCCATCCCCCAGCGGAAGATCGAGGAAACCCGTTCCTATTTCCGGCGGGTGGACGGCAACCTGACCAAAAGCCTGGGGCGGCTGGACAGCACGGCGCGGGAGGTTGCCAACCATGACCGGCTCCGCATCCTCCATGACTTTTTCCGTCCCGGTGAGGAACAGTATTTCACGTTCGACCAAACTGCGGCGATCCGGCATGGGGTAGACTTCAAAGACCTGGTTTGCCCGGACGGTATTTCCTTTAAGGCCGGACACTTTGAGATGGGCGGCAAATATGGGCGCGTCCTCTTTCTCAAGGAGTACGCCAGCTATATTGAGGACGATATGATCTCCGACCTGTCCGACTTTGACCGCAGCCTCATGCTGTCCATTGACATCCTGCCCATTCCCACCGACGAGGCGGTCAAGGAAATTCAAAGCCGGATTTTAGGCATTGAGAGCGACATCACCCGCTGGCAGCAGCGGCAGAACGACCGGAATAATTTTACCGCCGCCATTCCCTACGAGCTGGAGCAGCTCCGCTCCGAGACAAAGGAATTTTTGTCCGACCTTACCGAGCGCGACCAGCGCATGATTTTTGCCGTGGTGACGCTGGTGCATATCGCGGACACGCTGGAGCAGTTGGACGCGGACACGGAAACCCTGCTGTCCATTGGCCGGGAACACCTCTGCCAGTTTTCCGTTTTGCGCTACCAGCAGGAGGACGGGCTGAACACCGTCCTGCCCTACGGCCTCCGGCGCGTCAAGGCCCTGCGGACGCTGACCACCGAGAGCGCCGCCGTCCTCATGCCCTACCGGGTGCAGGAGATACAAGACCCCGGCGGGCTGTCCTACGGCATCAACGCCATTTCCCGCAACCTTTTGATCTGTGACCGCAAGCGGCTCATTTCCCCCCACGGCTTTTATTTGGGCGTCTCCGGCTCCGGCAAGAGCATGGGCATGAAAGACGCCATTACCGAGGTTGTGCTGGGCACCGGCGACGATGTGATCATCATTGACGCCGAGCGCGAGTACGGCCCGCTGGCCAAGGCCCTGGGCGGCGAGATCATCGAAATCTCCCCCAATAGTCAACACCATATTTCCCCCCTTGACCTGGGCAGCGGCTACGCCGACGACGAAAACCCCGTTGCCATGAAGTCTGAGATTATCACCAGCATTTTGGAGCAGCAGATGGGCGCTGGGCGCATGAGCGCCAGCCACA
>CAJTYK010000112.1 GCA_910584285.1 uncultured Oscillospiraceae bacterium
CAGCCGCCGTACTGGACGTAGAAGGTCTTGGGCTGGGTGTCCAGAATGTACCCATCCGCACATTCCAATTCACGCGCGGTATATTTTCCGTCCGTCAGCTCTTTGTCGATGAACACGTAACCCTCGTTATCGCTTTCATACACGCCCAGGGGGTTGCCCTTGGCGTCGGAGATCAAGAACTTCACGCCGTAGATGCCCTCCCCGGTGAGGCTGTCCACCTTATGGATGATGGCGCTCCCGGCCTTGCGGTTGGTGATCTCCAGGGTGGCGGTCTGGCCGTCCTTTACCTCGACGCGGTGGGGGGTATCGTCCAGGGTGTAGCCATCGGCGGCCTTCCGTTCCACGATTTCAAGCCAGCCCTTTTCCGCCTGGGGAAGCTGGATCACGCCGCTGCTGTCGGTGATGAAGGTGCCGATGATTTCCCCATTCAGCCTGCGGATTTCAAACTGTACGCCCTTGATGCGCTCCCCGGTTTCCTCGTCCTTCTTGATGATGGTAAGGCCGCCGATCCTGGTGTTATAGACAGTGATGGTCTGGGTATCGCCGGGGTTCACCTTCACCGTCTGCGTCCGGGTGCCCTCGTCCATCACACAGCCGGGCAAAGGCGTTACCTCGGAAATTTCCAGCGTGCCCACCACGCCGTTGATTCTGATTTCCCCGGTGGGGCCCGTCTTATACAGGCCCTTGCTGGACAGGTGGCCGTAGTCGTCATCCAGGTAGCTCCCGTCCGAATAAGTGATCTGGAACTCCACCCCGGCCAGCGGTTCGCCGGTCTGCTTGTCCAGCTTCCGAACAACGATGGTTCCCTGCATTTTGTTGTAGAAGCGGAGGTGCTGCACCTCCCCGGCCTTGATCTTGATGGACTTGGGCGTGGTGTCCAGCACCGCCCCTTCCACTGTCTTGATCTCCTTGGCGGTGATGGTGGAACCGGGCTCCAACCCCTCCAGGACGATGCGGCCCGCCTCGTCCGTCACGAACTCGCCGTTGCTGTTTCCGATGACGGCCCCGGAGCTGTCGGTGACAAGGAAGGTCACGCCTTTGATGGGGGTGGTGGTCCCCTCGATGTACTTCTCAATCACAAGGGTGGTGCTGGGGGTGTTGTAAAAGGTCAAGGTCTGCGTGTCGTTGGGGTTCACAACCACCGTCTGCGTCCGGGTGGCCTCGTCGATGGAGTAGCCGGGGATGCTGGCCGTTTCCGTCACTACCAGCGAGCCCACCACGCCATTTATCGTGATTTTTCCCTCGCGGTCAGAATAGTAGATGCCATTGCTGGACAGCACCCCGTTTTCATCCGGCACAAATTCGCCGGTAGCGGTGGTAATTTTGAAGGTAGCCCCCTCCAGGGGCTTCCCGGTTCGGCTGTCCTTTTTCAGCACGATCAGTTTCCCGGCGGGCTGGTTGCGGAACTCCAATGTAACCGTTTCGCCCGCCTTGATCTTGGCGGTCTGCGGGGTATCGTCCAGCACATAATTGGGCCGCTGCCGGATTTCCTTTGCGATCACCGTCGTGCCGGGGGTGAGGCCGTCCACCCGGATAGTCCCCGCGCTGTCCGTCACAAATTTGCCGTTGGAGCTGCCAATCACGCCGCCCGCGCTGTCCGTCAGCAGAAATTCCACGTCGGACAGGGGCTTGCCCGTCACGGCGTCCTTTTTCACGATCAGCAGGGAGGACATGGGCTGGTTACGGAACTCCAGCGTCATTGTTTCGCCCGCTTTTATCTTCACGGTCTGCGGGGTATCGTCCAGGACATAGTTTGATTTTGCCCTGGTTTCCTTCACGATCAGTGTCTCGCCGGGGTCTATATTGTCAATCAGGACGGTCCCGGCGCTGTCGCTCACATATTTTCCGTTGGCGCTGCCCAGCAGAGTGCCATCCGCTTTCGTCACCAAAAACTCCACGTCGGACAACGGCTCGTGGGTGATGCTGTCGATCTTTTTAATCAGGACGGAACCCTTGGGGCTGTTGCCAAAATGCAGCTCCACCACGTCCTGCTGTTTGCCGGAGATGTAGGCCGTTTGGGGCGCGGTGTCGATCACGTGGCCGCTGTCACTGGAAAGTTCTTCCACCACATAAGCGCCAGCCTGGAGCCGGGTGACGGTAAAGGAGCCATTTTTTGATGTGCGGTAGGTGCCGATAACGGTGCCGCCCGTGCCGCTGGCGCCGGACAGGTACTTCACCTGGAACACGGCCCCCTCCACGGGCTGGCCGGTCACGCTGTCGTACTTCCAAACCACCAGGGCGGACAGGGGGATGTTCTCCACGGTCACGGTCTTGGTCTGGCCCGCGGCCAGATAAAACTCGTGGTCGGCCTGCTTGATGGAGTACCCGGAGGGCGATTCCAATTCAGAAATCTTGAACCAGCCGGGATCGGTGTGTTCCAGCACGATCTCGCCCGCCTCGTTGGAATGGAACACGCCCAGGTCGTAGTAGTCGCCCGCCGTGGTTTCACCGCTGGCCCGCCAGATTTGGAACTTGGCCCCCTGGAGCGGGTTCCCGGTGATGCTGTCCACCTTCTGGATTTTGAGGGTGGGCTTGATGATGTTGGTCAGCTCGATGGTAGTAGTGTGGTTGGGTTCCAACTGGACGATGTGGACGGTATCATCATGGACGTAATTGGGGGCCGGGGTCACTTCAAAAATTTTGAACGCCCCAGGACGCAGCCCCTCCCAAAAGATGGTTCCGTCCGGCCCAGTCTGGCGCTGGTCGGTAAAGCCGCCGTCCACTTCCTCGATCTTGAAAACAGCGCCCGCGATGGGCTTCCCGGTCTGCCCGTCCAGTTTCAGCAGCCGGACGCCGGGGCGGGTGCTGTTGGCAAAGGTCACGGTGATGTCCTTGCCCTGCTTGGCGTCGATCCAAACCGTCTTGCGGTTGTTGGTGTCCAAAATCCAGGGGGCGGGCACATTGGTTTCCTCCACCTCGAAGCAGCCGCTGGGCATATCGGACAGAACCGCTTTCCCGTCCGGGCCAACGGTCACATCGTTTTCGTAGCCGATGTTGACGCCCCGGACATGGAAGCTGGTGTTGGGGATGGGATTGCCCGTTTCGGCGTCCACCTTCTCAATGGTCAGGGACCGCTTGTGGTGATTGGTCTTGGTGACGGTGATGGTTTGTTCCCCCTGCAAATCCTCGGCGTTTACATGGACGCCCACCGGGGAGCGGTCACAGTCGAAGCCCTCCGGCGCGTGGACTTCACGAAATTCCCAATAGCCCTCTTTTCTTGTCCTTGATGTAGTTCACCAGCTTCCAGCCGCCGAACCCGGCCAGCCCCAGCAGCAGCGCGGCGGGGATCACCAGCACGGCCCAGTTCATGCCCGCGCTGTCCGCGCTGTCCGGGGCTTCTGTCCCGGCGGGGGCCTGGGTGGGCTGGGGGCTGTTCTCAAAATGTGTCTCACCATGAGTAATGTCATTAAGTTGTACACAAGGAAGCTCACCAAAGGGAGA
>CAJTYK010000113.1 GCA_910584285.1 uncultured Oscillospiraceae bacterium
TTCGATGCGCTCCTGTTCATCCCAGGTCAGCGCGTCGGCCAGGGTATAGCGTTTTCCCATCGGCAACGGCATATGACCACTCTCCTATCCGCCGTTCGCGGCAAGCCAAATTGTTAGCGTACTTTTATTGTAAGCGATTTTTCAAAAGAAAACAAGTGAAGGAACAAATTTTATGCAGACGATCAAAGAGATGATCCAACTGATCCAGGCCATCACCCACGACGCCTACAGGGCCAGCGGCCAGACGGCCGCCCTGCTGGGAGACCGTTGATTTTCTGAAACACGAAACGGATCAGGAAAGCCAACAGCCCCTTTAGGGGCGGCCCGAAAAGAAATGCGGTCGGCAGATCATTCGGGGCCCCTTTAGGGGCTGCTGGTATAAGGCCCTTATAGGGCCTACTCAAGCCCCCGGCTTAGCCGGAGGTCTTGACTTGGGAACGGGGCTGGGCTCAAATAGCCCTGTCTGCGGTTACTCCTCCTCCGGCTGGGGCGCGGGGGCGTCCTCCGCCCTGGGCGGCTCCGCCTGTGTGGGAGCCTGGATCACAACCGTCTTGTCCGGCCCGGCCGCCAGCTTGCCCCCCAGCATACCGGCCACCAGGGATTTCACGTCGATGCCCATGCTCTGGGTGATGCCCTCGGTGACCTGGGAGGTGCCAGTGATGATGTCCTCCAGCAGCTTGGCGCTGTTGCCCTCGCCGTACATGGTGATCTTGTCCACCTTGGACAGGGGCTGGGCCACGTACTTGGCGATCTCGGGCAGGGCCTGCATCACCATCTCGATGACGGCGGCCTCGCCATACTTCTTCATGGCCTCCGCCTTCTTGTCGATGCCCTCGGCCTCGGCCAGCGCCTTGGCCCGGATGGCCTCGGCCTCGGCCTTACCCACGGCGGCGATGCCCTCCGCTTCCTGCTCCTTGGCGAACTTCTGGGCCTGGGCAATCTTCATCTCCGCCTGGGCCTTCTGCTCCTGCTCGTAGCGGGCGGCCTCCGCATCCTTCTGCCGCTTGAACAGGTCGGCCTCCGCCTCCTGCTGCTGACGGTAGCGCTCCGCGTCCGCCTTGGCCCGTATGTCGGCCTCCAGCGTCTGCTTCTGCACCTCCACCTCCGCCTGCTTCAGCTCCGCCTGGCGCTGGGTCTTGGCGATCTCAGCGTTGACGGTGGCCGTTTCGATGCTCTTGCGCTGCTCCTGGCTCTGGATCTCGTAGGCGGCGTCCGCCTCCGCCTTCTTGCCGTCCGCCAGGATCTTCAGCTCCGCCCGGCGTATGTCCAGCTCGGTCTGCTTCTGGGCGATCTGGGTGTCCGCCTGCACCCGGGCCTCATTGGACTCCCGCTCCGCCTGGGCCTGGGCGATGGCGATGTCCCGGTCGGCCTGGGCCTTGGCGATGGCGGCGTTTTTCTTGATGAGGCTGGTGTTGTCCGCGCCCAGATCCTTGATGAGGCCGTTCTCGTCGGTGACGTTCTGGATGTTGCAGGACAGGATCTCAATGCCCAGCTTGTCCATGTCCTTGCTGGCCTTCTGCATCACCTGGTCGGAGAAGGAGTCCCGGTCGGTGTTGATCTCCTTCAGGGACAGGGTGCCGATGATCTCGCGCATATTGCCCTGGAGGGAGTCCTGGAGATCTCGGGTGATCTCGTCGGGTTTCTTATTCAGGAAGTTCTTGGCCGCCAGCTTGATGCCCTCCGCCAGGGGGGAGATGCGCACCTTGGCCACGGCGTCCACGTTCACGTTGATGAAGTCGCTGGTGGGGACGGACTGCTCCGTCTTGATATCCACCGTCATCTGGCCCAGATACAGCTTATCCAGCCGCTCGAAGATGGGCACACGGATGCCGGCCCGGCCGATGAGCACCTTGCTCTCCTTCTTCAGGCCGGAGATGATATACGCCTGATCGGGGGGCGCCTTGACGTAGCCCAGCAGGATGACGACGATGACAGCGATGACCGCGATCACGATAGGGATCACAATCTGAAGGTTGACTGGCATGGGGACTCCTCCTTTCAAATTCTGCACGGGTAGTTCTTCTATCTCAAACAAGCCGGGATAGCGGCCCCAGACGGACGCCCCGGACCTCCCGACGGCTTGGAATCTTCTTCAATCTGTCCGCTCCAGCTCCCCGGCCACGTCCCCCCGCATGGCGGCAAGGCGCTCCAGTGCCTCCACCTCCGCTTCCAGGCTCCGCCGATTCCACTCCTGCTGCACCCGACCGCCGTCGTTGAGCACCTGGGATAGCACCCCCGCCGCCCGCAGGCACAGGGCGGCCTCCGCCGCAACCTCTGCCCCGTCCCGCTCCGCCCGGGCCAGTTCACCCAGGGCCCGCTCCAAAGTGGGGAGGTAGTCTGCCTCCAGCCGGACCTTTGCTCGCTCCGGCAGGCTGTCGTAGCACCGGAGAAGCTGCCCCTCCAGGCTGTCCACCGCTGAGCGCACATAGGGCGTCCCCACCGGGCCGGCGGCCCGCTGGATCCGGGTCCGTGCGCCCTGAGCACCGCCGCGGGAGGCGGTGGAGCCCATAAACCGCCCCATCACGGAGACAAGCTCGTCAAACTGCCGGGATACCCCCTCCAGCCGCCGCTGCCAGGGGGTGTAATCGCCGCCGTCCCCGCCAGGGTACGCCTTCAAGAGGGGGATCAGCGTGCCCTCGACGTCCAGCAGCTCCCGGGCCACGGCGGACAGGCCGTCCTCGTATTCGTCCAGGATGGTGAGATCCTTTTGGGCCAACAGGCCGGCATTCCGGCTGGAAAACAAGGTCCGGCAGGCGGTGGAGGCCCCCGCTGCCTTGTCCTTCAGCTCATCGCCGCACAGCAGCCGGATCCGCTCCATGGGCAGGCCGGTGACGGCGGCGGGGATGGCGGTGTGTATGGTGGTGAGGGATCGGCGAATCTCCCGGCACAGCTTCTCCAGACGTTCCTGCCGAGGGGGCGGAGCAGTGGCCGCCGCGTCCGGATCCTGCCCGGGGGCGTAGTCCCGCCGCTGGGCAGGGTGGGGCTCCGCGGTGATCTCGAAGGGAATCCGCTTCTCTTTCCCCACTTTTTTCGCAAAAATGGTGAAGGCGGTTGTCATCGTCAATCCCATCTCCTTACAGGCCAGATCCATGTCCCGTTTGGTGTCCTCGTCGATGCGAAAATTGATCATCACCTGTGCCACGTCAATCACTCCCCTTCGTACAACTCTATTATATCATTTGTAAAGCAAATTGCAACATATTTCTTTACAGGTCCCACGATTTTTTTGATGGACCTCCATACCCCGTCCTATTCCAGGGAAGGTCGCCAAGGCCCTGGACAGAGGAAAAGGGCCCGCGGATCACTCCGCGGGCCCTCGGTATGCAGGGTGGGGGACAGGTGGCTTACTTCAGCTCCACCTTGCCGCCGGCCTCCTCGATCTTCTTCTTCAGCTCCTCGGCCTCGTCCTTGGACA
>CAJTYK010000114.1 GCA_910584285.1 uncultured Oscillospiraceae bacterium
CCTGTGCGTCCGTGGTAAAAATACCGTTCTGCGTCAATGTGGACGAGCCAATCACGCCGTCCAGCCCCACTTCACACCCTGCCGCCGTGGTCACGCGGAACTCGGCCCCGCTCAAAGGCAGGCCGGTGGCGCTGTCCCGCTTCTGGATGATGATGGCCCCTTTCGGCTGGTTCTTGAAAGTCAGGCTGACGGTACGGCCCTCCTTGATCTGGACGGTTTGGCTCTGCGTGTCCAGGATAAAGCCAGCGGGGGCGCGGGTTTCCGTCACTACCACGCTCTTGCCGGGGGTCAGGCCGGTGATACGGATTTCCCCGTTCTCGTCCGTCCTGAAAATGCCGTTGCTGTCGCCCACAACGGTGCCGTCCGCATACAACACCTTAAACTCGGCGTTCTGCAAGGTAACGGAGGGGTTCACCGAACAGACTTTGCGGATCAGCAAAATGCCGTCCGGGGTATTGGTGAAGCGGACGGTGACAACGCTCTGTTCGCCGCTGTCGGCCAGCATGATCGTTTCGGAGGACTGGATGATGTTGTACCCGTCCGCAGCGTCCACTTCCTCCAACACATAAGCGCCGGGGTTCAGCCCCGTCCACATGGCGGTGCCGTTCTTGCCGGTGACTTTGGTGCCGATGACGGTGCCGCCTGTGCCGCTGGTGCCGCCCAGGTAGCGCAACTGGAACGTGCAGCCGGGGAGGGCCGCGCCGGTCACGCTGTCGTACTTCTCACAGATGATGGCGTTCTTGGGCACGTTCTCATAGGTGATAACCTTGCTCTCGCCGCCCTTGATATAAAATTCCTGGGTGGCGGGCTGCTTGATGGTGTACCCTGCGGCGGGTTCCAGCTCCGTCACCTTGTACCAGCCATCCCGCAGCAGGTCAACGAAAAACTGGCCGTTCTCGTCGGAGAAGAACGTCCCCAGGCTGTTCAGCTCCCCGGTGGTCGTGCTGTTGGAGCCGTACCAAACCTCGAACTTGGCCCCCTTGATGGGACTGCCGGTGATGCTGTCCACCTTGTTCACCGTCAGGGTGGGCTTCTTGTGGTTCTCAAAATAGATGGTGTGGTCGCGGTTGGGGTAGAGGGTCACAAGCTGGCTGGGCGCGTCCATGAGCCAGGGGGCCGGGACGGACTTCTCGCTCACCTCGTACACTCCGGGCAGGAGGTTGGTCAGGGTGGCCCTGCCGTTGGCGTCCGTCTTGATCTCGTCCACGCTGTGGCCGTCTGCCGCCCGGACGGTGAAAACCGTATCGGGGATGGGCTTGCCGGTGTCAGCGTCCTTTTTGTAGACGATCAGGTTGGGCCGCTTCTGATTCTCAATGGTGATGGTGCTGGTCTGGCCGGGAAACAGCTCCACATGGTACTCCTGCAAGTCCAGAATGTGGTCGGCAACGGTGGCCGTTTCCTTGATGGAGTACACGCCGGGTTCCAGCTTGGCGATGTTGATCTCGCCGTCCTGGTCGGTGATACGGTCAAGGTAGTGGGTGCCGTCCTCAATGCGGGCGATGCGGAAATGAACGCCGCCCAGCCGGGTGCCGTCCGAGCTGGTCTTGATAAGGCGCAGGGCGGGCTTGGGGGTGTTGGTAAAAACGAAATTCGCGTTTTCATCTGGGTTCACCTGCACCACCCGCACAGCGTCGTCCACCAGGTAGCCCTCCGGGGCCTCCAGCTCCCGCACTTCGTATGCGCCGGGGGTCAGCTTGGACAGGTCGATCTCGCCGTTAATATCGGTGGTGAACTCCTGCCGGTAGCTGCCGCCCACCAGCTTGAACTCAAAGCGGACGTTGGGCAGGGATTTCATGGTGATGCTGTCCACCTTAATCAAATGGATGCCCGGTTTCAGGGAATTGAAAAAGACCAGCTCCCGCGTCTGCGTTTCACCGGCCTTCAATTCGATCTGCTGGGGGGTGCTGTTCACCACATGGGCGTCATCGGTGGCTACCTCTTTCACAAGGTAGGTGCCGGGGTCGAGGTCATAGAGGAAAATCTCGCCGCTGGCGTTGGTGGTGTACTCCCCGAACAGGTCGCCGTCATGCCATACCTCAAAGGTCACATCAGGCATGGGAGAATTACTGGTCAGGTCGTACTTCAGAATACGCAGGGCGGGCCGCGCCCGGTTGGTGACGGTCAGCACGGGGTCGTCCTCGGTGGCCGGGTCATACGGGTCGATGTGGATGCCGTGAGGGGTCTTGTCCAGCACATACCCGGCGGGGGCGGCAGTTTCCACGATCTCAATATAGGCTTCCTTGCGGATGCCGGTCACGCGGGCCTCGCCGTTGTCGTTGGTGGTGACGGAGGTAATGAGCTTGCCGTCCGCGAACACATCAAAGGTGGCGTTGGGGAGGGAAACGCCGGTCTGCTCGTCCACCTTGATGATGGTCAGGCTGATGTCCCGCACGTTCTCCCAAACGATGGTCACGTCCTTGGTGCCGTCCCACTCCACCGTTTCCACGCGGGAGGACTTCACATAGCCGTCCGGGGGCGTCTGCTCCGTAATGCGATAGGAGCCGTAGGGCAGCTCGTCGCCCTCAAAGGAGATGGTGCCGTCAAAGCCGGTGATGCCGGTGGTCATATAGGTGCCGTCGATCTGCTCAAAGCGGAACACCGCCCCCTGCAAGCTGCCCTTGTTCTGCGCGTCCACCTTCTTGATGGTAAAGCCATGCTCCACATCATCGGTGACGGTCAGGTACTCGGTGCGGCGAGGGGTCAGGGTGACATTCATGGGGGCCACGATCTGATACCCCTCCGGGGCGGCGGTTTCTGTCAGCGTGTACTTCTCATCGGCGGGCAGGTCGCGCCACACGATCTGCCCGTTGCGGTCGGTGGTGCCGGTGACGGTGGTGCCGCCGCTGCCAGTCAGGGTGAACTCGGCCCCCTCCAGGGGAGCGCCGCCCGCACCAGCCTTGATAACTTGCAGGCTGGCGGTGTCGGTTTCCTCCGTACCGCTCCACTTAAAGGGGATTTGAGCGTCCAGGGTGGTATAGCCGGGGTCGGAGATGATATAGGACTGTTCCGATGCGGCGGGGTTGTAGGCCAGGAAAAGGTTGTACTGCGCCACGCCGCCTGTGGCCTTGATGGTAAAGCTGCCCTCATCGGGCACATTGTCCACGGGGAGGCAGACCTTGAATGTGCCGTAATATTCCGATCCGTTGGAGTTGAGATTGGTGTTGCGCTGTCTGCTGGTGTCCACCAAATAACAGGTGGCCCCATTCTCCTGCGTAGTCTCTAACGGCGAGTTGTTTTCCGCCACAAAGATGGTGCCCTGGGGAGCGTCGGTAGAGTACACCTTGGTCTTGCGCCCGTCGATCCAGGTGGAGGTTGCGGAGGCCAGATACACCACACGGGTGTAATACTCTTTCCCGTTGATGGTTTCTT
>CAJTYK010000115.1 GCA_910584285.1 uncultured Oscillospiraceae bacterium
GTGGTAGCAGCGGCACTCCATGGCCACCGCCAGCTCGTCCGCCCGGCGGAAGGCGCTGATGAACAGGGGCACCAGGATGGGCACCAGGGCCCGGGCCCGCTGGAGCAGGTTCCCGCTCTCAAAGTCCGCGCCCCGGGCCTTCTGGGCGGACATGATCTTGTCCGTCTCCTCAATGAGGGTGGGGATGAACCGCAGGGCGATGGACATCATCATGGACAGCTCGTGGACGGGCACGCGGATCTTTTTCAGCGGCCCCAGTAAGCTCTCCAGCCCGTCGGTGAGGGCCAGGGGGGAGGTGGTGTAGGTGAGCAGGAAGGTGCAGGAGATGAGCATCAGGATCCGAACCACCATAAAGATCGCGTGGACGATGCCCTCCCGGGTGATGGTGAAGATCCAGAAGGATACCAGGGGCTCTCCGGGGGTATAGAAAATATTCAGCACGGCGGTGAACACCAGGATGAACACCACCGGCTTCATCCCCCGCAGCAGGGACTTCAGGCTGACGGTGGACACCGCCACCACCGCCCCCAGCGCCGCCAGCAAGATGCCGTAGGTCACCAGCCACTCCGCCAGGAACAGGGCCACAATGTAGCAGATCAGGGCGGTGAGCTTGGCCCGGGGATCCAGCCGGTGAATGGGGGAATTGCCGGGGAAATACTGGCCCAGCGTAATGTCGCGCAACGCCATCAGGTTTCGCCCCCTTCGGTTTTGCGGGCTCCCCGGTGGAGGGCGGCCAGAACCGCCTCCCGGGCCTGGGGGATGGTGTACACCGACGAGGGCACGTCTACCCCCAGACCGCGCAGCCGGGCGAACACCCGGGTCATGGCGGGCACGCCCAGGCCCATGGCCTCCAGCTCGTCCCCGTGGGTAAAGACCTCCTCCGGGGGGCCGGAGAAGGGGATGGTTCCCTGGTGGATCACCACCAGCCGCCCCGCCTCCCGGGCCACCTCCTCCATGGAGTGGGACACCAGGATCACGCAGGCGTTTTTCTCCTCGTGGTAGGTGCGGATGTTGTCCAGGATGCGGGCAGAGCCGGAGGGATCCAGCCCCGCCGTGGGCTCGTCCAGCACAAGGACGGAGGGCTCCATGGCGATCACACCGGCGATGGCCACCCGGCGCTTCTGTCCGCCGGACAGGTCGAAGGGGGACTTCTCCAGCACCCCCGGCTCCAGCCCCACGAAGCGGGCGGACTGTTTGACCCGGCGGTCTACCTCGTCGGAATCCAGCCCCATGTTCTTGGGGCCAAAGGCGATGTCCTGATACACCGTCTCCTCAAAGAGCTGGTACTCCGGGTACTGGAACACCAGCCCCACCTGGCACCGCACCTGCCGGGTGCGCTCCTTGGACTCCCAGATATCCGCGCCGTCGAACAGCACCTGACCGGAGGTGGGCTTGAGCAGGCCGTTGAGGTGCTGGATCAGGGTGGATTTACCCGACCCGGTGCGGCCGATGACGGCCAGGTACTCCCCGGGCTGGGCGGAAAAGTCCACGCTGTCCAGGGCGGTGTGCTCAAAGGGCGTGCCCTGGCTGTAGGTGTGGGTCAGTTGTTTGGTTTCGATGATAGCGCCCATGGATCAAACTCCTTGGAATGGAGATAATGTGCTGGGAACAAACTAAAAATTTGTTAGAAATTGAAATATGGCAACCCGATATACTCGTCAGGCAGATTATATTCTCCAAACACATCGGTAAGTGTTGTAATCAATTCGGACTGCTCATCACAGATGTATTGATTCAGATAATCTATAAAATCTTTTTCAGTATAGCATACACACACTATACCGCCCGTTTTAACGCGATATTTTGCGGCATCGGGGCTTTCTTGCAGCCAATGATTGCAGAACTCTAAACAGTATTTTTCAAGGTTATCTGCTACCTCATTGGGAACGCTGAACACACTGATTGCACTATCTGCGCTTAACAATACATTTTTCATAAGCCCTCCACAATTTGGGTTCTTACGCCAGCAGCCCCTTCAAAACCCCGGCGCACTCGTCCACCGTCAGCGCCGTCAGGGGCACGTCCACCCCCGCCTGCCGCAGCTCGTACAGCAGGGCCACCGGCTCGGGCACCTCCAGCCCCAGGGAGCGCAGGCCGTCCACGTTCTGGAACACCAGCTCTGGCTTATCGTCCGCCACAATGTGGCCGTCGTGCATGACCACCACCCGGCCGGCCTGGGCGGCCTCGTCCATGTGGTGGGTGATGAGCACCACGGTGATGTTCTGCTCCCGGTTCAGCCGCTTCACGGTGTCCAGCACCTCTTTCCGGCCCACCGGATCCAGCATGGCGGTGGGCTCGTCCAGCACGATGCACCGGGGCCGCATGGCCAGCACCCCGGCGATGGCCACCCGCTGCTTCTGCCCCCCGGACAGCAGATGGGGGGCGTGGCGGGCGTACTCGGTCATGCCCACGGCGGCCAGCGCGGCGTCCACCCGTTCCCGGATCTCCGCGGAGGGCACGCCCAGGTTCTCCGGGCCGAAGGCCACGTCCTCCTCCACCACGCTGGCGACAATTTGATTGTCCGGGTTCTGGAACACCATGCCCACCCGGCGGCGGATGTCCAGCAGCTTGTCCTCGTCGCAGGTGTCCATGCCGTCCACGTACACCTTGCCCGCCGTGGGCAGGAGGATGGCGTTGAAGTGCTTGGCCAGGGTGGACTTGCCGGAGCCGTTGTGGCCCAGCACCGCCACGAACTCCCCGGGCTGGATGGACAGGGACACCCCGTCCAGCACCGTGGGGGCCGCGCCCTCCTCGGTGGTGTAGCGGAAGGTCAGGTTTTCAGTTTGGAGAATGGGCTGATTGGACATGGCGTTACCTCTTCAAAAAATCACTGAACTTTTTTAGCTCCTGTTTCTTATCTTCCGGCAGGCTGTCGAATTCTATATCCTGGACCGCGCCCTCCAGGGCGTACAGGTGCACCAGGCAGACCTGGGGAAACACTTCTTTCAGTTTGAAAAATGTGTGCTTCGCGCCCAGCTCTTTCAACGCCTCGGGGGAATCGACCCCAACGGCGGCCAGTTTCCGCTCCAGCTCTTTCCCAATGTTTTTCATGGAAGCCAATTTGCTCATGCGGGCCTCCCTATGGACGGGTCCAGCGCCCCGCTGCCCCGCAGGGCAGGGCCAGCCCGGTCTGGGTCACGGGCAGACCCAGCTCGTCGGACACGGTATGCCCGCCAAACTTCCCGCCGATGACGGTCTGCAAAATATAGGTGAGCACCGACGGGGACAGCCCCGTGGTGTAGGAGTTCAAAATCACGAACAGCGGGTTGTCGGACAATACACCGGCCACCAGCTCCACAAAGGGGTACAGGTTCTCCTCCAGCTTCCACACCTCGCCG
>CAJTYK010000116.1 GCA_910584285.1 uncultured Oscillospiraceae bacterium
AACCTCTACCTCACCACCCAGCTCATCGAGCTGGGTCTGCCGGTGGTGGTGGCGGTGAACATGATCGACCTTGTGCGGAAGAACGGGGACAAGATCGACCTGGAGCGGCTGGGGAAGGCCCTGGGCTGCGAGGTGGTGGAGATCTCCGCGCTGAAGAACGAGGGCGGGTTGGCCGCGGCGGAGCGGGCCGGGGCGCTGGCCCAGGCCCACAAGACGGGGGCCATCCCCCATATGTTCACCGGCAGTGTGGAGCACGCCCTGGCCCATATCGAGGAGTCCATCCAGGACCGGGTGGGCATACAGCATCTGCGCTGGTACTCCATCAAGGTGTTCGAGCGGGACGAGAAGGTGCTGGAGGAGCTGGGCATCGACGGGGCCCTGCGGGCCCACCTGGAGGAGCACATCGCCGACTGCGAGCGGGAGCTGGACGATGACGCGGAGTCCATCATCACCAACCAGCGGTACGATTACATCGGCGGCGTGGTGGCCAAGGCGGTGGAGAAGAAGAATCCCAAACACGCCGCCACCCTCTCGGACAAGATCGACGGGGTGGTGACCAACCGGGTGCTGGCCCTGCCCATCTTCGTGGCGGTGATGTTCCTGATCTACGCCATCGCCATGGGGCCCTGGCCCATCTCCGTGGGGGCGCGGCTCACCGACTGGGCCAACGAGGGCCTGTTCGGGGAGGGCTGGTTTGTCCCCTTCACGGGCTCGGATACGAAGGGCTACGACGAGGCCGCGGGCGCGTTTGAGGAGGCCCAGGCCATCATCGCCGCCTATGAGGCCGGGGAGTCGGAGACCTACCTCTATGATGAGGATGCCGGCGAGGTGATCACGCTGGCGGCCACCGAGCCAGCCTACCGGGAGGCCCTCACCGTAGCGGAGCCGGATCCCCGAACCTATGGCGCCTGGGTGCCCGGCCTGCCCGTGCTCATTGAGAACGGTCTGGACACGATCCACTGCAACGATGCGGTGAAGTCCCTGGTGCTGGACGGCATTGTGGGCGGCGTGGGGGCGGTGCTGGGCTTCGTGCCCCAGCTGCTGGTGCTGTTCCTGCTGCTGGCCATTGTGGAGGACGTGGGCTATATGTCCCGGGTGGCCTTCATCATGGACAGGCTGTTCCGCCGGTTCGGCCTGTCCG
Organism: uncultured Oscillospiraceae bacterium; assembly: GCA_910584285.1. Lineage (GTDB taxonomy): Bacteria > Bacillota > Clostridia > Oscillospirales > Oscillospiraceae > Enterenecus. Next base: position 1,142 of record CAJTYK010000116.1, read on the forward strand.
GCAAGTCCTTCATCCCCCTGTTGGTGGCCACGGGCTGCGGCGTACCGGGGGTGATGGCCTCCCGCACCATCGATCAGGACAGAGATCGGAAGATGACGATTATGACGACCTGCTTCATTCCATGCAGCGCCAAGATGCCCATCATCGGGCTGTTTGCCGGGGCGCTGTTTGGCAAATCGGTGTGGGTGGCGGTGTCCGCCTACTTTATCGGGGTGGGGGCAGTGGTGGTGTCCGGCCTGATGCTGAAAAAGTTCCGGGCCTTCTCCGGCGAGCCCGCCCCCTTTGTCATGGAGCTGCCCGCCTACCACCTGCCCTCCGCCGCCAACGTGCTGCGCACCACCGGTGACCGGGGCTGGTCGTTCATCAAGCGGGCGGGGACGGTGATCCTGCTGTCCACCGTGGCGCTGTGGTTCCTCCAGAGCTTCGGCTTTGAGGGCGGGGCCTTCGGCCTGGTGTCGGACAGCGACTTTTCCCTGCTGGCCACTGTGGGCCGGATGGTGGCGCTGCTGTTCGCCCCCCTGGGGTTCGGGCACTGGCAGACCGCCGTGGCCACCCTCACCGGCCTCATCGCCAAGGAGGAGGTGGTGGCCACCCTCCAGGTGCTCTACCCGGGGAATGTGTACCTGAATTTGGCTGGGGTGTTCACCGGCCCCTCGGCGTACGCGTTCATCATCTTCAATCTGCTGTGCGCCCCCTGCGCCGCCGCCATCGGCGCCATCCGGAGGGAGATGAACAGCCCCCGCTGGACGTGGGCTGCCATCGGCTATATGTGCGGCTTTGCCTACGTGACTGCCCTGATCGTGTATCAGCTGGGCGGACTGCTGACGGGGACGCTGGCCTTCAACCCCTTTACAGTGGTGGCGCTGGTGCTGCTGGCGGGGGTGCTGTACCTGCTCTTACGGCCTGCCGCCAAGCGGGCCCCCGTGGGGAGCGTGTGAGCTATGGCGGGGTTTCTCAGCGAAAACTGGGGCAATCTCCTGGTGCTCGCCCTGCTCGCCCTGGTGTTGGCCGCCGTGATCCGGGGCCAGTGGAGGGGGCGGAAGGAGGGTAAATCCGGCTGCGGGTGCGGCTGCGACGGCTGCCCCTCCCGTGGGATCTGCCACCCAGTTACTTTTTCTCGAGAGAAAAAGTAACCAAAAAGAGCTTGAAACCGCTATCAACGCAGCAGCGTGAACTATGTTTTCGCCCGGTGACGATTGGGGCGCTTTAGGAATCGCTGGTTTAACAAAAAGGGCTCGGAAGCCGTGCTTCCGGGCCCTTTTCCTGTACCAAACAGATTACCGCTCGCACTTCCAGTAGAATACGCTGTAGGGGGGCAGCTCGCTGCCGCCGCCGAAATCGTGCTCCTCCCCGGTGAGCAGATCCACCGCCCGGCCGCAACCCGCGTCGAAGTGGGCGGTGTAGGGCTGGCTGTCCGCGTTCACCGCCACCAGCACCCGCTCGCCGTCGGTGCGGCGCTGGAAAATGGCCTGCTTGTTGGTGAGCACCACGTCCTGGAAGTCGCCCCAGCACAGAGCCTCGCTGTCCCTGTGGGCCTTTGCCATGGCGGCGATTCGATCCGTCAGATTGTTCCACTCTGGCTCGTCGAAGCAGGGCCGCAGGGCTTCGTCCCCCTGGGACTTGTCGCCCTTTGCCCCCCACTCGCTGCCGTAGTAGAGGCAGGGGATGCCGGGCATTCCGAACAGCACCCCGTACAGCAGGGGCAGGTGCTCGGGGTTTTGCAGGATGGAGGCCACCCGGGTGACGTCGTGGTTGTCGGCGAAGCACAGCAGGTGCTTGCCCTTGTACAGCGTCCAGTTTTCCGGGCCGAACTGGCGCTTTAAGCTGTGGACGATCTCAAATAGGTTCATGGAGTTGAAGCTGGAGTACAGCCCCTTGTAGCATTCGTAGTTGGTGCAGGAGTGGAGCATCTCCCCGTTGACCCACTGATTGTAGTCCCCGTGGAGGGTCTCGCCCAGCAGGAAAAACTCCGGCTTCAGCCCATCGCAGAAGGAGCGCAGCCGCCGCAGGAAGTCCTTGTCCAGGCAGTAGGCCACGTCCAGCCGCAGCCCGTCGATGCCGAACTCGTCCACCCAGAACTTCACCGTGTCCAGCAGGTAGTCCACCACGGCAGGGTTGCGCAGGTTGAGCTTCACCAGCTCGAAGTGGCCCTCCCAGCCCTCGTACCAGAAGCCGTCGTTGT
>CAJTYK010000117.1 GCA_910584285.1 uncultured Oscillospiraceae bacterium
AGGACATCGCCCGCGTCAAGACCATCCTGCGTGAGCAGCAGGGCCGATAAGGAGGTAAGGAAAGATGAGTGAAGCAAGGACCTCGTCTCGTAAGACCAGAGTCGGCCTGGTGGTTTCGGATAAGATGGACAAGACCGTTGTGGTCGCCATCGCCGACCGCGTGGCCCACCCTCTGTATAAGAAGATCGTAAAGCGGACCTACAAGCTGAAGGCCCATGACGAGAACAACCAGTGCGGCGTGGGCGACCGCGTCCGCGTGATGGAGACCCGCCCCCTGTCCAAGGACAAGCGCTGGCGCGTGGTTGACATACTCGAAAAGGCGAAGTAAAAGGAGGTGCCAGTATGATTCAGGAAGAAACCTATCTGAAGGTGGCCGATAATACCGGCGCCAAAGAGATCAAGACCATCCGTGTGCTGGGCGGCTCCCGGCGCCGGTTCGGCAACATCGGCGACGTGGTGGTGGCCTCCGTGCGGAAGGCCGCTCCCGGCGGCCAGGTGAAGAAGGGCGAGGTCGTCAAGGCCGTCATCGTCCGCTCCGCCCGGGGCGTGCGCCGCGCTGACGGCAGCTACGTCCGGTTCGACGACAACGCCGCCGTCCTCATCCGCGACGACAAGAACCCCCGGGGCACCCGTATCTTTGGCCCGGTGGCCCGCGAGCTGCGCGACAAGGATTACATGAAGATCCTGTCTCTGGCTCCCGAAGTGCTGTAAGGGGGGAGCGAGGTATGAGTATGAACGTGAAGAAGAACGACACCGTGGTGGTGCTGTCCGGCAAAGACAAGGGCAAGCAGGGCAAGGTGCTGTCCGTGGATCCCAAGGGCGGCAAGGTGATTGTGGAGAAGGTCAGCGTGGCCCAGCGGCACCAGAAGCCCCGCCAGCAGGGCCAGGAGGGGGGCATCATCTCCAAGGAGACCCCCATCTACGCCTGCAAGGTGATGACCGTCTGCCCCAAGTGCAATAAGCCCACCCGTCCCGCCTACAAGGTGGAGGGCGGCAAAAAGACCCGCGTGTGCAAGCACTGCGGCGCCGAGATGTAAGGGAGGAGGAGCGTAACATGGCAGAGAAAAAAGCGCCTAACCTGAAGGCGAAATATCAGGCCGACGTGGCTCCCGCCCTGATGCAGAAGTTCGGCTACAAGTCCGTGATGCAGATTCCCCGGATCGACAAGATCGTGGTGAACTGCGGCTGCGGCGAGGCCCGGGACAACGCCAAGGTGCTGGACAGCGTGGTGCGGGATCTGGCCGCCATCACCGGCCAGAAGCCCATTATCACCAAGGCCAAGAAGTCCGTGGCCAACTTTAAGCTCCGCGAGGGAATGCCCATCGGCGCCAAGGTCACCCTGCGCCAGGACAAGATGTGGGAGTTCATGGACCGCCTGTTCAACGTGGCCCTGCCCCGCGTGCGCGACTTCCGGGGCATCAACCCCAACGCCTTCGACGGCCGGGGCAACTACGCCCTGGGTTTGAAGGAGCAGCTGATCTTCCCCGAGATCGAGTACGACAAGATCGACAAGATCCGCGGCATGGATGTGGTCATCTGCACCACCGCCAAGACCGACGAGGAGGCCAAGGAGCTGCTGACGCTCCTGGGCGCCCCGTTCCACACCAACGGCTGAGAGAGGGAGGAAAACTGCTATGGCCAAGAAGTCCATGATTCTCAAGCAGCAGGCTGAGCCCAAGTTCTCCAGCCGCCGCTACAACCGCTGCAAGATCTGCGGCCGCCCCCACGGCTACCTGCGCAACTACGGCATCTGCCGTATCTGCTTCCGGGAGCTGGCTTATAAGGGGGAAATCCCCGGCGTCAAAAAGGCGTCCTGGTAATTTAGGTAACTTGCCCAAAGGCGGGAGCTTGCATACTCCCGCCTATGGGCCTGTTATAAGGCATTGTCGAACAGTGCCGGATTAAGAGACCCCCAGTGCGGGAAAAGGCGGACAACAGGTCGGGAGAGGATGCCTAACTCCCGATACCTTTCCGTCTGTACCGGTTATGCTATGCCGGTAATCTTAATAGGAGGTAACATCTCATGCAAATCACTGACCCCATTGCGGATATGCTCACCCGCATCCGCAACGCGAACAAGGCCAAGCATGACACCGTGGATGTCCCGGCGTCCAACATGAAGAAGGCCATCGCCCAGATCCTGCTGGACGAGGGCTATATCAAGAACTTCCAGACCATCAACGATGGGACTCAGGGCGTCATCCGCATCACCCTGAAGTATATCCAGCCCGGCAAGGAGAAGGCCATCACCGGCCTGAAGCGGGTGTCTAAGCCCGGCCTGCGCGTCTATGCCGGTGCCGACGAGCTGCCTCGGGTGCTGCGCGGCCTGGGCATCGCCATCGTTTCCACGTCCAAGGGCGTCATGACCGACAAGAAGGCCCGGGAGGCCCATGTCGGCGGCGAAGTCCTGGCATTCGTCTGGTAAGGAGGGTTATAGGAATGTCGAGAATTGGCAGAGCTCCTATCGCCGTCCCCGCCGGCGTGGAGATCAAAATTGAGGACAACAACGTTGTCACCGTGAAGGGCCCCAAGGGCACCCTCACCCAGCAGTTTCATCCCAATATGACCATCAAGCAGGACGGGGCTGAGCTGCACGTCACCCGGCCCAACGACCTGAAGGAGAACCGCTCCCTCCACGGGCTGACCCGCACCCTGCTGCACAACATGGTGGTGGGCGTCACCGACGGCTTCAAAAAGACCCTGGACGTGAACGGCGTGGGCTTCCGCGTCGCCATGGAGGGGGGCAAGCTGGTGATGAACCTGGGCTTCTCTCATCAGGTGATTATGGAGGTGCCCCAGGGCCTCACCGTGGAGACCCCCACCCCCAACCAGATCGTGGTTTCCGGCTTCGACAAGCAGCTGGTGGGCCAGTTCGCCGCCGAGATCCGCGAGAAGCGGCCCCCGGAGCCCTATAAGGGCAAGGGCATCAAGTATTCCGACGAGGTCATCCGCCGCAAGGTCGGTAAGACCGGTGTCAAGAAATAATAAGGAGGTGTGCCGATTATGATTAACCGTCCCAATACCAAGGCTCAGCGCCTGCATCGTCATAAGCGCGTTCGCGGCAAGGTGTCCGGCACCCCCGAGCGTCCCCGCCTGAACGTGTTCCGCAGCGGAACCAACATCTACGCCCAGCTCATCGACGACACCAAGGGTGTGACCCTGGTTTCCGCTTCTTCCCTGGAGAAGGGCTTCGAGGGCCCCGGCAGCAACTGCGAGGCCGCCAAGAAGGTGGGCGAGGCCATCGCCCAGCGCGCCAAGGA
>CAJTYK010000118.1 GCA_910584285.1 uncultured Oscillospiraceae bacterium
TCAACAAATTCATAGTGGCCTTCGCTGACATTGCTGACGGTGATGGTCCCATCCCCCTGGGTTTCCTCGGTGGAGATGATCTGCCCGTCCCGGAGGACAAGAAAAACAGCGCCAGCCAGGGGGCTGCCGCTCTCGTCCACCTTTTTGAGCTGGATTTTTACCTTGGAGCTGTTTTCAAAGACGAGGCTCACATCATGTTCCCCGTCCCACACGAAGGGCTGGCGAACCTTGGAGACATCGGAGCTGAGGATAAATCCCTGGGGAGGGGTGATTTCCTCAGCGAGATAACTGCCTTTGGGCAGCTTGGAGAAGTCCAGATCCTCTTTGAGGATGTAACCGCCGTCCTTGGTGACGAACTCCCCAAAGTAGCTGCCGCCGTCGTCCAGCTTGACGCTGGTAATGCGGATGACCGCGCCGGGGATGCCCACCGTGGGGTTGTCGCTGTCCACCTTTCTGATGGAGCCATCGCCCTCTTTTTGGTTGGGCTCGTTGTAAAAGGTGAAGGTGTTGGAGATGGAGTTATTGGGCATCACCGTCACCGTCTGGGAGGCGGTCTGGGCGACGTAGCCCTCCGGCACGGCCTCCTCCGTGATGGTGAACTGGCCCGCGGACAGGTCGTCCGCCTCGGAGGTCAGGGTAAAGGTGCCGTCCGCGCCGGTCTGGCGGGTGACGGAGTAATTCCCGGAGCCGTCTGCGCTTTCCACCTTGAAGGTCACGCCGGGCAGAGGCTTGTTGGAGCCCGCCTCCAGCTTCTTCACGGTGAGCTTTACGGATTCCTCGTCGGGTTCCCCCGGTACAGCGATCAAAAGCCGCTGCATGGGCACACCGGACTGGCCCGCCAGCTTCCAGGGCTGGGATTTGTCCCACTCGTAGATCCACAGGCGGTAGCTGCGGTAATACTCGGGGTGATCCAGCACCAAATTCACCCCGGTGGCAACATAGTCATAGGCAGAGTAGCCGGTCTTGCCACCGTCGGAGCTGTCTATGATACTGTGGGTATTGATGGCGTCCCAATCCTTGATCCAGGAGGACTGGCCGTAGGTGCGGTGGTACAGTTTCATGGCCGCGACAAACTCCTCCGCCATTTGCTCGATGAAGCCTTCCCGGTTGCTGTTCACGTCCAGGATGACCCCGTGTTCATAGAGCCAGCTCCCCGCCTGGGCCACCAGGAACCAGATGTCGGACCAATACTGGCCCCAATGCTCCAGCCCCCGGGCGTTGCCCGCGTCGGTGAAATTGCCGTAGGTGTGGGCGTAGATGTAGGTGAGCAGCACCCGCAGCGATTCGCTGTTCACCTCCTCCTTGAAGTTCCATGTCTGGCCGTTGGCTCCGGGGCCCAGGGTGCCCTTCTGATAGGCGCACAGGGCGCGGGTGGAGCCAAAACCCGGCACATCCACCTGCTCGTCAAAGACATAGGGCAGGCCCACGTTGTTGATGACGCTGCTGGCCGCCTGGTAGCGGACAGAGCGCCCACCGATCTTCATGTAGTCCGAAGACTTCTGCGTGATGGAGCCGGGGGCGCTGGACAGCCCCGCGGCGGCGAAGGCAGACAGGGGCAGGACGCCCATGATGCACACCAGGGCCAGGAGAAGGCTCAGGGCGCGGGTTACGATCTTGTTTCTCAAAGCGATTCCTCCTCGAAATGGGAAGGCCGGGCCGCGTAAGCAGTCCGGCCATTTTATTGTGATGTATTCAGTCTGGATAGCGCGTGTACAGGATGTACCGGGGCTGTTCCTCCAGCCACCAGCGGAAGTATTGCCCGCCCCAGCGGGCATGGTTGTTGAGGCCGCTCTCGGTCACTTTGATGTACTCGTCCGTTTTGCTGACCACGACCACCACATGGTAGGACGATGCGCTCTCGTATTCCACCAGGTCGCCGGGGCGGATCTGATCCCAGCCTGGCCTATCCACCCGCCGCCATGGCAGGCTGCCAAAGGCGGCGTCGGAACACAGGGTGGCCCAGCCGGAGCAGTGGATACCCCGGCTGTACGGCCCGCCGCTGGTGGAGCGGTAGGGGGTGGGGTATACGGCACCGGTGGGGTAGGTCTGCTTCAGCCGTTCCAGGGAAGCCTGTACGCTTGCCTCGGTGACGGCTTGGGGGGAGGGCGCGGTCTGTGCAGGGGTGGTCACCTCCTCGACATAGGGGGCACCGGGATCGATGTGGACGCTGTTGTCCGCGGCGTGATATTCCACGCCGAAGTCCACGATTTTGCCGATATCCCGGAGCTTGACGAAGTTGTTGCTGTGGATCTGATATGCTTCGAACTGTACCTGCCGCCCGTCCACGTAGAAGGTCTGGGTGGTGGGACTGGCGGTGAGCTGCTGGACGGCGGCGCTGGCGGAACCGCTCAGGGCGAGGCCCGCCAGGATACCGATCCCCATAAAGATCGCTTCTCTTTTTCTGCCCATGATGTGATCTCCCTTCGATTTTAGTGGCGCCTTTGGTAAGCAACACAATACCGAAGAACCAGGGAGAAATCCACAACTTTCGAAGCAAACTATGGAGAAAAAGCAGGGCCAAAACGAAGCATATTATACAGTTTCCACGGCGGTGACGTGCCAGCGGAAGGCGGGCTGGTCCATGACGCAGGTGTACAGTGAGATCATGTTGGCGGCGGTGAGCTCCAGCCCACTGACGTCGTTGACGCTGACCTTCTCCACCCCGGTGACCGCATAGGTGCGGGTACCCAGCCTGGTGGTGAAGGTGATGATATCCCCGGTTTTCAGCGTGTGGATCTTGCCGAAATCGTTGCGCACCCCCCGGTTGTGGCCAGCGATGCAGCAGTTTCCGTTCCAGATGCTGGTGCCCTCAAAGTGGCCTGCGCCCTTGAGCAGCGGAGCGGAGCCGGTGCCCTCGAACACCTTGACGGTGAGGCCGATGGAGGGGATCTTCAGCGTTCCCAGGCTGCCGTCGCTATAGTAGAGGGCGCTGGTGACCTCGGTGAAGCCCGGCGTGGTGGAGGGGGAGGTGCTGGTGTCGGTGATGGGATAGCTGCCCGTGCTGCCGGAGACGGGCGGCGTGACCACGGCCACGTTCCCGTTCACCTGGCCCGCCCCCGCCATCTGGGAGGGCACCAGGTCGGGCGTCAGGTACTCGCCGGTGTTGAGCATATAGCTGGTGGGAGACCCAAAACCGGGCGGGATCAGGGCGGCGGACTTGCTCACGTCCTCGTTTTTCATGGCCCCGCCGTCGGCGGTGACCACCGGCTC
>CAJTYK010000119.1 GCA_910584285.1 uncultured Oscillospiraceae bacterium
GTGGTGCTTGCAGAGGGACGGGTCTGCCTCCGCCGCCAGCGCCCAGGTGGGGCAAAGGCTCAGCATAAGGGCCAGGGCGGTGAGGACGCTTACGATCCTGCGTTTCATACAGTTTCCTCCTTGCGCGGCGAAGGAAGCTCAGCCCCCCATGGGGGGCTGAGGAAGGGGCCGGCCCCTTCCTTGATTCGATTTCGCCGCAGTTTGCTATTTCACACCATACACAAAGGCACTTCAAAAAACAAGGCCGCACGACCAGAATGCAGGATTTGCGACCAGATAACATCCTCCGGCCCTTGACAGCGGCCATTATCCCGGTTACGCTAAAGACAAGCGACACTGAGGAGGGCGGAGTATGCGGATAGGAAAACAGTGGGCGGGCCGTTTGGCAGCGGGGGTGTTCCTGTTGTGCGCGGCGGGGCTTCTGTGGCTGCTGGGGGCGGAGACGGTTCCCCGGACGGAGCCCGCATACCTGGCCCCGGAAGATGCGCCGGAGGACCTGGTATCCTACGCCGGGCCGCTGGAGCTTTCCTACAGCCTCCCGGCGCCGCTGGGCGAGCTGCGTCCGGTGCTGGAGATCCGGATGCTGGACGGGGCGGCGGAGCTGCTGCTGGACGGCGCGCCCCTCTATCAGATTTCGGAAGGCATCGGGTGGGCGTACCTGACGCTGCCCCCGGACTGCGCAGGGAAAACCCTCACGCTCATCACGGAAAAGAGGGAGGGCGGCACCGTGCCGGTCCTCTATCTCACGGACAACGAAATTATCCTGGAACAGGCCCGGGCCGATACCAGCCTGCGGGCCTTTCCCGCCGCCGTGTTCGGTATGCTCTTTTTGCTGACGCTGGGCCTGTTCCTGTATGGCTGGCTGGAGGGGATACGCTCCTGGCCGGTACTGCTGCTCAGCGCCGCCGCCCTGGGCCAGACGGCATATTTCTATCTGCAAAACCTGCCCAATGCCAGCCTGCCCCCTGCGCTTTTCGGGCTGGCGCTGTGGCAGTCCCGGGCGCTGCTGTTCGCCGCCCCAGCCCTGTATCTGCTGCTGGGCATGAAAAAACGGCGGAGGGCCTTCGCGCCCTTCGCCATCCTGCCCGCGCTGATTTATTGGGTAATAGCGGGATTTCAGACGGTGGTCCCGCTGTTCTCCAACATCGCCGTCCACGCCGGGATCGTGTTCTGCCTTACCATCGCCGCCCTGCTGGTCTGCGCCGTGCTGGAGGTCCGGGACGGCAACCCGGCGTTCCGCCTGTTTCTTGCTTGGTTGGGAGCCTGCGCCGCCGCCATGGGGACGATGTGCGCTGTCTCATTGGCGCGGACGGGGGCGCTGCCGCCCACCCTGGGGATGTTTCTCAGAAACCCGCTGACCTGGCTGGACATGGAGCTGTTCTGCTGGAACAGCCTGCTGCTGGTCCTGTGCTTTTTGGAGAGCGTGACGGCTCTGATTCAGCGCACAGCCCAGCGGGAGACAGAGATGCGTGTGCTGTCCGCCCGCGAAAACCTGACGCGGGAGCAGCTTGCCACGGTTCGGGAGAGCGCCGCCGCTTTAGGTGAGCTGCGGCATGAGGTAAAAAACCACTATCTGGTCCTGCAAAATTTGAGCCACGCGGGAGAGACGGAGAGGCTGGACGCCTATCTCACCGAGTTGGTATCTGAGGCGGCTTCCATCCCCGCGATGACCTGCGCGCTCCACCCGGCCATCAACGCCGTGCTGACCGCCATGCTGGCGCGGGCACAGAAGCAGGGGGTCACAGTGGAGCGCCGGGTGGACGTGCCGGAGACGCTGCCCTTCCCGGACACGGAACTTTGCACCGTGCTGATGAACCTGCTGCAAAACGCGCTGGACGCCAATGCCCTGGCCCCGGAGGGGGCGCAGAAGTGGCTGCGGGTGGATCTCCATGTCCGGGGTGTCCATCTGTATATCGGAGTGGAAAATTCCCGCTTTTCCCCGGTGGACTATGATGGGGAGAGCGGCCTGTGCCGCACCACGAAGCAAGACAGATCCGCCCACGGCTACGGCTTGAAAGCGGCTCAGGCGGTAGCAAGGAAGTACAGAAGCGAGCTGCTGCTGAAGTTCCCGGACGGCTCTTTCTCCGCCGCCACCGCGCTGCAAATGCCGGACTGAAAAACCGCCCTTTCTGTGGCATCACAGGAAGGGCGGTTTCTATTGCAGAAAGGCGACGTACTGCTTCGCAAATTCCTGCCGGTAGGTACGGCTGACCGGAAGCTCCATCCCGTTGTTCAGCAGCAGTCCGTATGTAGTCTGCTTATGGACGTGCTTCAGATTGACAGCAAAGCTGTGGTGGCACCGGCAGAACGTGTTCTTAGGCAGACGGGAAAGAAGGTCCCGAAAGCTCAGGCTGACGGAGATCACCTCTCCCGGCAGATAGACGGCGGACTTATGGTTGACCGCCTCCGCATAGAGGATGTCATGAACTGCCGCCTTGTAGAAGCCTCCGCCCACGGGCAGTGTAATCTGTTCCGGGCGGTAATTTTTTTGCAGATCCCACTGGATGGCCTTTTCCAGCTTTTTTTCGTCTACCGGCTTGATCAGGTAGTCCAGCGGACGGGTGGCAAAGGAATCCAGCGTATACTCCTCATAGGAGGTGATGTAGATGATGGAGCAGTCAACATTCCATTCCCGCAGACGGCTGGCCAGCTCCACGCCGTTTTCCTGAGCCAGCCCAATATCCAGCAAGAGCAGATGGAAGGCCGAGGGCTCTTTTCGCAGGACTTCCAGCAACGGTCCCGGCGTGGAAAAACTGTCAACAGAGAAATCGATATCCCGCTGGAAACAGCGGGCTTTCAGAACACGGCAAATCATATCCTCGTTTTCCTGGGCCATGGATGGCTCGTCCTCGCATATGGCAATACGGTACATGGGGCAGTCACCTCCCTGGAGGACAGTTTATGCCATTATAGCATTTTTCAATACTGCCGTCAAAGGGCAGGGCTGCTGATTGCCTTTAGCGCCCAGCGGTCACTATCGGCAGCTCTAACAGGTGACTTGCCGGGTGATGGGGTCGATCACGATGATCTCCCGGCCCAGCTTTCTGGCATAGTTGACCGTTGCGCCGGTGCCGCTGCGCCGTACTCCGTTAAAAACGGCCAGCAGCAGGCCAGCCGATTCTACCAGCCGGTGGTTCCGGTCGATCATGCAGCCGTCATAGTATTGGCGGCTCACATAGTCAACCGAATCGGCC
>CAJTYK010000120.1 GCA_910584285.1 uncultured Oscillospiraceae bacterium
CGGAGCTGGCGGGCCAGCTCATTGCTCTGGGATATAAAAATATCAGGGTCGACCAGGCCGCACTTGTTCATGTCGGCCAGCATTCGACCCTGATCGGAGAGATCAGCGATTGTTTGGTTCAGAGTCACGATGTCCTGACTCCAGAGCATCCGCCGTTCCCGGACGGACTGGAGGTCTGAGATCATCTGCTTGAGGATGGGCTCCCCGTGGAGCCGGAGCTTGTGGTATGCCCGGAGGAAGGCGGCGTGGATCTCCTCCTCGGGGATCCGCCCGGAGGGGCAGACGTCTTTGCCCCTATAGTGCTGGCGGCAGACCCAATATGCCTTTTGGCCGCAGACAGTGCGCCGGAACGAGTTCCCGCAGGTTCCGCAGAAAATCTTCAACGCCAATGGGCTGCTCTCCCTATGGGGCATCGTAAACGTTCGCTTGCTCAACAGCGCCGCGACAGCGTCAAAGGTCTCTCGGTCAATGATGGCCGGATGGCTTTGGGGTACAAAATACTGTTCCTTTTCCCCGCGGTTGATCTTCTGCTTGAATGGCAGGGTATCGGTGGTAAACTTTTTTTGAAGCAGCGCGTCCCCAACGTACCGTTCATTGCTCAGAATATAGGAGATGGCTTTGTGCTTCCACTGGAGATTTCCTTCCCGTGTTGGAATGCCAAGCGTAGAGACATATTCCGCAATGTCATCTTTACTTTGCCCTGCGAGATATCGTTCAAAGATCATGCGGACAACGCCTGCCTCCGGCTCATTGACAGCAAGTTTCCCGTCCTCTTTTAGACGATATCCGAAGGGGGCGCTGCAGGTGATAAACTGGCCGCTCTGCATCCGCCGCTGGTAACTCCAGCGCATATTTTCCGAGATGTTCTGGCTTTCCCGCTGCGCCATGGCGGCGAATACGGCGGTGAGCAGCTCGCCGCTCATGTTGGACGTGTCGATATGCTGCTCCTCGAAGCACACCCCCACGCCGATGGACTTCAGCTCCCGGATGGTGCTCAGGCAGTCCCTGGCGTTGCGGGCAAACCGGGAGACGGACTTGACCAGCACCTTATCCACCCGCCCCCGATGGCAGTCCGCCAGGAGGCGCTGGAAGTCCGGGCGCTTCTCCGCCGAGGTGCCGGTGATGCCCTCATCGGCATAGAGGTCAGCCAGCGTCCAGTTCTCCTTGGAGCCGATCAGGGTGGTGTAGTAATTGAGCTGGGCCATGAAGGAGTTGAGCTGGTCGGTGGAGTCCGAGCTGACCCGGCAGTACGCCGCCACACGGAGCTTCTCCGGCTCCTGTCTTGGCGCGGCCTCGATTACAATGACATTTTTCTGTTCCAGCGCGAGGCTCCCGCTGGTCTGCGGCTGTCTGCCCATGGTCTGCACCTCCTTCTGTCAGCAACAAACAGTACCACAACCCGGCCTGAATAGCTATGGAATTCGAGCGGTGAAACCTAACAAAAAACGATGTCCGCGCCCGTGGTTTTGACAATTCGGGCGGTGATTTTTTTCAGCTCCTGCTCGGTAAACCCGTGCCCCGACAGCAGGCGGAGCAGATTGCGGATACCGCAGCAGTCGATATTGGCGTTTGGCATTGATATTTGTTCTGTATTCATCTTTTGTAGTGCCTCCTTCGAATGGTGGAAACTGTTTGTGCCATTGGGAGAACTATGGTATACTGGCCTCAGAGAAAACAAGGCGGTGACAGCCATGTGCGCAAAGAAAAAAGCCGTCCCCAGCAAGATGTGGAGGATAGCCGGTGAGCCCGTGCGTTCCCAGCCGCTCAGCGCGGCGGAACAGGAGGCATTCTCCGAGGAATTTTCCATCTACCGGCAGTTCCGCAGTGGCACGGAGAACGGGCTGGACTGGGTGACCCCAGCCGCCGCGCGGCTCCATCAGAGCGCCGCCATGGCGGTGGCGGCACCGCTGTGTGAGCGGTACACTGGTCGGTATAAACGGGAGAGCGTGGTCAAGGTGGTTTCCGCGACGGCGGCGATTCCTGCGCCCCTGTCGGTGCGGATGGCCCGTCGGACGGACTTCCTGCTGGGCGCGGCGCTGTGGCTGCTGGATTACTGGGAGATGCACTGCGGCAGCGACGACGACTATCTTTCCCTACTGCCCCTGGAATCGGACGAGCGGCTGGAATACGATATCCCTTTTTCGGAGGATCTGGATCACTTCCGGGATGTGCTGGTTCGCACATTGACCCTTCTGCATGACCGGGACGGGGCATATCGCAAGGAGTTCCGGGCTCTGCTGGCCCTGGTCGATGATGAAGCCGCTGCAAAACTCCGCCAGCGGTTCAAGGCCGCTTTTCTGGATTACATGGATCGGATTCTGGAGGTCTATGACCGGCTCCAACCTGTAACATCGGAACCGCCCCCCTTTTTGGGGGCAAGCCTGCCCGGCCCGGATTTCATGCCGCCGGACGATCTTTTGCCCTCAGAGCGTCCTGATACGATTGCGTTGTTCATGGCTCCGGAGCTGATCTGCCGCCCGGTGGCGGAGATCCAGGAGCAGCTTGGTTCCCGGAAGGCGGCGGAGCTGCTGTCCGGCTACGGCACGGACGATCCCTATGCGCTGTGCGCCGCCTACCTGCTGCTGGAGCGGGAGAAGGACGCGCTGGCTAATCTGAACAGCCTCACCGCCATTGTGATGATCTGCGCCGAGCGGCACCTGCCCTGGACGCAGGACGACTTTGACGCCAGGGCCGATCTGTCCGAGCCGGGCGGGCCGGACTACCGCCTGCGGTATGAATACCGGATGTTTTCCGAGGAGGGCGGGGACAACGAGGCCCCGGACTGGCTGGCCTCCGAGGCACAGCTGTTTTATATCGCCACCGGCGTGATACCGCCCCGGGATCAACAGCCGTCCGATAAACTGATCCGTTGGTTCATGTCCCATGGGATTGCGGAACAGCGGGCCCGTGAGCTGGCCTTTGGGGCTATGTTCGCCTATTATACCGACGCCGGGGAGCATGGATGGAAAGCGTTCGACTGGCCCTTTGACGACGGCGGGGATGCGGATGCCCCTTCAGAGGAAACAGAGGAACCCCCATCCGCTCCGCTTCCCGCCGAGGATCACGCCGCGCAAATCGAATCACTGGCTCGGAAGGTGAAGGAACTGCGGGGTGCGCTTCATGACGCGGAGCGGGCGGCGGGGCGGCTGAAGGAACAG
>CAJTYK010000121.1 GCA_910584285.1 uncultured Oscillospiraceae bacterium
GTGAACACGTCCGGGTTGGCCTCCTGGGAGAAGTCCTCCCGGCTCCATTGGGCGGCGCTGATGGCGTAGGGTTCCGGCTGGGCTTCTGCGGCGTAGGCCGGAACGCTCAAACCGGCGACAAGGGCGGTGCAGGCGATCCCGGCAAACAAGCGGTTCAGACTGTTTTTCATTATGAATGACCTCCTATGTGATATGTTGGGGGGCTTTGCTGTCCCAACAGTACCACAAAGGGGGAAAACAGTCTAAGGTGCGAATTTCTTTTCAGCAGGTCAGACCTCCACGGCCCGGACAGCCCAGCGATAGGCCCGCTGGTTGCGGACGCAGGTAAACAGGGTAACGCAGTTCTCGGCGGTGGGGGCCAGCAGGGAGTTGTCTGTGTCGCTGATCTTGTTCACGCTGGTGACGGCGTAGGTGCGGGTGCCCAGCCGGGTGGTCAGGGTGATGGTGTCGCCCACGTTCAGATTGTGGATTTCCCCAAAATAGCAGTTGGCCCCACGGTTGTGACCGGCGATGGCGCAGTTGCCGTCCCAAATGCTGGTGTCCTCAAAGTGGCCCGCCCCTTTTGCCAGGACGGAGCTGCCCGTGCCCTCGTAGACCTTGACGTTCACATTCAGGCTGGGGATTTTCAGGGTCGCCAGATAGCCGCCGCTGTAATAGAGGTCGGAAGTGACCTCCGTATAGCCGGTGGAGGGGGTGGGGGTCGCTGTGCCCCCGGTGGAGGTGCCGCCAGATACGATGCCGCTGGGAATGGTGTTGAAGTCGGGCGGGGCGACGGTAATCCCGGTGCTGCCGTTGATGATGGCACTCTCGCCCAGCATATAGCCGGGGGCCAGATTGGGGGTCAGGGGGGTGCCGGTGTTCAGGGTGTAGGCGGTGGGACTTCCGAACGTGGGCGGGATCAGGGCCGCGTTCTTGCTCACGTCCACGTTGGGCAGCTCGCCCCGGTCAGCCGTGACCACCGGCTCGATGGAGGTGGACTTGCCGTACTCCGGGTCGCCGGGGCCGTCGATGTTGTAGTCCAGGGCGCTGGCGGGGACCGTCAGGGCCAGGGTCAGACACAGCACAGAAAAAAGAGTGGTCAGTTTCTTCATGGCACATTACCTCCTGCGTTTGATGAAGTAGAACGCTCCGCCGCCCAGCAGCACCACCACGACAACGGCCACTACGGGCAGGACGTTATTCTTCTCGCCGGTGGGAGTATCAGTGGGGTCGGTCGGCTCTGCGGGAGCGGTGGGGTCGGCGGGGTCGGTCAGGCTGGGGTCAGTAGTGTCGCCGGGTTCCTCGGTGGGGGCGGGTTCCAGGGCCGTGCCCTCGAAGATCGCCACATAGCGGATTTTGTTCAGGTTGATACGGCTGACGGTGCCCGCATAGTCGGCGGTGACGGTGTAGCCCTTCACATAGGAGCTGGTGGCGGAGCCGGAGTAGGAGGCCACGGCGGTAAAATGGCCGTCGCCCTCCGTCTGCCAGTTGACGGTCTGGAGGGTCAGGGAGTGGCCGTTGTCGGTGATGGACTTGGGGATATACTGCGTGTCCTGGTCGGCAAGGCCGGGGTAGGTGCGGGTGGCGGTGATGCTCTTGGTGGAGCTGCCATACCCGGCCACCTCCACCTTCACCGTGTCCAGCTTCAGGGCCAGCGTCCCGGCAAGGCCGTCCTCGGTGATAAACTCCTTTGTCTGCGGCAGGAGGGCCAGCACAGCGCCCATGTCCTTGCTCTGGCTGGGCACGGACACGGTTTCCGTGTGCTGACGGCTCTCGTTGGCGGGAAGTTCCTGTTTCAGCAGGTCGGTGAGGGTGTAGTGGTAGCCCTCCTGCTCAAAGTCGGAACGGGGGATGCCAGCGGGGTCGTCCTCCGGCCCCAGGTCGTACATCTTCCTGATCTCGCCGCCGTCCTCGCTCCGGGTGACGGCAGTGGGGTAACAGGGTGACGGCTGGGCGGGTTCAGGCGGGTCGGCAGCAAAGGCGGCGGTGGTCAGGCTCATGGCAAGAGCCAGGACGCACAACAGCCGAGCCGCATGGGTGATGGTTTTCCGCTTCATAGATAGATTACCTCCATTTTGTTGATTTTGGGCGTAAAAAAAGCCCGTGGCGCTCCACGGGTTCGGTTCAAGGGTTTTTACTGGCTGAAAAAGGATGGGCAGGGTCTTTCTTTTCAGCAGGTACAGCAGGTTTGGAGGGGGAGAGTGTGAGAGGGGGAGGACGTGGAAAGTGCCAGGGCCGCAAAAGGGCAGAATATCCCCCAGGTGTGACGTTCATCGCTCCATCGCCCTTTCCCGCCTGCGGTACATCTCCAAAGCCTTCACGATAGTGTCCTCGATCTTCTGTGCGGGCGTCCCCGCAGGAAAAAACTTGTCGATGCGGTTCCGGGGTATCTTGAATTGCTCCACCTGATTGGGCTTTTCCTCCTGCATGATGGAGAGGATCACGTCGGGGTTCAGCTTGCCTTTCTCGGAAAACTCCCGCATTTTGATGGCCTGGGCATGGGACGGGGTGCAATCCTCGCCCTCCATGACCTCCAACAAGGCGTTCTGCTCGTCCTTTGACAGATAGGACAGCTCCACGGCGGGGCGCAGGGCCATTTGCAGCTTCTCCTTCTCTTTCAGCACAGAATTGTCCACCATGTCCAGCAGTTCAGGAACAAGGTTCGTCAGGCGGATAAAGCGTTTAATTTGGGTAACACCATCTGGACTTTGCTCGGCTAATTCTTTATTGGAGCGTGACTTCGGCCCCGGTGGGGCCGAAGTTAAATCCGTGCGTTGCCCTTGCCGCTTTAAGGCATCCAGCTTCATTTTATAAGCGAACGCCTTTTCTGACGGTAAGACCTGCTCCCGCTGGAGATTGCTGTCCACCATGATAATGATGGCTTCATCATCGGTCAGTTCCCGGACGATACATGGCACCGTGGGCAGTTCCGCCAGCTCCGCCGCCCGCTTGCGCCGGTGGCCGGACACCATTTGATAACTGCCGTCCGGCATGGGGCGTACCAGCACGGGAGAGAGGACACCCCGCTCTTTTACGCTCTCTACCAACTGTTCCATTTCCTCGTCCATCCGCACCTTAAACGGATGGTCGGGAAAGTCGCTGATTTCGGCGGCGGGCAGGTCGATCACATAGCTGCGCTGGGCGTTGTCCCGTTCTGCCT
>CAJTYK010000122.1 GCA_910584285.1 uncultured Oscillospiraceae bacterium
TCCTGCGTTTGATGAAGTAGAACGCTCCGCCGCCCAGCAGCACCACCACGACAACAGCCACCACTGGCAGGACGTTGTTCTTCTCGCCGGTGGGGGCGTCAGTGGGGTCGGTCGGGTCAACGGGAGCGGTGGGGTCGGTCAGGTCAGGGCTGGGGGTGTCGCCGGGTTCCTCTGTGGGGGCGGGTTCCAGGGCGGTGCCCTCGAAAATCGCCACATAGCGTATCTTATTCAGGTTGATACGGCTGACGGTGCCCGCATAGTCGGCGGTGACGGTGTAGCCCTTCACATAGGAGCTGGTGGCGGAGCCGGAGTAGGAGGCCACGGCGGTAAAATGGCCGTCGCCCTCCGTCTGCCAGTTGACGGTCTGGAGGGTCAGGGAGTGGCCGTTGTCGGTGATGGACTTGGGGATATACTGCGTGTCCTGGTCGGCAAGGCCGGGGTAGGTGCGGGTGGCGGTGATGCTCTTGGTGGAGCTGCCATACCCGGCCACCTCCACCTTCACCGTGTCCAGCTTCAGGGCCAGCGTCCCGGCAAGGCCGTCCTCGGTGATAAACTCCTTTGTCTGCGGCAGGAGGGCCAGCACAGCGCCCATGTCCTTGCTCTGGCTGGGCACGGACACGGTTTCCGTGTGCTGACGGCTCTCGTTGGCGGGAAGTTCCTGTTTCAGCAGGTCGGTGAGGGTGTAGTGGTAGCCCTCCTGCTCAAAGTCGGAACGGGGGATGCCAGCGGGGTCGTCCTCCGGCCCCAGGTCGTACATCTTCCTGATCTCGCCGCCGTCCTCGCTCCGGGTGACGGCGGTGGGATAGCAGGGGGACGGCTGGGCGGGTTCAGGCGGGTCGGCGGCAAGGGCGGCGGTGGTCATGGTCATGGCAAGGGCCAGGACGCACAGTAGCCGAGCCGCATGGGTGATGGTTTTCCGTTTCATAGACAAATTACCTCCATTTTGTTGATTTTGGGCGCAAAAAATCCCCGTGGCGCTCCACGGGGTCAAACGCTGCCCGGTGTTTGATAGTTCGTGCGCTGGCGCGCTTCTCTCCAAAGGGCTTTACCGGCTGAAAAAGGATAGGCAGGGTCTTTCTTTTCAGCAGGTACAGCAGGTTTGGAGGGGGAGAGTGTGAGAGGGGGAGGGCGTGGAAAGTGCCAGGGCCGCAAAAGGGCAGAATATCCCCCAGGTGTAAAGTTCATCGCTCCATCGCCCTTTCCCGCCTGCGGTACATCTCCAAAGCCTTCACGATGGTGTCCTCGATCTTCTGTGCGGGCGTCCCCGCAGGGAAAAACTTGTCGATGCGGTTCCGGGGTATCTTGAATTGCTCCACCTGATTGGGCTTTTCCTCCTGCATGATAGAGAGGATCACATCGGGGTTCAGCTTGCCTTTCTCGGAAAACTCCCGCATTTTGATAGCTTGGGCATGGGATGGGGTGCAATCCTCGCCCTCCATAACCTCCAACAAGGCGTTCTGCTCGTCCTTTGATAGATAGGACAGCTCCACGGCGGGGCGCAGGGCCATTTGTAACTGGCCCTTTTCTTTCAGCACAGAATTGTCCACCATGTCCAGCAGTTCCGGGGCAAGGTTTGTCAGGCGAATATAGCGATAAATCTGTGGTTGACTATCACCGCTTTTCTCTCCTAACTGCTGTGCAGACGTAACGCCTTTTAACTTCTTATCCAGTGGAGAAGAAGTTAAATCTGTCCGCTGTCCCTGCCGTTTCATGGCGTCCAGCTTCATCTTATAAGCGAACGCCTTTTCTGACGGTAAGACCTGCTCCCGCTGGAGGTTGCTGTCCACCATGATAATGATGGCTTCATCATCAGTCAGCTCCCGGACGATACAGGGCACTGTGGGCAGTTCCGCCAGCTCCGCCGCCCGCTTGCGTCGGTGGCCGGACACCATCTGATAGCTGCCATCCGGCATGGGGCGTACCAGGGAGGGTACAAGAATACCATGCTGCTTCACGCTGTCCGCCAGTTCCATCATGCTCTCGTCCATCCGTACCTTGAATGGGTGGTCGGGAAAGTCGCTGATCTCGGCGGCGGGCAGGTCGATCACATAGCTGCGCTGGGCGTTGTCCCGTTCTGCCTGGGTAGAGAACAGGTCGTTATAAGCCTCGTTCAGCCCCAGGTCGATTGCGGTTCCTTTGCTCAAGGGCGCTCACCTCCTCCACCAGCGCGGTATATGCCGCCGCTACTTTCCCCTTGCCGTCGTGGGCAAAGATGCTCTTGCCCTCCACGCTGCACTCCGCCGCCCGGACAGAAAAAGGTATCTCCGTGTTCAACACCCGGAGATTGCTCCCGGTCTGCCGCAGGGCGGCGATAATGCTTTTCGCGTTGTTGGTACGGCTGTCCACCATCGTCAGCAGGATACCGTCGATCTTCAGCTCCGGGTTGATTTGCCGCCGCACTTTGGCGACTGATCCCATCAGCAGCTTCAAGCCCTTGGTGGACAGGTAATTGGCCTGACAGGGAATGAGAACGCTGTCCGCCGCTGCCAGGGCGTTGATGGTCAGCATACCCAGCGAGGGCATACAGTCAATGAGAACGTAGTCGTAATTCCGCTTGACCGCCCCCAGGTAGCTCCGCAGCACAAATTCCCGGCTCATGGTGTTCACAAGGCTCACCTCAAAGCTGGACAGGCCGATGTTGGACGGCACAAGATCAACACCCTCAATATCTTTCAAGATGCCCCTGTCCAGCGGTGAGAGGTTGCCGTTGTCCACAACGACTTGCATCAGGTCGGAGATGGTTGTGTCCAGCTCGTCCGGGTTCTTCACGCCCAGGCTCACCGTAAGACTTCCCTGGGGGTCTGTGTCCACCAGCAGCACCTTTTTCCCTTGCTGTGCCAGCCCCACACCCAAATTGACCGCAGTAGTGGTCTTGCCCACGCCGCCTTTCTGATTGGTGACAGCGATCACTTTGCACTTGTTCATGGGTTTCTGCCTCCTTTCTTTGGATGTAGTCATAGCCGCCTGCGGCGAAACAGACGGCTATGTAAGTGGGCCAGCGGCCCACCTGGGGGCGTTACTGGCCCTCGTCCAT
>CAJTYK010000123.1 GCA_910584285.1 uncultured Oscillospiraceae bacterium
ATCTTCATGTAGATCTCCGCCGCCTTCTCCGCCGTCTCGATGAGGCCGAAGGTCTCGTCCAAATCTTTGCCCGCGCCGTAGATGCCATGCTGGGCCCACACCACCAGACGGGCGGTGCCCATCTGCTCCGCCGTGGCCTGCCCGATCTCAGTAGTGCCGCACAGCATCCAGGGCAGCACGTTCACCCCGTCGGGGAACACCACGATGCACTCGGTGCACATCTGCCACAGGGTGCGGGTGAAGGCCCGGCTGTCCAGGTCGTGGACGTAGGTCATAGCCAGCAGATTGGCGGGGTGACAGTGCATGACGATGCGGTTGTCCGGGTTGACGGCCAGCCGGGCGGCGTGGCTCATCATGTGGGCGGGGAACTCGGAGGTGAACTTGCCGCCGTCGGTGAAGCCCCACAGCAGCCGGGCGGTTTTGCCGCCGTCGGTGAGCTTCATCAGGCCCAGGTTGCAGGCCGGGTCGTACTGCACGTTTTTGAAATACTTACCCGTGCCGGTGACCAGGAAATACTTTCCATCCAACGCCGGGGCCTCGAACCCGGTGGGGATGTCCCGGAGAACGTTGTTCACGTCCAAATACTCCGCCACGTCCGCCTCGTCCAGCAGGACGCTGATGTTGCCGCCGTTGCGTTCGTCCCAGCCGTGGGCGTACATATTGGTGGTGGTGCGGATCATTTCCACCAGGAAGGGGGCGTTCATGATATCTTTCATTGGAAATTCCTCCTCAATGGTTTGGATATTCCCGCCCCGCTGGGGCGGGAATATCCATTCATAACGATTTTACCGCGTGACAATATCCACGGGCACGTTAAAGATTTTCGCCACCTTCAAGATGGTGCCGATGTGCCGCCCGGAGGCCGCCGCCATGTGGTGGGTGGGCCCAGCCTCGCTCCAGCGGTCACAGAACTCCCTGGCCCCGCAGGTGAACCGGGTGCGCATATTGGTGTCGCCGAAGGTAAAGATGGGCCCGTCCTCGTTGACGCCCTCCGCCACCACGAACTTGAAATGACCGTCCTTATCCTGGGTGATGCCCAGGTAGGTGACGGGGCCCAGGTGGGGGTAGAACTGGGTGAGGTAGCCGCCGCCGGTCTTGCCGTGGAACACGGGGACGATCTTCATGGTGGGCTTTTTGGCGGAGATATCCGCGTCGCCGGAGCCGCTGTGGCCGATGATGCAGATATCCTGGTCGAAGTCGATGGAGTACATCTCGGACAGCTGGCCCATGCCGGAGATGGTTTTCAGGATGCTCATGGCCATGGCCACCTTGATATCCCCCTCCACGGCGCAGGCCACCCCCTGCTTGATGAGCATGGAAAACGCCGGGATGAGCATACTGTCCAGCACACCCGCCTTGCCCTGGGCGAAGCCGTCGTAATGGGAGGCGATGAAGGCGATGCGCTCGTCCTTCACCCACTGCTCGAAGGCCACCACGTACTTTGCCATTTCCCAGACCTTCTCAATGGTGCCGCCACCCTCGACGTCGAAGGTGTCCAGAATGTCCTGGGCCTTGGCCCGGATGGCCTCCTCGTCAGTGATATTGTCGGCGATGGCCCACATCTTCTCCCAGTCGAACTGCTTGGTGTACAGCCACATCCGGTGGTAGAGGTTGGTCTCGTCGATGTACAGATCCATCATGCCGGGGTAGGGCCGGCCGATCTGGGCCAGATTGGTGTCCCGGAAGCGGCGGCGCACCTGGGCAGCGCGGCACCAGTCCTCAATCTCCGCCTGGGCGTGGGGGTCGCCGCCCTCCACCACGCCGGTGATGACGGCGTGGCGCTTGCCCGCCCGCTCCAGGTCGGCCACCATCTCGCCCACCGCGCCGCAGGCGTACAGCTCACCCAGCCAGGTGGCGGTGTCGGTGTTGGCGTAGTCCGGGGCCCGCTTCTTCTGGAGGTTCACCAGCACCACGGGCACGTCCAGATCCCGGACGGCGGGGAGCATATTGTAGGACGTGGCGTAGGTCAGCAACTGTAAAATCACCAGATCCACGTCGGCAGCCCGGAACTTGTCCCCCGCGGCCTGGGCCAGCTCCTTGGTGGTGACGATGCCGCCGTCGATGAGCTCCACGGTGCCGGGGAGCGTTTTTTTGAAGTCGGCGTACTGGCCCTCAAACTCCGGCACCAGGGACGGGAACTGGGGCAGATAGGCCCCCAGGGCGATGGCGAATACACCCACCCGGGCCTTGGTTTCTACTAACATGAAATAACCCCTTTCGTCATCATTGTGCGGGAGGGGCAAGCCCCTCCCCTACGCCATTTGAATTTTCAGATTGCCCAGGGCGGTGGCCTCGATGGGCAGGACAACGACGGTTTTGCCCGTGGCCTCCTGGGTCAGACGGTTCAAAAACTGATTTTTCGCCCCGCCGCCCACAATGTAGAGCTTTTCGTAAGTACGTCCCGTGTTGGCCTCCAACTCCCGGATGGCGTCCCGATAGCTCAGTGCCAGAGAGCGGTAGGCACAGCGGAAGTAGTCGCCCACACCCTCCGGCTTGGCATCCAGCGCACCGTCAAAGGCACCCTTCATACTATCCGGGGCCAGGAACGCCGGGGCGTTGGCGTCCACGGTGCCCTCAAAGCCGCTCTCCTCCGCCTCGACCACGATCTCCAGGAAGGGCTTGTCGGGGCACAGCTCGTCCCGGAGGCGGTTGACGATCCACATACCCATGATGTTCTTCTGGTAGCGGTTATAGCCCACTCCGCCCTCGTTGGAATAGTTGGCCGCCATGCTGGCGGCGTCCGTCAGAGGCCGGGGCGTTTTCACCCCCAGCAGGCTCCACGTGCCCGACGAAATGTAGAGCTGCTCCCCCTCCATGGGGATGCCCTCCACGGCGGAGGCGGTGTCGTGGGTGGCGCACAGCACGGCCTTGA
>CAJTYK010000124.1 GCA_910584285.1 uncultured Oscillospiraceae bacterium
TCACCGACGCGAATTTCAGCGATGTGACCTTTGAATGGAGCGCCACGCCCAAGGACGCGGGGACATACACCCTTACCGCCAAAATTGCGGAAACGAACAACACCGAGGCGGCGTCGGCCACGCTGCCCGTCACCATCAGTCCCAAGGCGGTGACGGCTGACAGCACCAATATTACGCTGACGCCCAGCGAATACGAGTTCAACGGCGCAGAGTGCAAACCCGCAGTTGTCATTAAGGACGGCGGCTTGATGATTCCCGCCCGCGAATATGAGGTGTCCTACAGCGGCAATATCAACGTGGGCACAGCCACCGTCACCATCACCGACAATCCAGGCGGCAACTATACCGTCAGCGGCACCACGACCTTCGCCATCACCGCCAAGCCCCTCACCGGGGCGAAGGTGGAAGTCACCGGCACGTTTACCTACACCGGGAACGCCCAAACGCCCACTCCTATTGTGACCCTGGACGGGAAAACGCTGACGGAGAACACCGATTACACCGTGGCCTATGACAAGAACACCGACGCTGGCACCGCGACTATCACCGTCACGGGCAAAGGCAACTACTCCGGCACCGCCCAGGGCACCTTTACCATCGGCAGGGCCACGCTGACCGCGGACGGCACCGGCACCGCCAGCGGCACCTATGGCGATAAGCTGTCCGAGCTGACCGTTTCCGGCCTGACCGCCAAGCTGGGTGAGGCCACGGTGACGGGCACCTGGAAGCTGGCCGGGGGCACGGTTCCCAACGTGGGGGACAGCGGCGATTACACCGCCACCTTCACCCCGGCCACCGGCGCGGACAACTACAACGCGCTGGAGGCCAAGGTGACGCTGAACATCGCCCAAGCCACGGCTCCAACTCCGCAGACCGGGACGCTGAATGTGCAGAACGGCCATGCCAGGGAGTACACCTATGATCTCAGCTGTCTGCTCCCCGTTTTGGCAAGCGGGCAGAGCTTTGGGGGCGAAGTGACCTATACGCTGAAAACGGTCAACATCACCGAGGCGGGCTACTACGACAGTGATACGGCGGTCATCAGCGGCACAACGCTGACGCTGCCGGTCAAGGCGGTTACATCCAGCGACGAGGGCCAGATCGGAACCATCACCGTGACGATCACCTCCAAAAACTTTGCCGATGTGGACGCGACCATCAATGTCAACCGCGTCAACAAGCAGCCTGTGAGTATCGAGGGCGTGACGGCACAGAACGGCATCTATAATGGCGAATCCCACAACGGCTACACCGGCACACCCACGGCCTCCCCGTACAGCGGCGGTTTCACGGTTACCTATGCCAAGGCGGACGGTACGGCCCTCAGCGGCCCGCCCACCGATGCGGGCGACTACACCGTGACGATTTCTTTGAATCCCAACGACACCTACACCGGCAGCCGTACCCTCAGTTTCACCATCAGCAAAGCAAGTATCACCATCAAAGCGGATGACAAGCGGGCCGACGTGGGCGCCGCAAAGCCCGCCCTGACCTACACCGTGACCGGGCTTGTGAGCGGGGACACGCTGGCCACCGCACCCACCCTGGCCTGTGACGCGGACATGGACACCATAGGCCAGTACCCCATCACCGCCAGCGGCGCGGCTGTCCCCAGCGGCGGCAACTACAACACGGCCATCACCTATGTACCGGGGACGTTGAGTGTCACCGATCCGACCATCCCTGTCACCGGTGTCACGCTGAACAAGACCAGCCTGGGCCTGACCGTGGGCGGCTCGGAGCGGCTGACCGCCACCGTTACCCCCAGCGACGCCACCGACAAGAGCGTGACCTGGGCATCCAGCAATACCGCTGTCGCCACGGTGGACGCCAACGGCACAGTAACCGCCGTCAGCGCAGGTACGGCCACCATCACCGTCACCACAGCGGACGGGGCCAAGACCGCTACCTGCACCGTCACCGTCAGAACCAACAGCAGCGGAGGCGGCAGTTATGTACCCTCCGGCCCCGGCAGTTCCACCATCACCGTTCCTGTGTCCGGGGACAAAAGCACTGTCCATGTCAGCGCCAGCGTGTCCGGCACCACCGCCACCGTGAGCAAGATCGACACCTCACAAATCGAGAATGTCATCGGGGACAACGGGCAGGCCAGCATGGTGGAGATCGACTTTACCGGCCTGGGTAAGACCATCGACACGGTGAAGCTGCCCACCGCCGCCATCAAGGACATCGCGGCAAAGGCACAGAATGAGGAAGTCGGGGGCTTGACGGTCAAGCTCCCGGAGGCTGAAATCTCCTTTGACGCCAAGGCTCTCTCCGCAATCCAGGCCCAGGCAGGCAGTCAAATCACCCTGACCGTCACCCCGGCCAAGCCCGCCGACCTCAACAGCAGGCAGAAAGAGGCCGTGGGCAGCGCCCCGGTATTCGATCTGACGCTGCGGAGCAGCAGCGGGGCCATCACCGACTTCCGGGGCGGCTATGCCACCGTGTCCCTGCCTTACACCCTGGCGGCGGGACAGAACCCCTCCGGCGTGGTGGTGTACTATCTGGACAGCACCGGCAATATCACCCCCTGCACCACCATGTACGATGTTCGGAGCAAGTCTGCCATCTTCACCACCGGCCACCTGTCCCTATACTTTGTGGGCTATGACCCTGCGGCGGTATGGGTGAACCCGTTCTCCGATGTGGCCGAGGGCGCGTGGTATTATGACGCGGTACGGTATGCCAGTGAAAACGGTCTGATGGGTGGTTACGGCAACGGGAAGTTTGGCCCGAACGATAACCTCTCCCGCGCTCAATTCGCTCAAATTCTCTTTAACAAAGAGGGCAGGCCGGTTGTCAATTATCTGTTACGGTACAACGATGTGGCAGACGGCGCATGGTACACCGAGGCTGTCCGCTGGGCCA
>CAJTYK010000125.1 GCA_910584285.1 uncultured Oscillospiraceae bacterium
GGTCATGTCGGTGCTCTCCGCCTGGATGGTGATGGGGTAGCTGGACAGGGTGTCCTCCTGCACCTTGTTGATGTAGGTGTTGATGCCGGTGGACAGGGCCAGAATCAGGGCGATGCCAATGATGCCGATGGAGCCGGCGAAGGCGGTGAGCACCGTGCGGCCCATCTTGGTGCGGAGATTGGTGAGCGATAGGGACAGGGCGGTGAGGAAGGACATGGAGGGCTTCTTGGCCGCCCGGGCCTGCTTGCCGGTGAGGACGGGCGCCTGCTCCTCGGCGTGGTAGGGGTTGGAGTCCCCGGTCACCCGGCCGTCCTTCAGGGTGACGATGCGGGTGGAGTACTGCTGGGCCAGCTCCGGGTTGTGGGTCACCATGATCACCAGACGATCCTGGGCCACCTCCTTCAAAAGCTCCATCACCTGCACCGATGTCTCTGAGTCCAGGGCGCCGGTGGGCTCGTCGGCCAGCAGAATGTCAGGATCGTTGATCAGCGCCCGGGCGATGGCCACCCGCTGCATCTGGCCGCCGGACATCTGCGACGGCACCTTGCTCAGCTGATCCCCCAGGCCCACCCGCTCCAGGGCCTCCTTGGCCCGGCGGCGGCGCTCCGACTTGGACACGCCCGCCAGGGTCAGGGCCAGCTCCACGTTGGCCAGCACCGTCTGGTGTGGGATCAGGTTGTAGCTCTGGAACACAAAGCCGATGGAGTGGTTGCGGTAGGCGTCCCAGTCGCTGTCCTTATACTCTTTGGTGGAGCGGCCATTGATGATGAGGTCGCCGCTGGTGTAGCGATCCAGGCCGCCGATGATGTTCAACGTGGTGGTCTTGCCACAGCCGGAAGGGCCCAGGATGGAGACGAACTCGTTCTCCCGGAATTCCAGGTCGATGCCCCGGAGGGCGTCGATGGTGTTGCCGCCCAGGGTGTATTGCTTGGTGATGCCTACAAGCTTTAGCATGGGTTTTTGTCTCCTTTGGTTTCTTCAAATAGATAGTCGAGCATTTGATCGATTGCGTGTAATCCTCGAACCAGCTCCTCCCGCTCCTCCTCGGGCCGGGCGTTGACCAGCTCCAGGTAGTGATCCAGCTTCCGCTGGAGCCGGGCCATCGTCTCCCGGCCCTTGTCCGTCAGGGACAGGGTTACCACCCGCCG
The DNA here is from genome assembly GCA_910584285.1 of uncultured Oscillospiraceae bacterium. Lineage (GTDB taxonomy): Bacteria > Bacillota > Clostridia > Oscillospirales > Oscillospiraceae > Enterenecus. The sequence continues at coordinate 1,149 of CAJTYK010000125.1, forward strand.
GTCGGAGCAGCCGCGGCGGCGGGTGAGAAACCCCTCCCGCTCCAGCTTTTTGCACAGGGAGGAGGTGTTGGCCTGGCCCATGCCGGTGATCTCGCTGATGTCGCCCACCGCCGAGTCCCGGCCCCACAGATGGAGCAGAACCCGGGCCTGCAAGGGGGTCAACCCCTCCGCCTGGACAATGGGATCCACCAGACGGACGGTCTTGGTTTTCAGGGTCTGGAATACGGTGAGGATGGAGATTCGTTCGCTGCCATCCACAGAATCACCTCCAAATACATTTGCTTCACATATATTAGCGTAGGCCGGTTTCCATGTCAAGGGAAATAGATGTTGTTCACATATTGTTTACAGGAACAAAATGGGGGAGGGGCTGCGCCCCTCCCCCCCTGCGGATATTCAGTTCATCAGGGAGCACACCAGCTCGGTGTAGGCCGCCGGATCCTCGATGGGCAGACCCGCGATGAGCAGGGCCTGGTGGTAGAGCACCTCCACATACCGGGCGGCGCGCTCCTTGTCCCCCGCGTCCAGAGCGGACTTCAGGGCGGCGAAGGGGGCGGCGGCGGGGTTCAGCTCCAGCACGCGCTCCGCCTTCATGGGGCCCATGGGGGAGGCGGAGCCCTCCACCTTGGAGAAGTACTTCTCCATCTCCAGGGACATGGGGCCGTCCGCTGTCATGCACACCGGGGCGGTCTTGAGAATTTTGGACACCCGGGCCTCCTTGATCCGCTCACCCAGGGTCTCCTTCACGAAGTCCAGCACAGGCTTGGCCTCCTCGGCCTGCTTCTCCTGGGCCGCCTTCTCCTCGTCCGTCTCGGGCAGGGCGTCCGGGTCGGAGACGGACTTCAACTGCTTGCCCGACACCTCCCGGAGGGCGTTCATCACAAACTCGTCCGTCTCCTCCGTCAGGTAGAGGATCTCCCAGCCCTTGTCCGCGATGCGCTCCACCTGGGGCAGATGGGCGGCCTGGTCGGCGCTGTCGGCGCAGACGTAGTAGATGTGTGCCTGATCCGCGGGCATCCGCTCCACGTACTCGGCCAGGGAGGACAGCTTGCCCTCCTTGGAGGTGGTGAACAGCAGCAGATCCTGCAACAGCTCCTTTTTCGCGCCGTAGTTGTCCACCACGCCGAATTTGAGCTGGCGGCCAAAGGCGGCCCAGAACTTCTCGTACTTCTCCCGGTCGTCTTTCATCAGCTTGAGCAGCTCGTTCTTGATCTTCTTCTCCAGGGCGGCGGCGATGATCTTCAGCTGGCGGTCGTGCTGGAGCAGCTCCCGGGAGATGTTCAGCGAGAAGTCGGGGGAGTCGGCCACGCCCTTCACGAAGCGGAAGCAGTCGGGGAGCAGGTCGGGGCACTTGTCCATGATGAGCACGCCGGAGGAGTAGAGCTGGAGTCCCTTCTCGTACTCCCGGGTGTAGAAGTCGTAGGGGGTGTTGGACGGGATGAACAGCAGGGCCTTGAAGGTCACCGTGCCCTCGGAGGAGGTGGTGATGGTGGCCAGGGGGGGCTGCCAGTCGCCGAACTTCTCCTGGTAGAACTGGTCGTACTCCTCCTGCTTCACCTTGGAGCGGGGGCGCTGCCACAGGGGCACCATGGAGTTGATGGTCTTTTCCTCCACCACTGTCTCCCACTCGGGCTTGTAGTCGTCCCCGGCGTCCTCCGGCTTCTCCTTCTGGCGGTAGTCCTCCACCTCCATGCGGATGGGGTGGCGGATGTAGTCGGA
>CAJTYK010000126.1 GCA_910584285.1 uncultured Oscillospiraceae bacterium
CCATCACCCGGAGAAAGTCGCGCTCGGTGGTGGAGGCGAGGATGGCCCGGTCAATGTCGGCCCGGATGGTGCCCCGGTGGGTGGGCTTGCCGTTCTGTTCCGCCTGCCATTCGGCGTAATTTTTGGCCCGCTCGCCGGGGTTTTCAATGACGGAGATGGCATATTCCCGGCAAAGCCGGTCTGACACTTCCCTCATACGGGCATAGTCGGCGGGAGAATTGTAGAATTTGTAGCCGTCAGCCCAGGACACCGAATTTATCACAAAATGATTATGATAATGGCCGGTGTTACAGTGGGTCGCCACCACCACCTCAAAGCGGTCGCCCCATAACTCTTGGGCCAGCTTGACGCCGATCTCATGGGCGGTTTCCGCCGTCACTTCGTCCGCCTTAAAGGATTGATAGCCGTGGTAGCACACCCGGCCCCCCAGCTTGCCCCATAACCGCTTTGTTTCCATGAATTGAGCGGCGGCGGTGTCCTCCCGGCAGTTCAGGCAGGACACATAGGAGCGGCGCTCCGTTTTCATTTCGTTGGCGGCGTACTCCACCACATCGTCAACGGCGTGGAGGGACGCCAGTTCCTCATAGCTGGCCTCGGTGGTTTTCTCCGGGTTCCGGGCGTAGTTTATCACCCTGTCCACACGCCCCTTGATGGGCCAGATGGAGGTCACGGCCATATCAGTCGGAGGGGGTGGTGTAGGTGTCCACGATCAGCTTCTCCACGGCCCGATTGCTCTCCAGGGCCTTTTCCAGCTCCTTCGCAATCAGCCAGTTCTTCGTGCGGGCGATCATCAAAAGCTGGTCAATGTTATAGCCCACGCGCCGCACCTCCCGGATCAGCAGCGGCACCTCGGCGGGCGGGGCCTCCTTCACCTCCGCACCGTTGAGAATACGGCGGGAAAAGCCCTCGCGGGAAAAGCCAGATTTCCGGGCTTTCTTGGTGAGGGCGTCCAGCTCGCCCCTGGTAAAGCGGATTTTCATTTCAAGCGTTCTTTTCAAAAAAATCATCCTTTCTAAATGCGGGGTCATAGGGGCGGCAAGCCCCTGTCAAGCTGAATTGTGGCCCCACAATTCGTTGCTTGTTAAGACAATACCGCCCTCTGCGCCTGCGGCGCGGGAGAACGGTCGGGGTAGGTTCAAGCCCGGTCGGATTCCCCCTTGGCGGGGCGGGCCGCAAGCCAGAACTCCCGCTTGGCCTGCATATATTCGTCATAGGCAAGCTGGCGGTTGATACGGTTGAGCCACGCCCACTCCGCTGGAGAAACACGGCGGGCAGGTTTGGGAGGGGGCCTGTTCTGCGGCGGTTTGCCCTGCATGGAAAAACACCTCCTTTTTTCAGCGGGTGACGGCACTTTTGCCGTCATGGTCATTTGCGGGCAAAAAAAGTGACGGCACTTTTGCCGTCACATGAAGCTATCCAGAAAGCCCATGATGGCTTCGTCTGTCCCATCGTCACCCCCTGGCTCTGTTTGAACAGGCTGAACAGGCAGTTGTTTCAGGGCGGCGAGTTCTTCCCGGATCGTGTTTTGGACGATTTCTTGGATACGGCTGGTTAGCTCCGCTTGGTTGATGATGGACAGCACCGCCTTGTTCATGGACGCCGGGTTTAGCCCTTGCAGGTACTCCCACGCCCGCCTGTCCTCCGGGCGGTCAAGGTCAAAGCGGAGGGTCATCTTTTTACGTTGCATGGACACCGCCGCCCTTACGGAGCGCCATTTCGCACAGGTACTCGTAGCCCTTGGCCGTGGCGCAAATGTCCTCGTAGATGGTCACGCGGTCGGCGTCATACTCCCCAAAGTTGCGGATCAGGCAGCTCCCGCCGCCCAGCACATGGAGGCGCATGAGGGCCGGGTTGTACTCACGCTCCCGCAAGATACGGAAAATCTCACGCACATACCCAGCGGCGGTTTCCCGGATAGTGTTCAAGTAGTCCTCCTGAATATCCGCCGTGCCAAACCGCAGCACCCGGTTGATGATGGAGTCGTCCACCGTGGCGTGGTGGGTTCGCATGACGTTCTCCCGGACGGCCAGCATACATTGGTGGGTGCCGTACTTCTCCGTAAACATTCGGTCAGCGGCGGGCCTGCGGTCGTTGATGAACATGATGTTCATGGTGCCGTTGCCAATGTCGCACAGCATATTCACGCCCTGAAAGTCCCTGATCTGGCTGGCTACCGCCGCAAAGCCCTGGGGGAACACATCGGCCCCGGCAATCTCCACCCGGTAGGGCTTTCCCCGGAACGTAAAGCGCACCTCCCGGCTCCGCATGAGGTAGGCTTTGAAGTCCTCCCGCTGCTGGCTCACCCAGGTGAGGGGCAGGCCCACCGCAAGGCGCACCGTGGCGTCGGTCAGCCCATGCACGTTCAGCTCACGGGCGATAGCCGCCAGGGTGAGGATATAATAGTCGTCGTCCCCGGTCTTGTCGGCGGTAAACTCCTTGTGGCCCGCCCCGATCAGGTAGTACCGCCCGCCGTACACCAGCAGCTCGTCCTTGAACACCGGCTCGGCGTCATGGGCGGTCAGCCCTGCCGGGAAACAGCAGTTGGCGGTCTTGATGTTGCCATAGCCGTTGTCGATGCCGATGATCTTCATGCCCTGATACTCTTTCACCGGCTCCATTCCTCCTTTCTCTGCGTCAGCCCCAGCTTTCGCTGAAGCAGGTCGTTCACGTCCTTGCCGTAGGGCGGGGGTCTGTCCAGCACCGTGTACTTGTCCCCCAGGCCCTCCATAATGCCCACCGCTGCTTCCCGGCCCACCTCGTCATTGTCCAGGTGGAGATAGAGCGTGTTGGTGCCGGGGTGGTCTTTGAGGTACTGGC
>CAJTYK010000127.1 GCA_910584285.1 uncultured Oscillospiraceae bacterium
CCACTACCTCACCGCCCACGAGCAGGGCGCGTCCCACGCCGCCGACGGCTACGCCCGGGCCACCGGGAAGGTAGGCGTGTGCTTCGCCACCTCCGGCCCCGGGGCCACCAACCTGGTCACTGGCATCGCCACCGCCTACTACGACTCCTCCCCCGTAGTGTTCCTCACCTGCAACGTCAGCGAGCACCTCATCGGCAAGGACTCCTTCCAGGAGGTGGACATCACCGGCATCACCATGCCCATCACCAAGTGCAACTTCCTGGTGAAGGACGTGAACGAGCTGGCCGACGTGATCCGGGAGGCCTTCGCCATCGCCCGCTCCGGCCGTCCCGGCCCGGTGCTGGTGGACATCGCCAAAAATGTCACCGCCATCGAGGGGGAGTACCAGTATATGCCCGTCCACGAGCACCCCAACCATGGCCGGCTGGCCACCCTGCTGCGCCGCTCCAACCGGGATCTGAAAAATCCCGAGCCCAACCGGGAGGACATCAATAAGCTGCTCCAGCTCATCTCTGAATCCCGGCGGCCCATGGTGCTGGTGGGGGGCGGCGTGATCCGCTCCAAGGGGGCGGTGCCCGAGTTCCGTAAATTCATCGAGCGGCTGGACGCCCCGGTGGGCTCCACCATCATGGGCGGCGGGGCCTGCCCCGGCAACCACCCCCTGTTCACCGGCATGGTGGGGATGCATGGCTCCCACGCCTCCAACCTGGCCACCGCCGAGTGTGACCTGCTCATCGCCATCGGCTGCCGGTTCTCCGACCGGGTGGCCACCGACCCCGCCTCCTTCGCCCAAAACGCCAAGATCGTACACATCGACATCGACCGGGCGGAGATCGACAAGAACGTGCTCACCTATCACCACATCATCGGCGACGCGCGCCGGGTGCTGGAGCTGCTCAACGAGACCCTGCCCCAGCACGACTACACCGCTTGGAAGGCCCAGGTGTTCGCCCGGAAGGAGCTGCCCCTGAAGAAGGACAACATCCTCCACGCCCATGAGATCCTGGAAACCATCTCCGACCTCACCGACGGCGACGCCATCATCGCCACCGACGTGGGCCAGCATCAGATGTGGTCCTGCCAGTACTACCACTTCTCCCGGCCCGGCCAGCTGCTCACCAGTGGCGGCTTCGGCACCATGGGCTTCGGTCTGGGCGCCGCCATGGGGGCCAAGGTGGGCTGCCCGGACAAGGTGGTGGTGCACTGCACCGGGGACGGCTGCTTCCGCATGAACTGCCACGAGCTGGCCACGGTGGAGCACTACCACCTGCCCGTCATCACCGTCATCTTCGACAACCACACCCTGGGCATGGTGCGCCAGTGGCAGAACCTGATCTACGACAAGCGGTTCTCCCAGACAACGCTGGATCGGGGCCCCGACTTCGTGAAGCTGGCGGAGGCCTACGGCCTGCGGGGCTTCCGGGCCGGAACCCAGGCGGAGTTTGAGGACGCCTTCCGGCAGGCGCTGGCGGCGGGCTGCGGCTGCGTCATCGACTGCGCCATCGACATGGACGCCATGGTGCACCCCATGGTGAACGGCGGCACCCCCGTCACCGATTTCATACTTCATTAAGTTACTTTTTCTCGAGAGAAAAAGTAACCAAAAAGAGCTTGAATTCGCTACGGAAACGATCCAGCCCGAACGGTTTTCCCACGGCAACCGACATTGTTTGAATTTTTCAGAGAAGGAGTGAGAGATCTCCATGTTAACTGTCATCAAACGCCACACCCTGTCCGTGCTGGTGGAAAACACCGCCGGCGTGCTCAGCCAGGTGTCCCGGCTGTTCTCCCGGAAGGGCTATAACATCGAGTCCCTGGCGGTGGGCACCACCGACGACCCGGCGGTGTCCCGTATCACCATCGAGGTGCTGTGCGGGGAGCAGCAGGTGGGCCAGATCATCAACCAGCTGCGCAAGCAGTTCTCCGTCTACTCCGTGCGGCTGCTGCCCCCGGAGCAGTCCATCCGCCGGGAGCTGGTGCTCATCAAGGTGAAGGCGGAGAGCCGGGAGGTGCGCAACGAGGTGATCCAGATCGCCAACATCTTCCGGGCCTCCATCATCGACGTGTCCACCCAGAGCCTCACCCTGGCCATCATCGGCCAGGAATCCAAGGACGACGCCCTGGAGAAGCTGCTGGCCGAGTTTGGCATTCTGGAGCTGGTGCGCACCGGCATGGTGGCCCTGGAGCGGGGCGAGGCCACCATCCGCAACAACTCCGGCAACAAGGTGCGGGAGGAGTTCGACCTGGGCAAGAACATTTTGTAATTGTATCGCGGTTATCATTCTTTTTCTCGCCGCTGTGCTATGATGCTTAAAATACAGTTATTCTCCCGCCCCCTTCGGGGGCGGGAGAATAACAGAAATTTTATAAGGAGTGTTTCACCATGGCTAAAATGTATTATGAGAAGGACTGCGACCTGAGCTGGCTGAAGGGCAAAAAGATCGCCATCATCGGCTACGGCTCCCAGGGCCACGCCCACGCCCTCAACCTGAAGGACTCCGGATGCGACGTGTGCGTGGGCCTGCGGGAGGGCTCCAAGAGCTGGCCCGCCGCCGAGAAGGCCGGCCTGGCGGTGAAAACCGTCCCCGCCGCCGCCCAGTGGGCGGATATCGTCATGATCCTGATCAACGACGAGGTGCAGGCCGAGGTCTACAACCGGGACATCGCCCCCTATATGACCGAGGGCAAGGCCCTGGCCTTCGCCCACGGCTTCAACATCCGCTACCAGCAGATCGTCCCCCCCGCCGGGGTGGACGTGTTCATGGCCGCCCCCAAGGGCCCCGGCCACACCGTCCGCTCCACCTA
>CAJTYK010000128.1 GCA_910584285.1 uncultured Oscillospiraceae bacterium
GACTGCGGCTTTGTGGAGGAGGACAATTTTGTCTACTCCACAGACAGCCGGGGCAAGCTGGAGCAAGAGCTGGCCGCCCTGGACAAGCTGGGCCTTGCCGCCCGGCTGGTGGACGAGACGCCCCTGCCCTTCCCAGTGGCGGGGGCGGTGTGCGTGCCCCGGCAGGGCCGGTTCCACCCCCTGCAATTTGCCGCCGCCCTCGTCAAACCCCTGCGGATTTTCGAGGACACCAAGGTGCTGGAGCTGGCACCCGGGCGGGCGGTGACCAATCGGGGGACAATCGCCGCGGAGAAGGTGATCATCGCCACCCACTTTCCCATCCTCAACAAGCACGGCGGGTACTTTCTCAAGCTGTACCAGCACCGCTCCTATCTGCTGGCCCTAAAAGACGCCCCGGACTTGGGCGGTATGTATGTGGACGAGTCGGAGACAGGGCTCACCTTCCGGAACACCGAGAGCCTGCTCCTGCTGGGCGGCGGGGGGCATCGGACAGGGAAGCCCGGCGGAGGCTGGCGGGAGCTAAAGGCGTTCGCCCGCCACCACTATCCCCAGGCCCGGGAGGTCGCCTGCTGGGCCGCCCAGGACTGCATGACCCTGGATGGCGTGCCCTACGTAGGGCAGTATGGGGCCCGCACGCCGGATCTGTACGTGGCCGCCGGCTTCAACAAGTGGGGCACCACCTCTGCCATGGCCGCCGCCGGGGTGCTGGCGGATCTGGTGCGTGGAAAGGAAAACCCCTATACAGAGTTGTTCTCGCCCAGCCGCAGCGTCCTGCGGCCTCAGCTGGCGGTCAACGGCTGGGAGGCCGCCCTGAACCTGCTGCGGCCCACCGCTCCCCGCTGCCCCCACCTGGGCTGTGCCCTGCGCTACAATGCCGCGGAGCGCTCCTGGGATTGTCCCTGCCACGGCTCCCGCTTTGGGGAGGACGGGACGCTGCTGAACAACCCCGCCACCGACGATAAAAAGGGGCTGTGACAAGCCGTCCCAAGGGCTCCGCTTTGCGGCTCATCTCCGGTAGACACGAGGAAAACCGCGCAAGGGACAAGGCGTCCCTTGCGCGGTTTGTCTGTCAGACCTGCCGTTTCTCCGCCCGGAGCACAATGTCCTCCCGCTCCACGGCCAGACACAGGGTATCTCCCGCCGTCAGCTGTTCGGAGAGGAGCAGATCGGCGGCGGGCTCCTCCACCCGGCGGCGGACGGCCCGACGGATGGGCCGGGCCCCCTGCTCCGTCTCCGTCCCCGGGTCAGCCAGCAGGGTGACCGCCTCCCACCGGGCGTCCAGCTCCACCCCCAGGCCGGACAGCCGCTCCCGCACGCCCCCCAGCATCCGCAGGGCGATGCGCTCCAGATCCCGGCGCTCCAGCCGGTCGAACAGGATCACCTCGTCCAGCCGGTTGAGAAATTCCGGCTTGAACCGGCCCTTCAGCTCCGCCAGCACCGCCTCTCTCCGCTTGTCGTGGTCGTTCCCCCCGGCAAAGCCCAGGGGAAGCGACTTGCTCACCAGCTTCTGGGCCCCCACATTGGATGTGAGCACCACCACCGTGTTGCGGAAGTCCGCCTTCCGGCCCTGGCCGTCGGTGAGCTGGCCGTCCTCCATCACCTGGAGCAAAATGTTTTGCAGATCGTCGTGGGCCTTTTCGATCTCGTCGAACAGCACCACCGACCAGGGGCGACGGCGCACCTGCTCGGTGAGCTGTCCTCCCTCCTCGTGGCCCACGTAGCCCGGGGGGGAGCCCACCAGCCGGGAGGCGGCGTGCTTCTCCATATACTCCGACATATCAAAGCGGATCAGGGCCTCCTCGCTGCCAAAGAGGGCGGCGGCCAGGGCCCGGCACAGCTCTGTCTTGCCCACCCCCGTGGGGCCCAGAAAGAGGAACACCCCGATGGGCCGGTTGGGCTCCTTCAGCCCCACCCGTCCCCGGCGGATGGCGGCGGCCACGGCGGACACCGCCCGATCCTGCCCCACCACCCGGCGGTGGAGCTCTCCCTCCAGCTCCAGCAGGCGCTTGGCCTCCCCTTTGGTGATGGACTCCAGGGGGATGCCCGTCCACTGGGACAGCACCGCCGCCACGTCCTCCCGGCCAAGCTCCCGGGCCGTTCCCGACGAGGGGCGGGTCTGCTTCCGATCCAACTCCCGGCGGAAGTCCGCCTCCGCGTCCCGGAGCATGGCCGCCCGCTCGAAGTCCTGCATGGCGATGGCCTGGGCCTTCTCCCGGGCCGCCCGATCCGCCCGGTCGGCCAGCGCCTGGAGGCTCACCGGCACCTTTTCCTCCATCCGCAGCCGGGCCGCCCCCTCGTCGATGAGGTCGATGGCCTTGTCCGGCAGAAACCGGTCGGGCAGATAGCGCTGGGACAGCTCCACCGCCGCATCGATGGCCCCGTCGGAGATGGTCAGGCCGTGGTGCTCCTCATACCGGCGGCGCAGCCCCCGGAGGATGGCCTTGGCCTGCTCCGGGGTGGGCTCGTCCACCTTCACCGGCTGGAAGCGGCGCTCCAGGGCGGCGTCCTTCTCGATATACTTGCGGTACTCCTCCAGGGTGGTGGCCCCCACCACCTGGATCTCCCCCCGGCTCAGGGCAGGCTTGAGGATGTTGGCCGCGTCGATGGCCCCCTCGGCGGAGCCCGCCCCCACGATGTTGTGGAGCTCGTCCAGGAACAGGATCACGTTTCTGGCCCGGCGCACCTCCGCCAGCACTTGGTTCACCCGCTCCTCAAACTCGCCGCGGTACTTGGTGCCCGCCACCATGGACACCAGATCCAGGCT
>CAJTYK010000129.1 GCA_910584285.1 uncultured Oscillospiraceae bacterium
CCAAAACCCTGATGGAGCTGGTGCGCACCCTGAAGGACAGCGCGGGCTGGGCCAAAAGCACCGTCACCACCATGGTGCGGCGGATGGAGGAAAAGGGACTGATCGGCTATGAGACGGCGGGCCGAACCAAGGTGTTCCGGCCTCTGCTGGCCCGAGAGGACGCGGCGGCGGTGGAGACCGACTCCCTGCTGGAGCGGGCCTTCCACGGCAGCGTGGGCCTGTTGGTCAGCTCGCTGGTGGAACGCAGCTCCCTCTCCCAGGCGGACATTGAGGAGCTGCACAGCATTCTGGACAGAGCGGAGGAGGGTGGACTCCAATGAAGGCAATCCTGATCACCTCGTCCATCCTGATCCTGCTCATCGCAGCCCTGCGGCCCCTGCTCCGGGGACGGATCGACCCTCGGATCCAGTACGCCCTGTGGCTGGCGGTGGCCCTGCGGCTGCTGATCCCGGGGCACCTGTTTACCAGCGCCTACAGCGCCCTGGCCCTGCTCCAGCGGGGGTCGGATCCGACCCGGATTGTGGAAACCATCGGGCAGATCCCCATCCCCACCCGCACCTACGGCAGCGCCTGGGATCAGGCCCTGCGGGAGTTCGAGCAGGAGAACGGCCCCATTACCGTCATCGCCGAATCCAGGGGCCTGCACGCCTATGAACAAGTGGATTACAGAGCCCAAACCTTGTTTTGGAGCGGCCCCACCCTGGCGGAGCTGGCGGCAAAGTGCGCCCGCCCCCTCTGGCTGGGAGGCGCGGCCGCCATGGCCCTGTGGTTCGCGGCGGTCAACTGGAAGCTCCGGCGGCGGCTCCGGGGCGCGCAGCGGATTGAGGCGGACTGCCCCCTGCCGGTGTATGTGACCGATGCCCTGCCCTCCCCCTGCCTGTGCGGGGCCCTCCGGCCCAGGATCTACGTCACCCCCGCCACCCTGGACGGCCCGGATCGCCTGCGCCATGTGCTGGCCCACGAGCTCACCCACTACCGCCACAGGGATCCCTGGTGGGCGCTGGTGCGGTGCGCCTGCCTGTGCCTGTACTGGTTCAACCCGCTGGTGTGGTGGGCGGCATCCCTGTCCCGGCAGGACTGCGAGCTGGCCTGCGACGAGGGGGCCATCCGCGCCCTGGGCGAGGCGGAGCGCATCCCCTATGGCCGGACGCTGGTGGGCCTGATCGCGGCGGGCCGCACCCCCCTGCTCCAGACCGCCACCACCATGACCGGCGGCAAGCGCCGGGTGCGGGAGCGGGTGAAGCTGATTGCCCGCAGGCCGAAAACGGTGATCGCTGTGGCGCTGGCGGCGGCGCTGCTTGTGGGCTGCGCCGTGGGGTGCACCTTCTCCGGTGCGCCGGAGATGCCCCTGGACGCCCAGCGGGAGCCCCAGCTTCTTGACCTGCCGTCCCGGCTGAACGACGTCCCGGAGGAATTACAGCCCCAGGTTGTCAACCGCCCGGAGAACACCTCAGTGCTCGGCCAGGACGGCGTCCTGGCCAGCTATTGGTGGGACGTTCCGGCTGACTGGGAATACGACTTCATGCCCTGGCTGCTAACCGTCTACCAGTGGGATCAGACACGCCTGGAGGAGCATCTCCATCCCCAGGGGAACGGCGGCTATGGAGCCTTTGACGATGTGGTTGTGTTCGCCCAAGACAATAATGGACACTATTTTGTCTTTGACCAGCCTGCCCCCCGACGCTTCAAGATGGAAGGCGCGGAGGAGTATACCGCCGCCTTCCAAACCATCCGGGCGTTTGCCGAGAAAATCGTGCTGGAAACCGAGGGTGTGGAGCCCTACTTCCCCGACCAGTCCAGCCTGCAAGCCCGGCTGCGCGATCTCCCGGCGGAGCTTCAAGCCGACGTGGCGCTCCGCGAAGTGGACATCTCGCAGGACGGCAGCACCCGGTTTGCCGTGAGCTATTGGATGAAGCTGTCCGAGGAGGAGTGGGCCGTGGGCGCAGGCTACCTGGCGGGTGTGTACCTGTGGAGCGAGGAAGCGTTCCTTTCCGCCTTTTACTATGGCGATCACAGCGGCATGACGTGCTTTGCCAGGACGGACGACAACTACTACTTCGTCATCACCCAGCCCACCAGCGCGGCATACCCCCGGGACACGGGGCCGGAGCGCTACCAGGAGCTCTTTGACGCCGTTCCGAAATTTGTGCGGGAGACGGTGCTGGCCGCTCAGGGCGTGGAGCCCTTTGACCCGGAGGACGCCCTCACCCCGGCGCAGGCGGACATCAAGTCGGTGACGGACGCCATCGCCAACGCGCCCTCCCTCAATATGGCGCTGACCATCAAACGGGACGACGGCACCAACGCCGCCTACATCCACCGGGATGTGACCGACTATGACAGCTACTGGGTGCATCAGCTGAACACTCTCGTCATGGATTTTGAGTGGGAGGCATTCCCCGGCAATATCCCCGATGATCTGCTCCACTCCATGCAGCGGGGCGGCGGGCTGACCATCTCGGTGCCGGACGGCCCCGCGCTGATCCTCCACCAGACGGACACCGTCATCTGGGTATCCCACGGGGACGGGGAAGGAACCACCCTTTACCAGGCGGTGTCCAGACACGGCGTGCCGCTGGAGCCGGATTCGTCCATGGCGAGTCCCGCGCCCTACCACCACCTTCGGATCTGGTTCGACGAGGTGGACATCGCCGCCCTGCGGGCCCCCAGCGCCTTTATCCCCGACGACGGCCGGAGCCACGAGGACATCGCCCGGGCCTGGGCGGAGGGCTGGGAGGGGGCCATGG
>CAJTYK010000130.1 GCA_910584285.1 uncultured Oscillospiraceae bacterium
GTGTACCTCATTGAGGAGCCCCTGGCCGCCGCCATCGGCGCGGGGGTGGACATCACCCAGCCTGACGGCCACATGGTGGTGGACATCGGCGGCGGCACCGCCGACATCGCGGTGATCTCCCTGTCCGGCATTGTGGAGTCCGCCTCCATCAAGGTGGCGGGGGACGCCTTCAGCGAGGCGGTGATCAAGTATATCCGCAAGCGGCACAACGTCCTCATCGGCGACCGCACCGCGGAGGAGCTGAAGATGACCATCGGCTGCGTGTTCCCCCGGCCGGAGGAGATCTCCATGGAGGTGAAGGGCCGCTGCCTCATGACCGGCCTGCCCCGGGTGTTCTCCGTCACCTCCAGCGAGATGATCGAGGCCTTCGAGGAGCCCTGCTCCCGGATTTTGGAGGCCGTCCACGGGGTGCTGGAGCGCACCCCTCCTGAGCTGGTGGCCGATATCTCCAGCAACGGCATCATCATGACCGGCGGCGGCTCGCTGGTTTGGGGCTTCGACAAGCTCATCGAGTCCCACACGGGCATCGAGACCTATGTGGCGGACGATGCCATCTCCTGCGTGGCCAACGGCACCGGGCGCAGCCTGGAGTGGGTGAACGAGATGCAGGACGGAACCATGAACATCTCCCGCAGCAGGCAGATGCTTTGAGAATCCAAACAACGGGGGGGCTTCGGAGGAAGCCCCCTCCTTTCGCGCCTTTTCGCGGCCTTTTCGCGTGGCCGGGGCCTTGACGGCTCCGGCCTTTTTGCGGTATACTATAAAATTAGGGAATGAATGCGCCCCCTCCAAATTTTTACCCTTCGGCTTCCCCGGGGGCGCGGCCACACTTTGGGTTTAGGCAGGTGCAGACATGGCGAAATCCACACAAAAGCAGCAGTACGGCAACGACTCCATCTCCGCCCTCAAGGGGGCTGACCGGGTGCGCAAGCGCCCCGGTGTCATCTTCGGTTCCGACGGGCTGGAGGGCTGCGAGCACGCCGTCTTTGAAATTTTGTCCAACGCCATCGACGAGGCCCGGGAGGGTCACGGCGACCTCATCACCGTCACCCGGTACGAGGACAAGTCCATCGAGGTGGAGGACTTCGGCCGGGGCTGCCCGGTGGACTGGAACGAGGCCGAGGGCTGCTACAACTGGGAGCTGGTGTTCTGCGAGCTGTACGCCGGCGGCAAGTACCAGGAGGGCGGCGGGGACAACTACGAGTACTCCCTGGGGCTGAACGGCCTGGGGGCCTGCGCCACCCAGTACACCAGTGAGTATTTTGACGCGGTGATCTACCGGGACGGCTTCAAGTACACCCTCCACTTCGAGAAGGGCGAGATCGCGGGCGAGATGAAGAAGGAGCCCGCCGACCGGAAAAAGACCGGCTCCCGCTTCCACTGGAAGCCCGACCTGGAGGTGTTCACCGATATCGACATACCGGCGGACTACTACCTGGACATGATCAAGCGTCAGGCGGTGGTGAACGCCGGGGTCACCTTCCGCTTCCGGAACCAGGAGGGTGGAAAGTTTGACACCACCGAGTTCCGCTATGAGAACGGCATCAGCGACTACGTGGCGGAGCTGGCGGGGGAGGACTCCCTCACCACCCCGGTGTTCTGGCAGGGGGAGCGGAGGGGCCGGGATCGGGAGGATAAGGCGGAGTACAAGGTGAAGCTGTCCGTGTCCTTCTGCTTCTCCAACCGGGTGCAGGTCATCGAGCACTACCACAACTCCTCCTGGCTGGAGCACGGCGGCTCGCCGGAGAGGGCCATGCGCTCCGCTTTCGTGTCCGCCATCGACGGCTGGCTGAAGCAGAACGGCAAGTACCAGAAGGGGGAGGCCAAGCTCACCTTCAACGACATCCAGGACGCCCTGGTGCTGGTGAGCAGCAACTTCTCCACCCAGACCAGCTATGAGAATCAGACCAAGAAGTCCATCACCAACAAGTTTGTCCAGGAGGCCATGACCGACTTCCTTCGCTCCCAGCTGGAGGTGTACTTCATCGAGAACCCCCTGGACGCGGAGAAGATCGCCGGCCAGGTGCTGGTGAACAAGCGCTCCCGGGAGACGGCGGAAAAGACCCGCCTGGGCATCAAGAAGAAGCTGTCCGGCTCGGTGGACATCTCCAACCGCGTGGCCAAGTTCGTGGACTGCCGCACCAAGGACGTGGAGCGCCGGGAGCTCTACATCGTGGAGGGCGACTCCGCCCTGGGCAGCGTGAAGCTGGCCCGGGACAGCGAGTTCCAGGCCATCATGCCCATCCGGGGCAAGATCCTCAACTGCCTCAAGGCGGACTATGCCCGCATCTTCAAAAGCGAAATCATCACCGACCTGCTGAAGGTGATGGGCTGCGGCGTGGAGGTCAAGGATAAGCACGTGAAGGAGCTCAGCGCCTTCGATCTGGACCAACTGCGCTGGAACAAGATCGTCATCTGCACCGATGGCGACGAGGACGGCTTCCAGATCCGTACCCTGCTTCTGGCCATGCTGTACCGGCTCACTCCCACCCTGATCCAGGAGGGGTACGTGTATATCGCCGAGTCCCCCCTGTACGAGATCACCTGCAAGGAAAAGACCTGGTTTGCCTACTCCGACCGGGAGCGCAACGAGATCGCCGCCTCCCTGGAGGGGAAGAAGTTCGACGTGCAGCGCTCCAAGGGTCTGGGCGAGAACGAGCCGGACATGATGTGGCTGACCAC
>CAJTYK010000131.1 GCA_910584285.1 uncultured Oscillospiraceae bacterium
GCGACCGCTTCGGCCTGTTCGCCGACCTGCTGGAGCAGGGCAAGCTGTTCGGCGAAGACAACCGTCAGACTGTCTGGATGTGCCTGAACTGCGGGGAGATCGTCACCTCCTCCCTGGCCCCCCAGACCTGCCCCGTCTGCCGCCACGGACAGGACTTTTTTATCCGGCTGGATCTTGCCCCGTACACGTCCGGGAACTAAATCGAAGCCCCCTCCCACTTTGGGAGGGGGCTTCGATTTCTGCGTATCCAGGGCTTCAATTGTCCTTCTTCAATCGCAGGATATACATCCCGTCGTGCCAGGTGTCGATGTAGATATAGCCGCGGTCGTCCACCACGCAGTCCTCGGTGGTGGCGATCATGGGGCCGGGCACAGGCACGTCGAACAGCAGCTTCTCCGGGTTGGGGGGGATAAAGTAGGCGATCTCCTTAATGTAATAGGGATCAGATACGTCAAACACCCGCAGCCCCGCATGGAAATAGCAGTTATACACCAGGTTGGGGTCGTCCTGGAGCCAGGGCTTGCCCATGGGCTCGTGGATGTTGTGGGGGCCGAAGGGGCCGGGGGCGCCGATACCGCAGTCGTTGAAGTTGGGGTAGGGGAAGTTCTCAGGCACCTCGGGGTAGGGGAACTCCGCCACCAGGGTGGGATCGGCGGGGTCGGACACGTCGATCATATGCAGGTTGTTCATGGGTTGGGCGCCCTTGTGCACGCCGTTGAGGATCTTGTCCTTGGTGAAGAAGGGGAAGCGCTCCCCCTCGTTGGTGAGCACAGCAAAGTTCCGGCCGGTGAGGCGCATATAGGTGTGGCATTGGGCGCCGTCGAACTTGCCGGCGAAGGGGGGCTGCACCATCAGCTGGGAGATGAGCTTGGGGCGGGTGGGGTCGGAGATATCCAGGATGATGGCGCCGCCGCCGAAATAGCCCAGATACAGCTCATTGGGCCGGTCGGCGCAGATGTTGCAGGCGTGGCACATCCCCCAGAACTTCTCCGCGTCATGGCCCACGGCGTAGGTGCCCTCCACCATGCCATCCTTGAACTGCTTGGGCAGCCACCAGCGACCCGCCTCCACCGGGTTGCAGGGGTCGGCGATGTCCAGAATGCGGACGATGAAGCCCACAAAGCCCGGGCACTCGGCGGGCATATAGACGTACCTGCCGCCGTTGTAGGCAAAGCGGTGGACGCCCATGCCGTTGGGCAGGCCGGTGTGCCAGTGGGAGAGCAGCTTGGGGTGGATGGGATCCTCCTTCAGATCGTAGATCTGGAGGCCGTCGTCGGCGGGGTCGCCGGGCTTGATGCCGTGGAGGAAGGGCACGCCGCCGCCCAGGGCCACGATGAGCTTGTCGTCCGCCACCTGGATCTTGGGGGTGGACTGGGCGAAGTAGACATTGGGATCGCTGACCCAGACGATGCCCACCACCTGGGGCTTGGTGGGGTCGGTGACGTCCAGGATGTTCACCCCGGCCCCCTTGAAGGAGCCGCAGTACATATAATACTTGTCCGCGGTCTTGTAGAGGGCCATCTGGAAGGCGTTGATGCCGTTCAGATCGGAGAAGCCCACTACCTCCAGGTTCTTGATGTAGCCCTGGTTGGTTTCGCTTTTCGCATAAAAGGGCACAGACATGGTTCATTATCCTTTCTGCTTTTCAAGCTGGGGAGGGGCACAGCAAGCGCCGTCCCCCTCCCCGATTTTAGGCTTTGATTGCGAGATCACTTGCGGCCCACCAGGGCGTCGTCCAGGGACTTGCCGGCGGCCTTGCGGTATTTGTCGTCGGTCTCCTTGATGCGAGAGGGCTTAACCATGTAGACCATAATCAAGCCAATCGCACCCATAACGCCCACCAGAATGAAGTCACCGTGGTAGCCCACGCTGGACAGGATGGCCACCAGAATCACGGGAGCCACGGCCTGGCACAGGTTGGCGATGGGGTTCACCCGGGCGAACACGGAGGGGAAGTCCTCACGGCGCCAGTACTGCACAGCGGCGGACACGGTGAAGTTAGAGGAGGCGCCCATGAACACGCCCAGCAGCAGCATGGCGATAACCATGCAGGGGAACTGCTGAATGGCGCCGATGATACCGGAGGCGATCATGAAACACATGGTAACCATGAGGGCTTTCCTGGTGCCCACCTTAGTGTCCAGCAGGCCCAGCAGGGTGGAGCCAATGATGGCCACCACGGCCACGCCCAACATAATCAGACCGAATTCCTTGGACTCAGGGCTATAGCCATAGGAACCG
The DNA here is from genome assembly GCA_910584285.1 of uncultured Oscillospiraceae bacterium. Lineage (GTDB taxonomy): Bacteria > Bacillota > Clostridia > Oscillospirales > Oscillospiraceae > Enterenecus. Next base: position 2,242 of record CAJTYK010000131.1, read on the forward strand.
ATGATGCCGGCGGTCTGAGTCATCATGCCCACGGAGCCGAACAGCAGGAAACCGCAGGGAAGGGTGAGCAGCCAGAAATCCGGATTCTTGAAGGTGTTGCCGATAGTCCACACGGTGTGCTTTTTGTCCTCGATCTCCTGCATCATCATAGCATTAGCAATCTCAGGAGTCAAGCTCTTATCATTGTCGCGGTAAGCGCCGCACTGCTCCGGATAGTCGGTGATGAACACGATGCCGATGACAATGCCCACGCAGGTGATGATGAAGAAGGGCAGGAAGCCGGCGGTGGGGTTGGGCATACCGCCGCCCATGGTCAGGTTCATAAACACGTTCAGCAGGGCGTTACCCAGGGGGAAGGCGATGGTAACCAGGCCCATGACAGTGCCCTTGCGGCGGGGGAACCACTGGCCGATGAGCACGCCGATGACGAAGGTGC
>CAJTYK010000132.1 GCA_910584285.1 uncultured Oscillospiraceae bacterium
CCGCTGGCGGTAATGGTCTTGTTCTCTCCCGCATTGGCGTTGTCGTAGGCGTAGCCGGTGGCCGTGGCGGTCACGGTATCGCCGCCCACAACCCCCGTCAGGGTGATGGACAGCTGATCGGAGGCAACGTCCGTTGTGCCGTCATAGGGCTTGGTGGCTGTGCCGGTAATGGAGGCCGTCAGCGGGGCGGGGTCAATCGTGAAGTCCAGTTCGCACACATTCGAGTAGATATTGGCTGCGTTGGCGAAGGATACCTCCATCTTGTGCTTTCCCGCAGCCACCTTTGTACTGCCAAAAAGCTCTGCCAGTGTCCATGATGCTTCCGTTATGCCGTCGTCGCGCTGAAAATATTGACATATTAAGATATAGTCCACGGGAATATTCGTAAATGTCACCTTGGCGTTCGGGTTTCCATAGACCAGATTCTCAAAGGTAAAGCTGACGGTGCCCAGCTCCTTGCTGTAGCCGCAGCCCTCGGTGTTGCACCCGCCGGTCAAGGTCACGGTGTTGGTGGCCGGATCCGCCTCGGCCTTGAGGACAGTATCGTGGGAGTAGCTGCCCCCGCAGTAGGGGCAGTCTACGCTATGGGTGCCGTTGCCGTTGTCCGCGACCTCCGCGCCGGGGTGTCCGCACTTCCGCACCGTCACAGTGCCGGGGGACAGGCCGTTGTCCACTTTAATGGGCTTATTGTCCCGGTAATAGGCGCAGTCCGTTGCCAGCATCTTGGCAAGCGAATCATAGTTGTCAAGCGGGCACAATTCGCCGGTGAACGTCCCGCCTGAGATAGTGGTGTTCCCGGTGTTGTAGACGCCGTAGTAGCTTCCGGTGAACACGCCGCCCGAAATGTCGGCCTCGCCGAAGACACGCAAACCGGAGGCGTCGTACCCGTCCGTGCCGGAAAAGCTGCCCCCCTTGATGGCGGCCGTTCCGGTTTGCCCGACCTTCACGCCGCAGGCACTGTGCCCGTCCGCGCCGGAGAAGGTGCCGCCCGCAATTGTGACCGCGCCGCCCTGGATCTCCACGCCGGCGGCACTGTTGCCCATGCCCGAGCAGGTGCTTGTGGCAATTGTGACATTGCCGCCACCGATATATACGCCCTGGCCGCCCCCGGCTTCATTGCCGGCGGCTTTGAAGGTGCTGTCGCTGATGTCGACCGTGCCGCCCGAAATCTCCACGCCCCGCTGTTTGCCGTCGATTTTGCAGGTGGAAAGCGTAACGTCGCCGCCCGCAATCCGGATCGCGGCGCCGTCGCCGGTGTACGTGATCGGCCAGTTTGCGCCGGTCAGCCTGAACTGCCCGAACTCGCTCCCCCGTATCGTGATGGGCTGGTTGAGCTCCACCGCTTTCAGCAGGAAGATATCCACAGGGAGCGCACTTTCGTCCGGGGTAAAGGCGTTGATCAACTCCTCCGCGTTCTCCAAAAAGGTGGTGGTATTTCCGAAAATACTACGCACCGCCACGGCCTGGGCCCCGCAGGCGCAGGAGCCGTCGTCGTTCCATTCGTGCTTCTCCGGGGCGGTGATGATAGATTCGAGATTGGGGATGCTGCTGTTCGCCAGGGCGGTTTGGTACGCCGCCTTGCACCCGTGGGGGACGTTGATGGTTGCAAGGGCGGAACACCCCGAAAACACCTTCGTGGAAATGCTTGGCGGGGTTTTGCTCGAAAAGGTGATCGTGTTCAATCTACTACACCCATTGAACGCCCACATCATAAGCTTCGTTTCCCCTTGAACGGTCAACCTTTGTAATTGCTTGCATGAATTAAACGCATGCATGCCAACCTCTGTTACACTGGCCGGGAGGACTACGCTTTCCAGGCTTGAGTTGTCAAACGCATTAGATCCAATCGTTTTCACACCCTCCGGGATGGACACCTCCTTCATGTTGCAGGACGAGAACGCACTGCTCCCGATGCTGGTCACCGTGTTCGGGATGGTGATTTGCCGCAGGGCTGTCATATTCGAAAACGCAGAATCCCCGATGGTGGTCAGGCCCTCTGGCAGCTCCACCTTGGTGATGGTATTGTAAGCGGTGCGCCACGGGGCACCGTCGCCGAAATAATTCGCCATGGCCCCCGTGCCGGAGATGGTCAAGGTAGCCTTGTCATCAGACAGCACGGCCGTCAGGTTGTTCCCCTCCGCCCCGCAGAGCCAGGGGTGCTCCGCCGTGCCGTCCCCCTCCGCCAGGGGCGAGGCGGCGCCGGCGGCATCCAGCTGCTCCTGCAGCGCCAGGCAGGGGGTGATGTCCACCAGGTCCTGCTGTTCCTCCGGCAGTTCCTCAAGCAGGGCGAGAATCTCCTGGAGCCGCGCCTCCACGTCCGCGCGGTTTTCCTCCGTGACTTTTTCCGGCAGGGCGGCGATCAACTCCTCCACGGGGCAGATGCGGCAGCCGTACCCGCAGGGCGTGCCGGGGTCGGCCTGGACATAGCCGCACGCGCTGTCATGGCTGTGATGGCAGTCCAGCAGGTTTTCCGTGTCCCCGCCGACCTGGTAGGGGTCGCCGCTGTCCGCGTCGGGGAGGACGCCCAGCGTGTAGCACGCCGCTGTGTGCTCATGGCCGCAGTCGTGGCCCTCGGTGGGGGCGGCGTAGCCGCAGTCCTCGGTATGTTCCGGGTGGTGCTTGCAGAGGGACGGGTCTGCCTCCGCCGCCAGCGCCCAGGTGGGGCAA
>CAJTYK010000133.1 GCA_910584285.1 uncultured Oscillospiraceae bacterium
AAGTTGTCATCGGTGAGGATCATGTCCGCCGCGCCCTTGGCCACGTCGGTGCCGGTGATACCCATGGCGCAGCCGATGTCGGCGGCCTTCAGGGCGGGGGCATCGTTTACCCCGTCCCCGGTCATGGCCACCACCATGCCCTTCTTCTGCCACGCCTTCACAATCCGCATCTTGTGCTCCGGGGACACCCGGGCGTAGACGGAGAATTTGTCCACGTCCTGCTCCAGCAGCTCCTGGGGCATGAAGTCCAGATCCTCCCCGGTGATGGCCAGATCGCCGTCCCGGAAGATGTTCAGCTCCTTTGCGATGGCCACGGCGGTGAGCTTGTGATCCCCGGTGATCATCACCGGGCGGATGCCCGCCCCATAGCACTGGGCCACTGCATCCTTTACCTCCATCCGGGGCGGGTCGATCATGCCCACCAGCCCCACGAAGGTCAGCTCCGTCTCCAGCGTCTCCGAGGTCAGCTCCCCGGGCAGCGCGTCCAGGTCCTTGTAGGCACAGGCCAGCACCCGCAGGGCGTGCTCGGCCATGTCGGCGTTGGCGGCCGCCGCGTCCCGGGCCAGGGCGGCGTTCAGGGGCACCTCTCCGCCAGACAGGATCCGGGTGCACCGGGACAGCAGCACGTCGGGGGCCCCCTTCACCATCACCCGGTACTTCCCGTTCAGAGGGTGCACGGTGCTCATCAGCTTCCGGTCGGAGTCAAAGGGCAACTCCGCCACCCGGGGCAGCTCCTGCTCCAGAACGTTTTTGTCCAGCCCCTCCGCCAGCGCCGCGTCCACAAAGGCGGTCTCGGTGGGGTCGCCGGCGGTCTTGCCGTCAGGGGAGAGCACCGTGTCGTTGCACAGCGCCCCGATGGTCAGCGCGTCCCGGCGGTATTTGTCCCCGGGCGTCCACACCCGCTGGACGGTCATGCGGTTCTGGGTCAGGGTGCCCGTCTTGTCCGAGCAGATCACCCCGGCGCAGCCCAGGGTCTCCACGGCGGGCAGCTTCTTCACGATGGCGTTGTGCTTCACCATCCGCTGCACGCCCAGGGCCAGCACGATGGTGACGATGGCGGGCAGGCCCTCCGGGATGGCGGCCACCGCCAGGGAGACGGCGGCCATCAGCATCTCCAGGATGGGCCGGTGGTAGAGCAGGCCCACCCCAAACATGACGGCGCACACCGCTAAACACACAAAGGACAGGGTCTTGGAGATCTCCGCCATCTTCCGCTGGAGGGGGGTGTCCCCGTCCTTCTCCCCCAGCAGCATCCCGGCGATGCGGCCCACCTCGGTGTTCATGCCGGTGTCCGTCACCACGCAGACGGCGCGGCCGTTGGTGATCACCGTAGACGAGATCACCATGTTGTGCCGGTCGCCCAGTACCGTCTCCTCGGGCAGGGCTTCTGTGGCTTGTTTGGTGACGGGGACAGACTCGCCGGTCATGGCGGACTCGTCCGCCTTCAGGTTGGCGCACTCCAGGATCCGGGCGTCGGCGGGCACCAGATCCCCCGCCTCCAGCACGATGATGTCCCCGGGCACCAGGGCGTCTGTCTCCAGACGGATCTGCTCCCCGCCCCGGATGACCTTGGCCAGGGGGGCGGACATCTTTTGCAGGGCCTCCAGCGCCTTTTCCGCGCTGTTCTCTTGGGAGATGGAGATGAAGGCGTTCACCAGCACGATGACCAGGATGATCACCGCCTCCACCCAGTCCTCCCCGCCGGAGGACACCAGGGACAGCACCGCCGCCGCCAGCAGCACCAGGATCATGGGATCCCGAAGCTGGTTGAGGAAGCGGAGCCAGAGGGGCTCCTTTTTGGCCCCGGACAGCTTGTTGGGGCCGTACTGCTCCAGCCGCTCCTGGGCCTGCCGGGGGGACAGGCCGGACTGGCGGTCGGTGTTCAGCTCGGACAACACCTGCCGGTGGGACTTGGCGTACCATTGGCTCATGTAGGCAACACTCCTTTTGATCCATCTAATGATACCAAAGAACCGGGTCGAATGATCGGGAAGGGACAAGCGATAAAGAAAAAAGACCTACCCGCAGCCCTGGACTGCGGATAAGTCTCATCATTTCATACCAGGCCAGGCGGAATGCCACCATGCTGTTGGCGCAGGTAACGGGGAAGCCCCGCTGATTACTCCCTTATCGCAGGGGAATCATACCAGAAACGGGAGCGGTTGTCAAGGGGGCGGGCTGACAGTTTCCTGAGAAGTGACAAGAAAAGTAAAAACGTTCCCCGCCCAAGCTGGGCGGGGAACGTTCAAAGTGAGAAATTACTCGGCCACGTCAATGACGACGCCGGAGCCGACAGTCCGGCCGCCCTCGCGGATGGCGAAGCGCAGGCCCTTCTCAATGGCGATGGGGGTGATCAGCTCCACGTTCATGTCCACGTTATCGCCGGGCATGCACATCTCGGTGCCCTCGGGCAGGGTGATGACGCCGGTCACGTCGGTGGTACGGAAGTAGAACTGGGGACGATAGTTGTTGAAGAAGGGGGTGTGACGGCCGCCCTC
>CAJTYK010000134.1 GCA_910584285.1 uncultured Oscillospiraceae bacterium
CGGGTCTTTTCCAACTGCTTGATGGTGAAGCTCTCGCCCCGCATGGCCTTCATCTCCGCTATGGCGTCGGTGATCTCGTCGATCTGCTCCTGCAAGATGCGCTCCTGCCGCTCGGCGGATATGGGTATCTTCTCGAACTGCGAGTGGCCGATGATAACGGCGTCATAGTCGCCGGTCGCTATCCTCGCACAGAATTTCTTGCGGTTGGCCGTCTCAAAATCCTTCTTGGAGGCCACCAGTATCTTCGCGCTGGGGTAGAGCCGCAAAAACTCGCTGGCCCACTGGAGGGTCAGGTGGTTCGGCACGACAAAGAGGGACTTCTGGCACAGCCCCAGCCGCTTCGCCTCCATAGCGGATGCCGCCATCTCAAAGGTCTTGCCCGCGCCCACTTCGTGCGCCAGCAGGGTGTTCCCGCCGTAAAGCACATGGGCGATGGCCCCCCGCTGGTGTTCCCGCAGGGTGATGTCCGGGTTCATGCCGCCCAGGACGATGTGGCTGCCGTCATACTCACGGGGGCGGGTGCTATTAAACAGCTCGTTGTAGGTCCTGACTAAATCCTCCCGCCGTCTGGGGTCACGCCACACCCAGTCCCGGAAAGCGTCCTTGATGGCCTGCTGCTTCTGCTGGGCGAGGGTGGTCTCCTTCTTGTTCAGCACCCGCTTCTGTTTGCCGTCCGCGTCCTCGATGGTGTCATAGATGCGGATATCCCGGAGGTTCAGGGTGTCCTCCAAAATGCGGTAGGCGCTGGCCCGGTCTGTGCCGTAGGTCATATAGGCCATGACATCGTGCCGCCCTGTGGCGTTCTTGCCCGTGACCTGCCACTCGGCGGTGGAGGGCGAATACTTCACCTGGACCGCGTTCCGAAGCCGCCACGGGGTATCAAAGGTCTCCTCCATGAACTGCTGGATATAGTCCTTGTCGATCCAGGTGGCGCCCAGGCGCACATCGATCTCAGAGGCGTCCAGGTCTTTGGGCTGCGCCTGTTCCAGAGCCGCCACATTGACGGCGTAGGCTGGGTCAGTGGCCGCCGCCATCCTCGCCACCATCAGCTTGTCCCGGACATTGCCGGAGAGGTAGTCGTCAGCGGTATGCCAGCCCCGGAGGGGGTCGTCCGCCACAGCCTCACGGGGGTCACGGAAGATCACGCCCCGCAGCTCCTCGGTGATGCGCCCATACTCTCCGGGCGTCCCCAGCAGCTCGGACATGAACCGCAGATCGACCCTGCCCCGCTCCCCGATGGAGACCGCCAGCGCCTCGCTGGGCGTGTCCACGCTGGTGATATGGCGTTCCGGGCGGATGGTCCTTTTTGTGAACATATCCGCCTTGCTCTCCAGCCGCCCGTCCTCGTCGATGTTCTCCAGGGAGCAGAGCAGATAGTAGGAGGAGTCCTCGTCAAAGACCCTCGCGTTGGCGCTGGAATTGATGGTCCCGAACTTTGCGTAAAAGGCGTCATAGGCGGCGTTCAGCTCCGCCTGCTTCGCCTGGATGTCCCCGTCCGGGTAGTCCTCAAGCTGGTACTGGATCAGGTCGTTCACGATCTGCCGCAGGCCGATCATCCCGGCCACGCGCCCCTTTGCCGTGTCGCTCAGCTCCACGGGCTTCATGACGCTGTTCTCCCGGAAGTAGACCTCCCCGTCCACCAGGGCATAGGAGAAGTTCTTCACATCCGGGTCGGCGGGGATGGCGCCCCGTTCGGCGGCCTCGTCCGCGATGTCCGCCTCGTCCCGCTCCACCGCCTGATAGCTGCCGTGGATATGGGAGACAGCCTCCCGGAGCTGTTCCGCAAGGTCGGCGCCGGGGGTGGGGGCAACGGTGCATTCCTCCCGCCCGTACTGTGTGCTTTCGGTCGTCAGTTCGCCCAGCACCATCTCCGGGTGGTCCACGAAGTAGCTGTTGAGGGTGAGGCCCTCCGGGGTCTGCCCCAGGTGTACCCAGTCCGGCTCGATGTCGATGGGGCGGTCCCGCTTTTGCAGGAACAGGATGTCCGATACCACCTCCGTCCCGGCGTTGGCCTTGAAAGCGTTGTTGGGCAGGCGGACCGCCCCCAGCAGCTCCGCCCGCTGCGCGATATACTTCCGGGCGTCGGGGCTTTTGGCGTCCATCGTGTAGCGGCTGGTGACAAGGGCCACCACGCCGCCCGGACGCACCTGGTCGATGGCCTTGGCAAAGAAATAGTTGTGGATGGAGAAGCCCAGCCTGTTGTAGGGCTTGTCGTTCACTTTATAGTCGCCAAAGGGGACATTCCCGACACAGAGGTCGAAGAAGTCCCGCCTGTCGGTGGTCTGGAAACCGGCCACCTTGATGTCCGCCTCCGGGTACAGCTTCTGGGCGATGCGCCCGGTGATGGAGTCCAGCTCCACACCGTAGAGGCGGCTGCCC
>CAJTYK010000135.1 GCA_910584285.1 uncultured Oscillospiraceae bacterium
ACGGCGAGCTCATGAGCCGCTTCACCAACGACGCGGACAACGTGCAGATGGCCCTGGAGCAGTCGGTGGTGCAGCTCATCTCCAGCGCCGTCACCTTTGTGGGCGTGGTGGTGATGATGATCACCCTGTCCCCGCTGCTGTTTCTGGCCTCGGTGGTGATGCTGGGGGCCGTCATGGCGGTGTTCACCGTGTTTGGCAAGCGCAGTCGAACGTATTTCTCCAAGCAGCAGGCCGCCCTGGGCGCGGTGAACGGCAACATCCAGGAGATGATCGAGGGCATGAAGGTGGTCAAGGCCTTCAACCACGAGGAGCAGGCCAAGGCCCAATTCCAGACCCTCAACGAGGAATACCGCTCGGCGGCCAGTCAGGCGGGGTTCTACTCCTCCGCCATCATGCCCATCGCCTCCAACCTGACCTATATTGGCTACGCCGTCACCGCCGTCTTGGGCGCCGCCCTGGCCATGAGCGCCGGCGTGAACGTGGGCTTCACCCTGGGCTCCCTGGTGACCTACCTGAAGTACAACCAGCAGGTCACCCAGCCCATCAACCAGATCTCCATGCAGATGAACTCCCTGCTGTCCGCCATGGCGGGGGCGGAGCGCATCTTCGCCGTCATGGACACCGACCCCGAGGTGGATCGGGGCCAGGTCACCCTGGTGCCGGTGGAGAAGGACGCCAATGGCTCCCTGTCCAGGTTCAGCGGCCAGGGCCGGCCCAAAAGCTGGGCCTGGAAGGTGCCCCGGAGCTGCGGGCTCACCTTGGTGCCCGTGGCCGTGGGGGCGGACGAGGCCATGTGCGAGCTGGGCCTGGCCCAGGAGGAGGGCGGCCAGCTCAGGCTTATGCCCTTTGACCCGGAGTCCACCACCGGGGTATGGGTGCGCATCGAGCCGGACAGCGGCCTGAAAAAGCTCACCCACGAGGAGATGGCAAACCACAGCTGGGCCTGGAAGTACCCCGGCCCGGACGGGCAGATGGGCTACCACCTGATCCGGGGCGCGGTGCGCAACGTCCCTGGCGAGGAGTATTTTTACGCCGAGCTGCGGGGCGCGGTGCGACTGAGCCACGTGGACTTCTCCTACGTGGAGGGCAAGCCGGTGCTGAAGGATATGTCCGTCTACGCCGACCCGGGGCAGAAGATCGCCTTTGTGGGCTCCACCGGCGCGGGCAAAACCACCGTCACCAACCTGATCAACCGCTTCTATGAGATCCAGGGGGGCCTCATCACCTGCGACGGCATTGACGTGCGGGACATTGAGAAGGATTCCCTGCGGCTGAGCCAGGGCGCGGTCTTGCAGGACACCCACCTGTTCACCGGCACGGTGCTGGACAACATCCGCTACGGCCGGCTGGACGCCACCGACGAGGAGTGCATCAGTGCCGCCAAAACCGCCAACGCCGACGGCTTCATCCGCCGCCTGCCGGAGGGCTACCAAACCATGCTCACCGGGGACGGGGCCAACCTGTCCCAGGGCCAGCGGCAGCTGCTGTCCATCGCCCGGGCGGCGGTGAAGGATCCGCCCATCATGGTGCTGGACGAGGCCACATCCTCCATCGACACCCGCACTGAGCGGCACATTCAGCAGGGCATGGACGCCCTGATGGAGGGGCGGACGGTGTTCGTCATCGCCCACCGGCTGTCCACGGTGCGCAACGCGGACTGCATCGTGGTCATCGAGCATGGTGAGATCATGGAGAAGGGCAGCCACGCCCAGCTCATGGAGGCGCAGGGTCGGTACTACCAGCTCTATACCGGGCAGTTTGAATTGGATTAAGCCTCATTAGACTTGTAATCCGCCGGCGCCTCTGCTATAATGGATTTAACAGTTCAGCCAGATTTTTGGATGGAAGGAGGTGCTGCCATGTCGGACAAGGAATTAGCCACGATTACCATTCAGCATTACGGAGACCTCCAGCGGATCAAGAAGGCAAACGGCGGACATGAAAATGCGGCCCTTGACTATGCGTTGAAACTAACCGTCGCGCAGCTATCCTCCCTGGGTGTAAATGTTGAGGACATCACGTTAGCAGATTAAGCCAAATACCGGCCAAAAGGGGAGGCCCCGCGGGGCTTCCCCTTCTCCGTTCTATGTGGTAAAATGGGGAAAACCCACAAAAAGGGGGCTTTGTCCATGTCCGTAGTCAGCCGTCAATTCCAGATGGTGTACCTCCTGCTGGAGCGGGGCCGCATGACCGCCGCCGAACTGGCCCAACGGCTGGAGGTGTCCCAGCGTACGGTGCTGCGGGATGTGGACGCCCTGTCCGCCGCCGGGGTGCCCGTCTACACCGCCCAGGGAGCCGGGGGCGGGGTGGCCCTGCTCCCCGGCCACGTGCTGGACAAGGCCGCCCTGTCCGACGAGGAGCAGCGGCAGCTCC
>CAJTYK010000136.1 GCA_910584285.1 uncultured Oscillospiraceae bacterium
CCGGGTATGTGCTGGACAAGACGCCCCACGGCATCCACATCGACCCCTACGACCCGGCCACCGAGGATGACCCCGTGCTGACCGTCACCAACCGGGCGCGGCCCGCCCTGCGTATCCTCAAGTACGACCTGACCAGCAATTCCCCCATGCCTGATGTGACCTTTGAGGTCTGGCATGACGGCGACCTGTTCGGGGAGTACACCACCAACGCCAGCGGCGAGATTTTCCTGTATGACCTGGAACCGGGTACCTATCTTGTGAAAGAGGTAGCCACGGATGACGCCCATGTGGTGAACAGCACCCCCCAGCAGATTGAATTAAAGGCCGGTGAAACGCAGACGCGGGAGCTGGTCTTTTTCAATTCCCTGAAGCCGGGCATCCATCTGGTAAAGGTGGACAGCGTGACGATGAAATCCCTGCCCAACGTCCGCTTTGAGTTCAAGCTGGTGGGCGGCTCCTATCGTCAGGAGTTCACCACCGATATTAACGGCGAGATCGACCTGTCTAAGCTGACCCCCGGCGCATATGAAGTTCGGGAGCTGGAGGCCCCGGAGGGCTACCTGGTGGATGACGCTGTGCGCGTGGTGCAGGTGAACCCGGACGAGAACGCCAACTTTGTGTTTACCAACACCCCCAAGCCCGCCCTGCGCCTTATCAAGACCAGCTCGGACGGCACCCGGCTGGGCGGCGTTCATTTCCGCATCGCCCGCATTGAGGACGGCACCCACTACCTTGACCGTATCACCGACCAGGACGGCGAGATCAACATCGCCAAGCTGGAACCCGGCGTGTACTCCATCAAGGAAACGGCCACCGTTGCCGACCACATTCTGGACTTGCAGGAGTACCATGTGGAGCTGTTTCCCGGCCAGACCAGCACCATCACCATTGAGAATCAGAAGCGGCCCAACCTGATCGTCTACAAAAAGGACGCTGACACCGGCAAGCCCATCCCCGATACGGTTTTCACCGTCCGGGCGGCAGACGGCCACAGCGTGGACGAGATCAAGACGGACGCCAACGGCAGGGCCACCCTGACCAACCTCCTGCCCGGAGTGTACGAGGTGAGCGAGAAGTCCGTCCCGGCCCCCTGGCTCATGGACGCGCCCAGCCAGCTTGTGACCCTCTACCCCAACCGCGACCACACCATCTATTTTGAGAACCACAAGAAGCCCACCCTGACGGTGAACAAGGTGGACAGCATCACCGGCAGTCCCATCAAGGGGGCCAAGTTCGAGGTTTGGTACGGCTCCAACAACACAACCACCGGCGAGCTGAACAGCCTGGGGACGTTCTTCTCCGACAAGAACGGCCAGTTTTTCGTTGACCTGCTGCGGGACGGCTGGTACAAGGTGACGGAGCTGGCCCCCGCCGCAGGCTACACCATCAAGGAACCCGCCACCCAGGAATTTTATATCAAGGGCGGCGAGAGCAAGGTCATCACCTTTGAGAATGTGCCCAAGAACGCCATCATAGTCGAAAAATATGATAGCGTCACCGGCGCGGTTTTGCCCGGATGCACGTTCCAACTGCGCTACCTGGGCGGCACCAGCGGCACAGGCGGCACCGTCATCGGCACCAAAGTTACCGGCAAGAACGGCACCGCCATGTGGACGGGCCTCAACCCCGGCGCGTATGTGCTGGAGGAAGTGGACGCTGCGGACGGGTACAACATCATCCAGTCCTCCGAGACGATCATGCTGGCCGACAGCGGCGAACAGAGCGTTGTCACCGTCCGTTTCACCAATGCCCCGGACGGCATTTTGTTGATCCGCAAGGTCTGTTCGGTGAACCCCTCCGTTACTTTGCAGAACGCCGAGTTTAAGGTGCTGTATGCGGACGGCACCGTTGTGGGCGACAGCAACGGCATTTTCCGAACGGACGAGAACGGGGAAATCCGCATCACCGGCCTGACCCCCGGCAAGAGCGTGGTAGTGACGGAAACCCGCGCCCCCGCTGGCTTTATCCTGGACACCCAATCTCAAACGGTGCAGATCAAGGAGGGCCGCACCGTCAGCCTGACTTTCAAGAACCAGCCGAAAGGGGCCATTATTATCCAGAAGCGGGACAGCGCCACCGGCCAGCCCCTCCCCGGCGCGGAGTTTAGAGTGACCACGGCGGCAGGGTGTGAAGTGGGGCTGGACGGCGTGATTGGCACCAGCACCCTGACGCAGAACGGCATTTTTGTGACGGACGCACAGGGGGAAATCAAGATCACCAACCTCGCCCCCGGCGCTTATGTAC
>CAJTYK010000137.1 GCA_910584285.1 uncultured Oscillospiraceae bacterium
ACCACCACCCCCGCCTGGGAATCCGCCGGGATATAATCATACCGCCCCTGCATGGCGCTCGGCTTATACACGTCCGCCAGGAACACCTCCGCCGCTTCCTCAATGCTGTACGTCCGGCAGAACGCCCCCACCACGCCCTCCTTAGAAAGCGGGTCCGCCTGCTTCTTCATCTCCCTCAAGACCACCGCCTGCTGCCGCCCGCTCACCGGCCACTCCGAAGAATCCCGCCAGTCCCTATACCTTGCAAGCACCGCATCCGGGTCCAGTATCTCCCCCGCAACATCCCGGAACACAAACTCCCCGTCCGCAGACGTGGACGGCCAGTACATCAGGCGGGACGGCTCATAAGTGGTATCGTCGAACATCTCCATGCCGATGTCCTCCGCCACCTTCCGCGCCACCGCCGCGTACTCGTCCGGCGACACATTCCTGGAAAGCGGGACCACCAGCCGGAACCTGGGACTCTCCGGCGTATGCTTATGCGTGGAATAGATCAGGCACCGGAAATCAAAGAACATCTCCATCCGCTCCGGGATATCCGCCTCGGCATGGTCCATGTCCAGCGTCAGGGCAGACCGGAACACCACACAGTCCTTCTTCCGCCTGCCGCCTTTCAACTTCCCCATCACAAAGCCGCCCACGTCCTTGATGGAATCCTGCCTCGCCTTGGACAGCTTCCGGTACTGCTCCACCGTCTCCGCCGTCCGTATCGTCCGGGAAATACGCCGGACAAAATCCTCCAGCTCCATCTCCCCGCCGTTCCACCGCTTCTCCATCCTCGAATTGCCCGTAGAAACATAAACCTTCATACACACATACCCCCTGTCCCTCTTCCTGCATCATTGTACCCCATGAAAACGTCCTCCTACTGTTTCTGATAAAACGGGCACTCATACCCGTCCGCCCGCAGCGGCAGCCCCTCCGCCCACGCAGGCTGCACCGCCATCACCCCACACATCTCTTCCACGGAACCCATGCCCTCCGGCACCTCCGCAATGATCTCATCATGGCAGTGCATCACAATGGGATAGCCCTTCCTCTCCACCCGCAGCATGGCCTCCGCCAGCAGGTCCCTGGCCGTCCCCTGCACGATATTCTCCACCAGCTTCGGCCCGTAGGTCTCAATCCGGCCCCACTTCTTATTTTCCAGAATCCCCTCATAAGTCAGGCCCTCCCGCCCGAACTTATTCACCGCCATCCTGGGCTTCACATACGCCAGCTTCCTGCCGGACGGGAGCATGACAAACAGAATCCCGCTCCGATACTCAAACCCGATCCTCCCTGCCCGTGTCCCCGTCCTCTTCGTCACAGCCTCCACAGCCGCCTTATCCACGTCCCACCAGAACTGCGTGATATGCGGGTTCGCCCTGCGCCATGCAGCCACCAGGGACGGCAGATCATCCTCGGAAAGCCCCATATCCAAAGCCCCCATGGAAACCAGCGCCCCCGCCGCCCCGCCGTATCCCAGGCCAAGCTCCGCGATCTTCCCCTTCTGCCGCAGAGGGGAGCCCTTCGTCACTTCCTCAATCGGCACATGGAACATAGCAGACGCAGAAGCCTCATAAATCTTCCCATGGGAAGAAAACACCTCCAGCCTCCACCGCTCCCCGGCAAGCCACGCCAGCACCCTTGCCTCAATGGCAGAAAAATCCGCTACCACAAACCGACACCCCGGCTCCGGCACAAACGCCGTCCGTATCAGCTCCGAAAGCACTTTCGGCGTGGAATCATAAAGCATCTCCACATCCTCAAACCTGCCCTCTTTCACCAGCCCTCTTGCCAGTTCCAAATCCTCAATATGGTTCTGCGGCAGATTCTGGACCTGCACCAGCCTCCCCGCCCATCTCCCGGTCCTGTTCGCCCCGTAAAACTGCAATAAACCATGTACCCGCCCGTCCGAACAGACAGACCGCTCCATGGCCTCATATTTCTTCACGGAAGTCTTCGCCATCAAAAGCCGGAGCCGCAGAAGCTCTTCCACCTCCCCGTCCGATTCCCCGATCATCTCCGCCACCGCTTTCTTGGACAGGCTCTCCGCCTCCACCCCGTTCTCCCCCAGCCAGCCCTTCAACTGCGCCACGGAATTGGGATTCTCCAAGCCGGTAAGCTCATATACCCGTCTCGTCACAACCTCCTTATGCAGACGCTCACAGACAACCGCCTGCCGTACCAGCCCCATATCCACCAGCACGCCCCGGTCATTGATCCTCTGGTCCAGCCGGTACAGCTCCATCTC
>CAJTYK010000138.1 GCA_910584285.1 uncultured Oscillospiraceae bacterium
GGGTCTGCTCCGGGGTGAGGATGGACACCGGGGGCAGCACGCCGAAGGCGTCGGCAGACAGGAAGATCACGTTCTTGGCGTCGGGGCCGGAGGACGCGGGGTGCACGTTCTTCACGATCTTCTCGATGTGGTCGATGGGGTAGGACACCCGGGTGTTCTCGGTGACGGACTTGTCGTTGAAGTCGATCTTGCCCTCGGCATCCACGGTGACGTTCTCCAGCAGGGCGTTGCGCTTGATGGCGTTGTAGATGTCGGGCTCGGCGTCCTTGTCCAGGTTGATGACCTTGGCGTAGCAGCCGCCCTCGAAGTTGAACACGCCCTCGTCGTCCCAGCCGTGCTCGTCGTCGCCGATGAGCAGGCGCTTGGGGTCGGTGGACAGGGTGGTCTTGCCGGTGCCGGACAGGCCGAAGAACAGGGCGGTGTTCTCGCCGTTCATGTCGGTGTTGGCGGAGCAGTGCATGGAGGCCATGCCCTTCAGGGGCAGGAAGTAGTTCATCATGGAGAACAGGCCCTTCTTCATCTCGCCGCCGTACCAGGTGTTGAGGATGACCTGCTCACGGGAGGTGATGTTGAAGATAGCGGCGGTCTCGGAGTTGAGGCCCAGCTCCTTGTAGTTCTCCACCTTGGCCTTGGCGGCGTTGTAGGAGATGAAGTCGGGCTTGAAGTTCTTCAGCTCCTCCTCGGTGGGCTGGATGAACATATTCTTCACGAAGTGGGCCTGCCAGGCCACCTCCATGATGAAGCGCACGGCCATGCGGGAGTCAGGGTTGGTGCCGCAGAACACGTCCATCACGTACAGCTTCTTGTTGGACAGCTCCTTGACGGCCAGGGCCTTGCAGGCCTCCCACGCCTCCTGGGAGGCGGGCTTGTTGTCGTTCTTGAACTCGTCGGAGGTCCACCACACGGTGTCCTTGGAGTTCTCGTCCATGACGATGAACTTGTCCTTGGGGGAGCGGCCGGTGTAGATGCCGGTCATGACGTTGACGGCGTCCAGCTCGGTGAGCTGACCCTTCTCATAGCCCTCCAGGGTGGGGTCCATCTCGGCCTCAAAGAGCTGCTCATAGCTGGGATTGTATACGACTTCCTTGATACCGGTGATGCCGTACTGCTCCAGACCATAGGTTTCCATAGACGTTTCCTCCTCAAAAAATTTGGTGTATTGTCTCAGCGCCCGGGTCCGAAACCGGAGACAGACGCGGGCTGGCGGCGAAGGCGGGAGATAACCATCCCCCACCAAGTACGCAGTATAGCACACATTTCCCTGCATTTCCATGACTATTTCTGCCACTATGTTAAATTTTACACAAAATCAGCGTTTTCACCAACGCTCAAAAAAAGAGCGGGGGAAATTTGGCACAATGACGAAGCCGCCCGGTGCTCACCGGGCAAAAAAAGAAAGCCCCCCGCCTCCCAGATGGGAAGCGGAGGGCTCTGCCTTACCCTGATTACTCAGCGGAAATGGCGCCCATGGGGCAGGTGCCCTCGCAGGCGCCGCAGTCGATGCAAGCGCCGGCGTCGATGACCATGTGATCATCGCCCATGGAGATCGCGCCCACGGGGCAGGAGCTCTCGCAAGCGCCGCAGGAGACGCAAGTGTCGTTGATAACGCGTGCCATGTAACATACACCTCCAAATGCAGAATATGTTTGAACCGTTCTTTATTGTATCACATCCCGAAAAAATTGCAATATGAAATTTTGCCCGGTTTGGAGGTATAATTCCCGCTGAAAATTCCCATCCTCTCCAAAGAAAGACAGCGGCAGAGACAGGAGCTGGGAAACAATGGAACGACTGGGATTCTTTCAGCGTTTGCGAGGTTTTTTTATGATGGATTGGGAAAAGAAGCAGCCCCCCCGGGACGCCGCCGGACGGCCCGGCGGCGATCCCCAGGCCCTGTGCCGGGAGGATCGAGCCCGGGCGCGGGAGGGGGCGGAGACCCGCCTCACCGACCGGTTCTCCCGGGATCTCACCCGGCTGGCAGCCATGGGGACGCTGGATCCCCTGGTGGGCCGGGAGCGGGAGGTGGGCCGGGTGATCCAGATCCTGGCCCGCCGCACCAAGAACAACCCCGCCCTCATCGGCGAACCGGGGGTGGGCAAGACGGCGGTGGCGGAGGGCCTGGCTCTGCGTATGGCCGCCGGCGCGGTGCCCGAGCCCCTGCGGGGCAAGCGTCTGCTCAGCCTGGATCTGGTGTCCATGGTGGCGGGCACCAAGTACCGCGGCGAGTTTGAGG
>CAJTYK010000139.1 GCA_910584285.1 uncultured Oscillospiraceae bacterium
AGTCCTTCTGGTGCTTTCTCGTTTCTTCGTTGTTTAATTTACAAGGTACAAGCCTTCGCTCACATTGAGCGGAACTTTATTATACATCAAAGTTCTCCGCCTGTCAAGCCCCTTTTTGGCTTTTCGCAAATTTCTTTGCGTTCAGTCAGGAACTCTCATCCAGGCGCCCGCTCTCGCGAACTTTTATAGGATACCACACCCGGAGGTCTTTGTCAAGCACTAATTTCGATTTCTCAAAACTTTTTCTCAACTCTGCCCTCTTTTGAGGGGCACCTCACAGGCGCTCGCTTATATTAACAAATTCCCCCGCCCTTGTCAAGCCCTTTTTTCTGTTTTCTTCGACTTTTTTGCCCCGCGATTTTCCCCTTGCGAAAGCGCCCCGCCTGTGTTACCCTAAAACATATCTATCTCCACATTATATAATAGGAAGGAGCCCCCCTCTATGCTGCAAGTGGACAACCTGAGCCTCCCCGTAGACGGGGACGAGCTCCTGCTCCGCCGGAAGGCCGCCCAAGCCCTGGGCGTCCGGCCCAGCGACGTGCTGACCCTCTCCCTCCACCGCCAGTCCATCGACGCCCGCCGGAAAAACGACGTCCATCTGGTCTGCTCCGTCCGCGTCACATTAAATAAAGAGGAATCCATCCTCCGCCGCGCCCCCAGAGGCGTGACTGTCGTAGCTGACGTCCCCTATATTCTCCCCTCTGTCACCCGCACTTCCCCTCTCCCCCCAGTGGTAGTTGGCATGGGCCCCGCGGGCCTGTTCGCCGCCCTCACTCTGGCCCGGGCGGGCCTGCGGCCCATCGTCCTGGAGCGTGGCCAGGACGTGGACACCCGCACCCGGGACGTGGAACGCTTCTGGCAGGCCGCCCAGCTCTCCCCTGCCTCCAATGTCCAGTTTGGCGAGGGCGGTGCGGGCACCTTCTCCGACGGCAAGCTCACCACCGGCATCCATGACCCCCGCATCTCCCATGTTTTTGACGTGTTCGTCTCCCACGGCGCCCCCGCCGACATCCAATACTCCCACAAGCCCCACATCGGCACCGATGTGCTGCGCAGCGTGGTGAAATCCATTCGCCAGAAGTTGCTCTCTCTGGGCGCGGAGATCCGATTCGGCCACCAGCTCACCGGCCTGACCCAGGCGGCTGGCCGCCTCTCCGCCCTCACCGTCCAAGCGGAGCGCGTCGCCTACACCCTCCCCTGCAACGCGCTGGTGCTGGCCCCCGGCCACTCCGCCCGGGACACCTTCCAAATGCTGTACGAGCTGGGCCTGCCCATGGAGCGCAAGCCCTTCGCCATCGGCGTGCGCATCGAGCACAGCCAGGAGGCCGTCAGCCGCGCCCAGTTTGGCCCCTTCTGGGACAAGCTCCCCGCCGCGGACTACAAGCTGGCCTGCCACCTGCCCTCGGGCCGCTCCGCCTTCACCTTCTGCGTCTGCCCCGGTGGCCAAGTGGTGGCCGCCGCCAGCGCCCCCGGCCAGGTGGTCACCAACGGCATGAGCCTCCGGGCCAGGGACGGGGCCAACATCAATGGCGGCTTCCTGGTGGGCGTGACGCCGGACGACTTCGGCGGGGATGACCCCCTTGCCGGGGTGCGTTTCCAGGAGACCTGGGAGCGCGCCGCCTTCACCGCCGGCGGCGGCAACTACTGCGCCCCCGCCCAGCTGGTGGGCGACTTCCTGGCGGGCCGCCCCTCCACCGGCCCCCGCTCCATTTTGCCCACCTACCGCCCCGGCGTCGCCTGGGCGGCCCTGGACGGCGCCCTCCCAGGCTACGTCCTGGCCACGTTAAAGGACGCCCTTCCCATTTTTGACCGCAAGCTCCACGGCTTCGCCCACCCCGACGCCGTCCTCACCGGGGTGGAGACCCGTTCCTCCTCCCCGGTGCGCATCTTGCGGAACGAGGCTTTCCAGTCCCCCGCCCTCCCCGGCCTCTACCCCTGCGGCGAGGGCGCGGGCTACGCTGGGGGCATCACCTCCGCCGCTGTGGACGGGATAAAAGTGGCGGAAACAGTCATTTCCGGCGGAAAACCGCCGGCGCAACCATAAATTTACGCCCCGCAACCCAAACGCAACAGCAAATTGGTGGCCTTCCCCGCCGTTTTTTCCTATACTGGCGGCATCCCAAACAAGGAGGTCATAACCATGACATTCGGTGAAAACCTGCAATTCCTCCGCAAGCGGCTCAACATGACCCAG
>CAJTYK010000140.1 GCA_910584285.1 uncultured Oscillospiraceae bacterium
TATGCTGGGCGTGAGCGCCCCCGCCGTGGCCTATGGTGTAGGCCCCATCGGAGATATTGTAAAATACCCAATCCACAAAACCGGAGCAGTCGAGGCCGTAGGGCCGGTAGGTTCCGGTTGTGCTGCTGCCGTCCGCCCATACCTTTTGAATGGTCCCCCAGCGGTTGTCCCAGCCGATCACCCGGCTTTTGCCGCCCCAAAAATAATTGACTTTCCCCACCAGCTTACAGGCAGTCTCCACCACGGCCCGCCGTTCCGGGGAAAGACCGTCGGGGAGGTTCCGCAGGATGTTCCGGGCCTGCTCCTGGGACGCGGACAGGTCGGTAAGCAGCAGATCCATTGTGGCAAGCTCGGCCAGCAGCTCCGTCAGTGCCCGGTTCTGATACTCGGTAAAGGCATACTCTGTCCGCATATCCTCGGCGGTTTTGGCCGTGATGGTGATATGCAGAATACGCTCCGTCCAGCTATCGTCCGTATCATCGTCCGGGTCGCTGTCCGGGTGGGGGATCGTCTCTACCTCCGAGGTAATAGCGCACATATCCCAAAAGACGGCCTTGAGCCGATCCACCCGGTCAGGGGTCAGGGCGGCAACGTCTGTTCCGTCGTCGGCCCCCGCCGTCCTCGCGGCAAACACGGCGACAACCTCCCGCCAGTCCGGGCCTTGGCCCTGGATGTCAATGCTGTCATAGTCGCCGGTCTGCATCGTCTCCAGTGTGTTGGCCAGCTCCATGTTGAGCTGCCCCACGGCCACATTGAGGGGCATGGCCCCCGGCGTCGGTTCATTGGCAAAGAGGATGCCGAACGGCGAGGCGATAATCGCCGCAACTAAAACAATCAGGCAGATAATCGGGATCAGGAACGCGCCGCCCAAAAGTCCGGCGATGGCGCTGATCAGGGAGGACACGGCCTTGGCCGTCACAACGGCGGCTTTCCGGGACAGATCCAGCGCGGTCTTTGCCTTGGCCGTGGACTGCCGGAGCAGCTTGCGCTGGGCGTTGCGCTGGACACGCCGCTTTGCCAGTTCTAAAGGCCGCGCCGTCGTTTTCTTCTTCGCCGCCGATGCCGCCTTTGCGGTGGACTTGGACGCCGCAGCAGTCTGCCGGGTCTTTGGGATAAAAGAGCCGCCAGTGGGCTTCTCTTTCGGCGCAAAAGAGCGCCGGGGGCGCTCTTTGATTGGATTGATAGATTGATTGCCGGGAGAGGCAGGGGTACTCCCCGCGATGTGCCTGGGCGCTGGCTGGCGTTCCGGGCGGGGCGGGGTGGGAACGCGCCCCGCCTTTGCCCGCCGGGTCTGTGCCTCTGCCTTGGCCTTTTGCCTCATGCGCTCCTGGGGCTTCGGCTGGGCCGCTGCAGGTTTTCGTCCCGGTGGGCTGGTCTGCCGCTGGCCTGGGGGACCGGCGGGCCTGCGCCGGATGTCCGTCTGCCGGTTCCGTTTTTCCTTAATGGCGGTCTGCCGCATCCGCTCTTTCGGGGTCGGCGCTGCCGGGGCACGATCCGGGCCGGGGCGGGAGGCCGCTGGCCGCTCACGGACGGTATCAGGACGGCGCTCCCGCATGGGGGCAGGGCGGTGGCTGTCCTCCGGGGGGCGCGTCCGAATATCGTCAGCGGGCCTCTCTCTCGGCTGCTCCCGCGACGGAGGCGGCGGGGCCTCCGTACCTGCTGGGGGCGTCTCGCCGGGGGGCTGCTCCCTGCGGCCCTGTTTCTTCTGCTGTTTCCGCTTGTGGCGGGAAATGGATTTTGAAACGGCGTCGGCGGTGCGATCCCGGAGGCTGTCGGCGGTGGTGTAGATTGTTTCCTCCACCTGCTCCGCAGCCTGCACCTCCGGGGCCGTACTGCCGCCAGCGTCCCGGTTCCGCTGCCGCTGGGTCAGCTCTTTTACATATTTAGCCGTCATCTGGCGGCGCACGTCATTTTTTAGCGGCCTGCCGCTCTTGCCGTCTTTCCCCTTGATTTTATCGCTGTTTTTTCGCTCCCGTACTTCGGGCAAATTGTTCGCCTCCTGTCAAAATGAAATGGGGATGATGCCGGATAAGCCGGGAAATACGTCTCACGGTGAGACGCATTTCCCGGCAATCGGTCAGCTTTCGCCCGGTGTGGTGGACATGAGCCGGTAGAGGCCAGAGTCCCTGGGGATGGTGTTGGCAAAGGGCACCAGCGCCCCGCCAAACCGTAACAGGCCGTGG
>CAJTYK010000141.1 GCA_910584285.1 uncultured Oscillospiraceae bacterium
GAGCAGGCCCACCGGCGTCTGAAGGATGTGGTGGTGGAAAACAAGGACTTTGAGAAGCTCATCCGGCAGTATGACCGCCCGGTGAGCCTCTTTTACTGCGATCCCCCCTACCACGCCACCGAGGGGTACTACCAGAACATCGGGGAGGACGGATTTACAGAGAAAGACCACATCCGCCTGCGGGACGCCCTTCTGTCCATTGAGGGGAAGTTCCTGCTCTCCTACAACGACGACGCCTTTGTCCGGGAGCTGTACGATGCCCCCGGCATCCAGATCGAGGCGGTCACCCGGCTGAACAACATCAAGCAGCGGTACGACCCCAACTGCCAGTTTGCCGAGGTGTTCATCGCCAACTACGACATGACCGAGCGGCAGCGTGCCGCCACACAGCTGAACCTGTTTGATTTCGGGCAGGAAATTTAATCAGAAAACGGAGGAATATCACATGAAATTCATCAAAGAGATCACACCCAAGGGCCTCCTGCTTCCAGTGACCGCCGCACGGCTGGCCGGGTTCAACGCCGGCGACAAGGTGGAGTACCACACCCTGGATGGGGCCATGCTGGTGCTGAAAGGGCGGATGAGCGCGCCGGAGCTGCTGGCCGTTGTCCAACAGCTCACGAGCACGTCGGCCCAGCTGCTCCACTACCTGTCGGAGGTCTGCGGCCCCTGTGAGGACTGTGATAAGGACAGCTGCCCCTACAACGACTTCGAGGAGGAAGCCGTTCAGGTGAACGAGTATCTGCGGGAGGCCGCCGGCATCCCCGATGGGGCCAAGCTGTGCGCCGAGGTGGACGAGGAGGCCCACACCATCACGGTTCTGGCGGCGGAACACCGCTATGACCTGCGGGACCTTCCGGCGGATCTGCTGGAGACGTTCATGGCGGTGGGCACGTGCCTGGGCAGGCTGGAGGAGCATCTGATCGCGGAGGATACCGTCTATGGCGGCTGATTTTCCCTATCTGTACCCCTACTCCCGCGCCGACGCCCGCCGTCTGAGGCAGACGCAGATGCACGAGGACAGCTTTCGGGTGAATGTGGACTGCGCCAGAGCCATCGAGCAGGCTGTCCGGGATCATTTCAACGCGGCGGACGAGTCGCTGGCCGAGGGCTGCGCCCAGTCTGTGCTGGAACAGTTCGGCTTTAAGCGTGTAAACTTCGTTCTCGCCAACTCCCTGCAGGAGTTCCGCGAGTCGGCCTGCAAGCATCTGGTCAGCGATGAGACCTATCGGTGGGGCAGGAAAACCTTTGTTCCCCAGGACAGCAAATATAACCGCTGCTACGCGGTGGATACCGCCGCGGGACTGCTGGAGTCGTTCATCGGACAGGCCAGGGACGCATACCAGGCGCTGGGGCTGTTCGGCCTGGAACACTGTGCCGGTAACCCGCTGGAGCAGGACTACAAGGGCAAAGTGCTGGTGATGCGTCCCGACACGCTCCGGGAGAGCTGCTGGGACCCCCGCAATATGCTCTGGCTGGCGGAAGGCGGCTTTGGCTGTTCTCCCCACGCCAGAGGTCAGGCGGTCTACGCCACCTGCCTGGGCGACGGCGAAAAGACCCGCTGGAACCGCTCCGACTTCGCCGGCGTTCTGAATGAGCAGTATCTGCCGGACTGGGCGCGGGAGAAGCTGGAGGAGCTTCGCACTCCCCAGCAGGAACAGGACACTGGGCCCGCCATGGGCGGCATGACCATGGAGTAATTCCATTTTACCAAAAATTTTTTAGGAGGAACCGACAATGAAACAGGCCCCTGACCCGACCCTCACATCTCAGCGGGAGACCCTCCCCATGCAGGTGGATGTGAAAATCCACTCCCTCCACGCCAGCGGTCCCGTCCTGGCGGACGCCTCCGTCAACCTGAACGGGTGCTTCGCTATCCGGGGCGTCAAGGTGGTGGAGGGCAGCAACGGCCCCTTCGTCTCCATGCCCAGCTACAAGGGCAGGGACGGCTACAAGGACATCTGCTTTCCCTGTACGAAGGAGTTCCACCAGCAGTTCCATCAGGCAGTGCTGGACGCCTATCAGCAGACTCTGGCTCAGATCCCACAGCGCCAGCAGGAGGGCCAGAGCCAGGATGCTCCGCCCGCCCCGGAAATGAAAATGTAGAGGAGGAAACGACGATGAAGAAACTGACCGCAGTCTGCGCCCTGG
>CAJTYK010000142.1 GCA_910584285.1 uncultured Oscillospiraceae bacterium
TTGCCCAGCTTGGCCTTGGTCTGGCCCTCGAACTGGGCCTCGGTGAGCTTGACGGAAATGACGCAGGTTAGCCCCTCCCGGCAGTCGTCGCCGGATACCTTTTCCTCGCCCTTGAAGATGCCCGCCTTCTTGCCGTAGGCGTTGAGCACGTTGGTGAGGGCCCGCTTCAGCCCCTCCTCGTGCATTCCGCCCTCCGGGGTGTGGACGTTGTTGGCGAAGGACACAATCACCTCATTGTAACTGTCTTCGCAGTACTGCATGGCGATCTCGGCCATGGAATCTTCCTTGGAGCCGGACATATAGATCACCTGCTCATGGAGAGGGGTCTTGTTCTTATTGATGAAGGTGACGAACTCCCGGATACCCCCCTCGTAGTGCATGAACTCCTCTTTTTCCTGCCCCGGACGGCGGTCAGCCATGAGGATCCGCACCCCGGCATTCAAAAACGCCTGCTCCCGCATCCGGCGGTGGAGGGTCTCGTAGTCGTACACCGTGTCGTCAAACATCTCAGGGTCGGGCTTGAACACCACCTCAGTGCCGGTCTTGTCCGTCTTGCCCACGACGGTCATCTCCTGGGTCATGTTGCCCCGGGAGAACTTCACCTCGTAGATCTGCCCATTCTTGTGGACCCGTACCTCCATCCATTCGGACAGGGCGTTTACCACGCTGCCGCCCACGCCGTGGAGGCCGCCGGACACCTTGTACCCGCCGCCGCCGAACTTGCCCCCGGCGTGGAGGACGGTATACACCACCTCCAGGGCGGGACGGCCGGTCTGGGGCTGGATATCCACCGGGACGCCCCGGCCGTTGTCGGTGACCCGGATCACGTCGCCCTCCAGGATCTCCACGGTGATCGAGTCGCAGTACCCCGCCAGCGCCTCGTCGATGGCGTTGTCCACGATCTCATACACCAGATGGTGCAGCCCGGAGCTGGAGGTGGAGCCGATATACATACCCGGACGCTTCCGGACGGCCTCCAACCCCTCCAGCACCTGGATCTCAGACGCGCCGTACTCGTGGTCGGTCTGGGTGGTGTTCAGTTCGTTCAATTCGTTGCGTTCTTCAGCCATGATCTTCCTCCGCTAATCTGTACATCTTTTGGGCCCGCCGCCAGCTCAGTTGGCGTCGCACCCGTCGTCGTCAAAATCCAGCTCGTCCCCGTCGTGGAAGGACGGCTCGTCGTCCTGGCCCAGCAGCTCGGTGGCCCGCATCCGCCGTCGGTTCTTGGCCTCCTCCACGTTTTGGTGGATGAGCTCCTTCACCTCCCGGGGGTGTTTTACGTTTTTCAGATCCAGGTGGGGCATACTCTTGTCCGACGAGTGGACGCACACCGTGCCCACCCCGAAAATCCGCTGCCCCAGGCTCATGGTGAGCTCCAGATCCTGCACCCGGTAGAGCAGCACCTCGTCGGACTTCAGGTTCAGAAACCCGGTCTCGCAGAACAGCCGATCCTCGCTGAGGGCGTACCGGGTGAAGGACAGGGGCAGCCCCAGGCGGCGCTTGCGATCCTTCCACAGGTATTCGATGGACTCCATAGAAACAAGCCTCCTTTTTTTGTTTCCCTATATAGGCAGATCCCGCTCAGCTCGCGCGGACAGGGCCGCCGGAGACAGGGGAACCAAATAGACCGCAGGGGTTTCATCCTCTCTGTCCGCCAGAACAAAGGAGCGGGGCAGGTCGTCCCCCAGGGGGATCACCCTTCCCTCCCGCTCCGCCTGCTCCAGAAAGTGGCGGGTACGGAAGGACCAGGTGGTGTTATCCAGATCGAATATGCCGATCACATCTTGGTTGCGCACCATGACGTTTTGGCCCAAATGGAGGTACACCTGTAGGACTCCTTTCTGAGAGTTGCCACCCTCGGGGGGCCCCTGCGGGGGTTCTCGCCTTCGGCTCGGTCGGCGCTGGACGAGCGCCACCGGCGCTCAGCGCCGTTACTTTCTCTCGTGCGAGAGAAAGTAACCAAAGAGCGCGCTTAGGGGGTGGCCGCCGGTTCGACTACGGGCCAAAGGGCGGCCCTGCGTCTCTCAGGCCGTCCACCCCCTAAGAACCCCCGTTAAGGTCAAGGGCACGCCGATTTCGAGTGGCGGGAGAGTGACCGGCGCGCAGGA
>CAJTYK010000143.1 GCA_910584285.1 uncultured Oscillospiraceae bacterium
GCCCAGTGGAGGGCATCGGGGTCGAACTCCTGGCCGCTGGCGCCGCGCAGGGTGTTGGACAGCACCAACTGTATCCTGGGGAAGCCCCACCAGTCCAGCGCCGCCCGGGCGCAGTCCGGCTCCAGTTGGCCGTCCCGGGTGTGGGAGGCGATCAGGTTTTTGATGTCCCGGGCACACTTGACGTTGGCCTGGTGGCTCCGCTTCCATCGGGCCAGCTCGCCCCGCCCCTTGGCCGCCTGCCGGGAATAGGGATAGGGCGACTCAGCCATGGCGGATCACCTCGTTGTTCATCACCGCCTCGTCCAGCCGCCCACGGCACACGCCGGCGTAATCCAGCGCGGCCAGCACCTGGGCGGGGATATCGGTGATGTCGTGGTCGTAGTCCGCGGCGCACACCAGCCCCTCGCCCTCGTCAGGCAAAAGCTGGAGCTTGGCGTCCTTCGGGATGCCCAGCGTCTCCCGGGCGGAGTCGGACAGCGTCACCTCCGGCTCCGCGTCCCAATAGGGGCACTTGCCCGGTTCCTCCAGGGGGCCGTAAGGACAGCTGTCGGCGCAGCGCCGCTCCTGGCACTTGCCGCAGGTTTTCCTGATGCCGCCGATGAGCGTACACGCCACCTCGATCAGCGACCTGGTGGCCAGAGCGGCCTGCAGGACGGTCATCTCCTTGGGTGTCACCATCAGCACATTTTCCCCGGCGTGGATCGTGACCTCACCGTCCGGAGTGAGGCCGCAGTACTCCGCGTCCTCCACAGGGATGGATATGGTTACATTTTTCTGCTTGTTCATGGGAATTCCTCCTTATTTTTGATGGGTTCGTGGATGAGCCGGTATGTCCCTCCGCCGTCCTCCGGGCGCTGGAATAGGCTGATCTGCCAGCCCCGGTCCGCCCCCAGGACGCGGGGGTCGTAGTTGGTCATTACCACCTCCTCGTACTCGCTGCCCGCAGTCTGGGACATACTGTTGGGCCGCTTGGTGTGGAAGATGTAAAAATCCTGGTACAGCTCGCAGATGTTGGGGCAATAGTTGTAGGACACCATCACCAGCCCTTTGCATCGGGCCAGCGCATCGTGGAGCCGGATGTGGTCGGCCTTGGGGAAGGCCACCTCGTAGCACTCGGCGTCATAGTAGGGCGGATCGCAGTAGAAAAAGGTGTTTTCCCGGTCGTACTGCTCAATGAGCTTCTCAAAGTCCTTGTTTTCGATCACCACATCCTTCAGCCTGCGGGAACACTCCCAGACGAGGTGGAAGAAGCGGCGGATGTCGCAGGGGCGGCCCGCAAAGGCGCTGGCCCCGCCGCTGAAGCTGTACCGCACCAGCTTGAAGTAGTCCGCCGCCCGGCGCAAATCGCCCCGGGGGGCGCGTTCCAGCATCAGGCGGCAGACAGCTTCCCTCTGGGGCGGGTCAAGAAAAATTTGCGTCAGCTCCAGTTCCTCCTCCAGATAGTCGTCGGTGAACTCCTGGCGGGAGAAGAATTTGTACAGGACATCGAAATCGTCCCGGGAATTCAGGGGCAGGAAGCCCAGTTCCCGGAGCAGGGCCATGGTGCGCTCCTTCACGCAGCAGAACAGGTTGGTGAGGTTGCTGTTGAAATCGTTGTAGATTTCAATGCAGCCTCGGCGCAGGGGACGGCCCAGGGTGACGGTGCCGCTGCCGCCGAATACGTCCACGAACCGGGCGTACCGGGCGGGGGCCAGCTTATTGATCAGCCACAGCAGCCTGCCCTTGCCGCCCACCCAGGGGATGAAGCTTCTCAGGGGCCATCACCTCCGCTGCGCTGGGTTTCGGCGTGAGCCCCGCTGTTGTCCTCAATGGGTCCAAAGGACTCCATGGCCTTCACCAGCCCGTCAATGGACTTGAGCAGGGTGCGCACCATCTTCTCCAGCCAGCGGATGGTGGCGTGGAGTTCCCCGGCGTTCTGGGCGTAGAAGTATCCCAGTGGCCCGCCCGCGATGGGCAGGCCCTTGCAGCGCATCCGGTGGACCATATTGGTGAGCTGGTCTTTGCTGAGTCCCAGCTTCCGCTGGAGCTGGCCCCGGGTCTGGCTCTTTTTCCGCCCGAAGCAATTGGCCTTCAGATAGGCCAGGAGCTGTTCTTCTTTCATGACGT
>CAJTYK010000144.1 GCA_910584285.1 uncultured Oscillospiraceae bacterium
CAACAGAAATAATTTAATTAAAAGAGCCAGACGCACAGACGCAGAGCCGATAATAAGCAGTCATGCACCAATCGCCGGACGGCCCGGTACTGCGGATAGGTCAGCCGGACGGCGTTATCGGTCATGCTCGTCCCTCCGCTGGCTGGGCGCACCGTGAAGCACCTGGTCGATGTTCCGCTTGACGGTCAGCAGCTCGTCCGCCTCCCGCTTACGCTCCTGATACTCATTGTACCCGGCGTTCTTCTCGGACATCAGGGCCTCGATCTCCGCCGTCAGCTCCTTGACGGTGGGCAGCTTGGTGATGCCGTTGGCCTTGAAGAAACGAATGGCGGCCTCGGAGAGGAGAAGATCACCTTCATGCTCCTGCCGGTAGGCGGCGCGGGCCTTGGGTGTTTTCTGTGCGGCGAGGCCCTCCCGGACTGCCTTGGTGTTCCGGTAAATGATGATCTGCCGCCGCAGCTCCTTTTTTTCTTTCAAGGCCAATTCGGTAGGCTTCAGCTTGGCGGAGCTTTCAATCACAGCGGCATAGGCGGCGGACACAGCGGTCTCCAATTCCTCCGGCGAGGAAAAGCCATATTCGGTGTAGACGTTGAACGCCTGCGCCGCCTGTTTCAGATTGAACACGGACGCCCAACGCTGATAGCCGATGCCCTTGCCCTGGGCTTTCTTGGCCTCAATGTCCACCATTCTTTGAACGCCCTGGGGCTGGCGAAGCTGCTCCCGGATGCTGGGCTTGGCTCCCAGGCTGGGACGGGCAGCGTTGCGCTCCAGAGCAGCGCCCACGGCGGCGCGGTCAAAGTCGTCCCCCAGCTTGCGGGCGGTGATGGGTTTCGTTCGGTCGGGGGTGAGGTAGGACAACCGGCCCCGGCTCTCCTTGACAGTGATGCCCCGCTGCAACAGCCGCTGGGCAAAGTCCTCGAAGCTGACAGCAACAGCGAGGACGGCCCTGATCTCCCGGCGCAGCTTTTCCTTGTCCGTTTCAAACTTGGTGGGCGGTTTACCCTGGGCGGCAGCTTCGGTGTCCAGAGCAAGCTGCCCTTTCTTCTGCGCCCAATACTCGCGCTCGGTGACACGGTTCTTGCTCCCACCCAGCAAGTCGATTTGGTACAGCCCTGCCTCCTGGCATAGCTCCATGACCTCGGCCCGGAAGTGGCGCATAGCGGCGGCGGTGCATCGGTGCTTGGCCCCGGCCTGGGCGTCGCTGGCCCTGTCCATGTACGGCTTGCGCTCCACCTCGGCCACCCGCAGGGAGTTGATAACAATGTGGACATGGATGTTGCCGCTGTGGTTGTGGCCGTCCGGGTGGGTGCAGACCAGGGCTTGGTGTCCGGGGAACTGCTCGGCACAGAACCGCTCCCCCAGCTCCTGGGCCTTATCCATCGTCAGGCCGTGGTCGGGGCCGTCCCTGGGGTCAAAGGAGAGGATGTAGTGATGGCTTTTCACATCCTCCCTCTGCTGGTTTTTCCCGTAGCGGAGATTGGCCCGCATACAGGCCACAGCAAAGTCCTCCCCGCCGCAATTCAAAGAAGAAATGCGGTAGTCCTGGCGGGGGACAAGCCGCCCGTTCTCGTCCAGGACGGGCCTGCCGGTGAACTCGTCATGCTCAAAGGTGAGATACTGCTCCGCCGCGCCGTAGTCGGCATTTTTAGAGCTTAAATGTTTCAGTGTTGCCAATGGCTTCACCTACCTCCCGAAGCACCCGGAACTTGAGGGCGGCGAGGTCGGACAGCTCCGCCCGAACATCGGCGGCGAGGGCGTTGTACGGTGCTCCGTACTCGTTCAGATAGCGGGCAATTTGGTTGAGGTTGCCGCCGATCTTCCCGTACTCCCCGGTCAGCCTGCCGATGGCGGCAAGCACCTCGTCATTGACGGGGGACACGGTGATGATGGGCTTGACCGTCGCGCCAGTGATGGCCTGCCGGATAAATTCGGACTGGCTCATGCCGTATGCGGTCAGGCGCTCCATGAAGTCGGCGTGTTCTTCCTCGGTCACACGGGTCTTGATGATGCGGGTGCGGTGGGGCGTGTTGTAGCGTTTGGACAATAAACTTTTACCTCCTGTTTTGAAATTCCC
>CAJTYK010000145.1 GCA_910584285.1 uncultured Oscillospiraceae bacterium
CCCCGCTCTCCCTTTGGTGAGCTTCCTTGTGTACAACTTAATGACATTACTCACGGTGAGACGTATTTTTTAGCAAATATTTTTAACAGGAGGACTCTAAATGGCAAATGAAAACAGCAAAACCCCGACCCAAGCGCAGCCCCAGATGATCCCGCTGTCCAAAATCCATGACCTGCCCAATGTGTTTAACCCGAAGCCCCAGGACAAGACGCTGGGCAGCATGGTACTGAGCATCGAGAGCAGCGGCGTCAAGGAGGCTGTCATCCTGCGCCAGCGGAGCGATGGCGAGTACGAGCTTTTGTCCGGCTACCGCCGCCGCAGGGCCAGCGAGCTGGCGAAGAAGCAGGACATCCCCGCCCACGTCTACGAGATGACCATGCAGGAGGCCATCGCCTACCGCAAGGCAGTCAAGCAGAACCCCAACGCCCCCATCCCCGGTAAGCTGGTTGTCCCCAATGCGGACAAGGACATGGCTTTCGCTGTCCCCAGCGAGAAGCCCAAGGAGGACAAGGCCCCTGCCACCCCCGGCGAGAAACCCAAGGAGGGCAAAGCCCCCGCTGCCGACAAGCATACGCCCACCGTTCTGCATCTTCTTGACCTGGGCTACAAGGCCACCAACGAGCGCGTGTCCCGCATGAAGAAAGCCGAGGCTGGCGGGCAGAAGCTGGACGAGATGACCCTGCGGAGTGTTTTGGACGACAAGGACATCGCGCCCAAGCAGCCGGAGCCGGTGAAACAGCCGGAGGCCCCTGCCGCGCCCACCGCTGGCACCGAGCAGCCGCCCATCCCCGCCTCTCCCGATATTCCCGCTGCACCGGACGCTCCCCCCACTGAGGATGATGTTCCGCCCTGGGAGGAGCCGGAGAAAGGCACCACCCAGGAGCAGGGCGGCGCACAGCCTGCCCCTGTCCCCGGCACCCCCGTCCCCGGCGCTGCTGCGCCGGAACAGGAGGATGATCCGCTGAAAGGGCCGCAGGAGCGCCCCGAAGTCACCAAGGTTATCCTGACCGGCGACCGCCTCCGCAAGTATTTCCCCGATGTGTCCATGACCCCCCGCGAGATCGAGGAAAGCGTGTACTCCGCGCTGGAGGAGCGCCGCCAGCGGCAGCTCAAGGAGCAACAGAAAGCCACCATCTTCAAAAGGGGCGGGCCGACCCGGTGAGAACTGCCCTGCCGGACAGCCAAGCTCTCCCGCGAACGTGCGCCCAAAAGGGCGCTTTTTTTGTGCCCGGAAGCAGGTGACGGCCCATTTAGGCAGCGGGAGCAGCCGGATCGCTGCCTATGACGCTGGGCTGGACTTCATCGGCTATGAGATAGACGGCGACTATTTTGAAGCGCAGGAACGGCGCTTTGCCGCCTATGTACGAGAACACCCACATTAAAAAACACGCCATTTTTAGACAAAATCCTCTGATTGTGTTATAATAATTGTGGGGAAACCCACAAAACTATAACATTTAAGGAGGATTTGACATGAAACGGTGACTTACTTTTCTAACGGGAATGTTGATGGGCGCGGCCCTGTTCGGGGGCGGCACAGCGTATGCAGCGGGCCTTATGGCCGAGCCGTCCAGCCAGACCTTTTTTGTGGATGGTAAGCAGGTTTACCTGCAAGCCTACGCCATCGGCGGCAACAACTATGTGAAGCTCCGGGACGTGGGGCAGGCGGTGAATTTCAACGTGACCTATGACGGGGCCACCAACAGCGTCCAGATCGCCACCAATGAGCCGTACAGCGAGGACACGCCCGCCCCGGCAGTCACAGACCACGCCACCCCAGAGGCCCCCGCCAGCTACACCATCAGCGCGGATCACTGGAGCAGGGAAGATTTTTCCCGGCAGGCCAACCCCGCTGTGTTTACCGGCGTTTATGACCGAAACCTGTATAACGCGATCCGGCAGACGCTGGTGGACGGAAACAGCGCGGCCCCCGCTTATACAATGGTGTCCAAGGAAAACTATGGTGAGGTCAAACGACTGCTGGGCCGCATGGACGGGTACTTTTGGTACAGTCACTATGTACCGCAGAACTTCACCAACTACTACGAGTA
>CAJTYK010000146.1 GCA_910584285.1 uncultured Oscillospiraceae bacterium
TCTTTTGGCCCGCCCCAGCGGGCCGATCCATACTCCGCATCCGGGCGGAATTTCTTGGCCTTTTTCGCCTTGCAGTAAATCACCAGCCGGATGCCAGCCGCCCCCGCGATACCCACCAGCCAGTCAAAGGGGTTCAGCCCCGGCGCAAAGTCGGCCAGGGCCGGGGCCAGGGTCGCCATCATCCCCACCAGCTTCTGGCCCATGTTCCCGCCAGCCGCCAGACGGTAGGCCGTCCCCACTTTCAGACAGGCCCACAGGATGAACAGATAAGGGATGTTAGGCAAAATGTACTTGCGGATATTATCTTTCCTCACGCTCCGCCTCCTTTGTCCGCTCCTTTTGCCGGGGCTGATCGCGTACCAGCTCCTGGGCGCGTTTGAGCTGTTCCCGGAGGGGGACGCGCCGATCCCGGCCCCGGTTCACCATCCGGCGGGAGTATTCCGAAAAACAGCCCGTGATGGCGTCCGCCTGTTTCGCCTTGAACAACAGCAGGTATTTTCCCTTTTCCACCCGCTTGATGGCATAGTCCACGCCCCAGCGCCGGGCCACCCGGTCAAAGTCTTTCGCCCGCCCCGGCAGGTCGATGGCGCTGGCCTCCCCGCCGTGGCGCAGAAGCTGCTTCACCGTCTGCTTGCCCTGGGGCGCTTGGGACTTGCGGATTTTCTTGGCCGCCTCCCCCAGCGCGTAGGCCAGCCCCCGCGCCGTCAGCTTGCTGGCCCGGACGGAGATTGCGATAGTGCTGCGGGAAATTTCTTCATCTATCATTCAAACGCCCCCTCTCTTGGGCCGCGCACCTCTGGCCACGATGGCCAGAAGCTACCTGTCCTCCCGGCCAGTGGCAAGCCGCTGTTTCCCCTCGTTCAGCGCGGAGCGGTCAATCACCTCCTGATAGGCCGCCATCTGCTCCCGGATATTGAGCTGGGGATAGGCGAACACCCGATGCTCCGGGGGAATGTCCTCTATGCCGTGGTAATGCTCCACAAAGGAGCCGTGGTTGCACATGACATAGCCGCCGGGGGCGAAGTGGCCGCCCTCGTTGATCCGCACGTCCCGCCCGTATGCCTCGTAGTCGATGTAGTCAATCAAATGCTCCGGCACTTGGACAGCTTCAAATTCCTGGATATACAGGCGGCCCAGGGCCTCCTCGCTGTCCACATCGGGGTAAAAGTCGTAGCTGTCCAGATTTTGCGTCAGGTTGATTAAATCCTTGACGCTCCCGGTGTATTCGCCGCTGTCCATCACGGCCTCCAGCTTTGCCAGCTCGTCATCGTCCATGCCGGACAGCAGGTGGGCCAGATGGTTCAGCTCGTCAATGCTTTCATACTCGCCCAGGTGGTCATACAGGCCCAGGATGTCGCTCTCAAAGTTGGTGATGAAGATTTCCTCATACCGAACGCCGTCCACCCCGATGCGCTTCAACAGGGCCTGTACCTCCTCGGTGGTGGTGGGGAAGTTCAGCGGCGCACCCGCCAGACGGCCCTCGTTGTACTTCCCCAGGTTGGTTACATAGGCTTCAAGGATTTTGCCCTCCATATCAGCGCCGCCTGTGGCCCTGGCCCTTGACGGTCAGGATGCCCTCTAACGTGGTGGCGGTGATACCCAGCCGCTGGGCGGTGGCGATGTCGTTTTTCA
The DNA here is from genome assembly GCA_910584285.1 of uncultured Oscillospiraceae bacterium. Taxonomy (GTDB): domain Bacteria; phylum Bacillota; class Clostridia; order Oscillospirales; family Oscillospiraceae; genus Enterenecus. The sequence goes on from CAJTYK010000146.1 coordinate 1,633, forward strand.
TTTCCTCGGTGACGGGGCCGCCGCACACCACCAGGACGCGGGAGCGCCGGAGCAGGTCGCGGCCCATGTCGATGCCGCTCTTATGCTCCTCCGGCACAGCGTCATTGAGGAACAGGGGCAGATACAGCGTGGGGCAGATGGGGGAAAAGCCAGCGTCATACACGGCCCGGCAATACTTGGCCGCCTGTTCCGTGATTTCGCAGGGATCGCCGCGCCATGCGGCGGTCACATAGGCGAGGGGTCGCTTCATATCAAAAATGCCTCCTTTTTATGTTCAGTCGGTGGGGGACGGTCAACCCTATCCCCCCGCCCTTTCCCATTCATGGGAAAGGGGGCGGCTCTGGAGG
>CAJTYK010000147.1 GCA_910584285.1 uncultured Oscillospiraceae bacterium
TGCTTTACCTGGGCGCGGATGGCTGATTCCGGCCCCGTGCGCCAGTTGTCGCCGTGGATCACATAATCCGGGCGGATGAGGGAGAGCACATCCTCATAGAGCATATCGTCCTGAATGACCACATTGTTAACCCCTTCCAGGGAGCGGTACAGCCGCACCCGCTCCTCCTGGGAGATGGTGGGGAAGCGGTTGTAGCGGATGAGGGCCCGGTCGGACAGCGCGCCCACGATAACCTTGCCATAGCGCTGGGCCTCCCGGATGATGTTCAGGTGCCCCTCGTGGATGACCTCGGTGCAGAAGCAGGTGTATACGGTTTTCATGGCGGCCCTCCTCTAATCTTGATACCGCGCGGGCACGGCCACGCCGCACACATCCAGCGCCTGGCGGAATACCTGGAAAAAGGCCTCGATATCCGGCACGTCGATGGCCCCCAGGGCGCACAGCCGGAAGGTGCCCGCCGTGCCCACCTTGCCGGGGTAAATGGTGAAGCCCCGCTCATAGCAGTAGTCGTGGACCTTCTCAAAATTCCAGCTGGGGTCGTCCGGGTAGAGCACGGTGACCACAAGGCCGGCCTGCCACTCCCGGCGGATCATGTCTCGGAAGCCCAGTTTTTTAAGCCCCGCGTGGATGGCCTCAAACACCCGGGTGTGGCGGGCCCACTTGGCCTGCTCCCCCTCCTGCCAATACTCCTTCATGGCCTGGATGGCGGCGTAGGTCGTCTGGACCGGCGGGGTGAACGCCATCTCGCCGGTGCGCTCAAAGCAGTCGTACTGCCGCCAGAGATTGCAATAATAGGAACGGCGGGGATAGTCCTTGGACGCCTCGATAATGTCCCGGCGGCCGATGACAAAGGACAGGCCGGTTATGGCCATCAGCCCCTTCTGGGCGGAGGCCATGCAGAAGTCGATGTTGTCCGCCTCAATGTCGATGGGCCGCATGGCGTAGGTGCTGGTGGTGTCGGCCACAAAGATGGCATGGTATGTATGGGCCAGCGCGCCGATTTCCCGGATGGGGTTCAAAAGGCCGGTGCCGGTCTCGTTATGGGTGATGTACACCAGGGAGATATCCGGGTTTTCCCGGAGCGTCCGCTCCACGGCATCCAGATCGGGGCGTTGGTCAAAGGGAAACTTCAGCTCTATGTGGGGCAGGCCGTAATACCGGCAGATTTCCGCCGCGCGGCTGCTGTAGGAGCCGTTGTTGAGGATCAGCGCCTTCCCCCCCTCCGGCAAAAGGGAGCTGAGGCACACGTCCATGCACAACGTACCCGAGCCGCAAAACAGCACCGCGGCGTACTTGGCCGGGTCGCCGTGCACCACCCGTACCAAATCCTCCCGCAGGCCCGCCATCAGGCTGGCGAATTCCTTTTCCCTGGGGCAGATGTCCGGCACCACCTGGGCCAGCTTCACGGTGTCCGTGGTGGTGGCGGGGCCGGGGTTGAGCAGGATGTTTCGTTTGATGTCCATAGCGGTTCCTCCTTGGCTCAGCCGATGTCGTAGCTTTTGTCGAACGCCTTCAGCTCGCGGAAGGTGTCGATCTCGGTGACGTCCCCGTCCCGGCAGGGGCGGACGGACACCCGGTAGTTCTCCCGGCGGAATACCAGCGGCACCTGCTCCCAGTAGCGTTCCCGCCCGCCGGGCTGCTCGTAGACCTCCTTCAAGTCCCGGGCCAGCTTCTCCCCGTCCGGCCCGTCCCAGTAGGAGATGCCCACCATCTGCCAGCAGTGCTCCCCGCCGATCTTCTCCTCGGTGATCACGCCGTCCTCCACCTCGAAGCACCAATCGTCGGTGCGCGCCTTGGGGATGGCGAGAAAGTTGGAGCGGTACTGGTAGGGCTGGATCAGCCCAGGCGAATGGAGCACCAGATCGGCCTCCAGCACATAGGCGCTGGACAGCAGATGCCGGGCGCACAGGGCGGAGGAGATGTTGTTGGTCTCGTTGTAAACCGGGTTTTCCAGGAA
>CAJTYK010000148.1 GCA_910584285.1 uncultured Oscillospiraceae bacterium
CCTGTGTCCGGGGACAAAAGCACTGTCCATGTCAGCGCCAGCGTGTCCGGCACCACCGCCACCGTGAGCAAGATCGACACCTCACAAATCGAGAATGTCATCGGGGACAACGGGCAGGCCAGCATGGTGGAGATCGACTTTACCGGCCTGGGTAAGACCATCGACACGGTGAAGCTGCCCACCGCCGCCATCAAGGACATCGCGGCAAAGGCACAGAATGAGGAAGTCGGGGGCTTGACGGTCAAGCTCCCGGAGGCTGAAATCTCCTTTGACGCCAAGGCTCTCTCCGCAATCCAGGCCCAGGCAGGCAGTCAAATCACCCTGACCGTCACCCCGGCCAAGCCCGCCGACCTCAACAGCAGGCAGAAAGAGGCCGTGGGCAGCGCCCCGGTATTCGATCTGACGCTGCGGAGCAGCAGCGGGGCCATCACCGACTTCCGGGGCGGCTATGCCACCGTGTCCCTGCCGTACACCCTGGCGGCGGGACAGAACCCCTCTGGCGTGGTGGTGTACTATCTGGACAGCACCGGCAATACCACGCCCTGCTGGTGCTGCAAAAACAAGAACCGGAAAGAGCTGAAAGCCATCTATCAGTTTTTACCTCAATATTGGGAGAGGCTGAAGGGGCTGCAGGCCCAGATCCCCATGCCCATGAAGCCCTACAGCCGGAAGGGTGTTCCTTACGGCAATGTGTTCGATTTGGAAAGGGTTTTCGAGCAGGAGATTCAAGCGGAGAAAGACGGCAGCGGCCCAAAGGGAAAAAGGAGGCGGCATGAGCAGAGCAGATAAGCATGGCCGGCACCATGTTCACATCGAACTGACGTCGGCGCAGTACCAGCGGCTGGTGGCCCAGGCCAAAGAGTGCGGTCTCTCCCGGAGGGCCTACCTCGTCCGGCTGATTGATGGGACGCCTGTCCGTTCCCGCCCTTCCCAGGAGATCAAGGAATTGCGGACGGAGATCCACCACATCGGCAATAACATCAACCAGATCGCCCGCAGCGTCAACGCCGGGATCGCCAGGGCCGAGGACGCCAAGCGTGGCCTGTTCCTGCTGGATCAGGTCTATGAGCTGATGTACCAGATTGCAAAAAAGTAATGGCCGTCACAAAGATCCTGGCCCGGAAGGGCCGCCTGGATGTGGGCATCCGCTATGTCCTCAACGGGGACAAGACGGAAGATCAGATACTCACCGCCCACCTCAACTGTGACCCTGGCCGGGAGTGCCGCCAGATGCTGGACACCAAGCGGGCCTACGGCAAGGAGGACGGGGTGATGTACTACCACATCATCCAGTCCTTCAAGCCGGGGGAAGTCACCCCGGAGCAGGCCCTGGAGATCGCCACAGAGTTTGCGAAAGAGCATCTGCCGGGGTACGAGACGGTGATCGGGGTCCATGTGGACAGGGAGCATATCCACGCCCACCTGGTTTTCAACTCCGTGAACGCGGACACCGGCGAGAAGTACCACAGCAACGCCCAGAGCTACTACCAGCAGATCCGGGCGACCTCGGACCGGCTGTGCCGGGAGCATGGGCTGTCGGTCATCATAGAGGGCAGTTCTGGCAGAGCGGTCAGCTACATCGAATGGCTCCGCCAGTCCAAGGGCCAGCCCACCTTCCGCTCCATGCTGGAGGCGGATCTGCGGACGGCCATCCAGGACGCCAACGACCTGGGCCACTTCTTCATGCTCATGGAACACAAAGCAGTTTCAAAAGCTGGCGAAAAAGCACAAGCTGTTGTTCTCGGTAATCAAAGATAAGGATGACCGGGGCAAGCTGATGGATGTGATCCTGCCGGTGACGGAGTTGGATCGGGCCAACGCCATTTTTGAACGCATCCTGTACACGCTGCCCCCGGAGCCGGAGCGCAGGCCCGCCAAACCGCTCCAGAAGGGACATGAGGTGTTCCAGCCGGAACGCCAAGCCCAGGAGCGGT
>CAJTYK010000149.1 GCA_910584285.1 uncultured Oscillospiraceae bacterium
AGCTGTATCAGCTCGTAACAGGCAATGAAGGTGAGGATCAGCCCCGCTATGGGGATGATGACGGTCTCCGATACGCTGCGTATCATGGAGAAGATGCCAGGGGAGAAGCTCGCCGGGGTCATGCCCACATCCGTGGCGATCTCCCCCACGCGGGAGTTGACCGAATCGAAAACACCTGTGAGGTTGCCCATGATCCCGCTGATCAGAAGCTCTTTGAGCCATTCCGCGATTGCGTCAAGAATACTGCCCAAATCAAATACCTTGTCCTTTCATCTGGTGGGGCAGGGCGGCAGGGCGCCGCCCCGCCCTGGTTACAGCGGGCCTTGTCCTGCCTCCGTGTCAGGCGGTGAACAGCCCGGAGAGCAGGGGGACCAGGGTGATACCGATGAGGGCGACGCCTCCGCCCGCCATCAACTGTTTCATGCCCTGGCTCTTGGCTCCGGGGTTGTCGTTGCCGTAGCCCTCCAGAAGGTTGATCGCGCCCCACACGCCGAGGCCGGCGCCCAGCGCCACAACGAGGGTCTGCAGCACATTGATCGCACTGTTGAAAAATGCCATATTTTTGTCCTCCTTAAAGTCGGTGGGCGGGAGATGCCCCCGCCCGGAAACAGGTCTGCTTGGTTACGAAAACACGGGATTCCCCCGGTTTTATGCGGCTTTCCCAGTCTGGCCCGCTGGATGGATGCCTGCCATTGTAAGGGTGGGGGCAGCTCCATTTCCGGCAGGCCAGGGGGAGAACCGCCGCCCTTATGGGCGGGATGCCAGCGTCAGGCGGTGAACAGGCCGGAGAGCAGGGGAACGAGGGTGATGCCGATGAGGGCGACGCCTCCGCCCGCCATCAACTGCTTCATGCCCTGGCTCTTGGCTCCGGGGTTGTCGTTGCCGTAGCCCTCCAGAAGGTTGATCGCGCCCCACACGCCGAGGCCGGCGCCCAGCGCCACAACGAGGGTCTGCAAAACACCGATCGCACTGTTGAAAAATGCCATAACTTTGTCCTCCTTCAAGACAGTGGGCGGAGCCTTTGCCCCGCCCGGTTCGTGGAATGGTTTTGATGGTGCAAAAGGGCGCCCGCCGCCCCGCACAGTCAGCCCGCCTGTTGGATGCCTGCCGTAAGGTGAGTGGGGGCAGCTTCATTACAGGCGGGCGCTGTTCCGTGCAGGGAGGGAACGCCCGGACATGGAAAAAGCCCCGCAGAGGGGGCTTTACGGCGTGACGCTCATCCGTCCGCGTCGATCACTTCAAATTCGTCCTTCGCCCGCAGCTTCAGCCGGTGGTCCAGGAACTTCTCGATGTCGAAGCGGTTCTTCTCGTCACAGTCCGCCGTGTACTGGAAATTGGGGTGCTTCGTCAGGTCGTACTTGTCCGACAGGAACGGCCTCACGCCCCGGAGCTGGAGGATGCACTTGCCGCCGTCCAGCACCGCCAGCTCGTCCACGCTGGCCAGCTCATGGCCCGTCCGCTGGTAGTTCACGCTGTGGGACTCCTGGCTGCCCTTGCTCACCCCGGTGTTGAACATATCTATGGTCTCCTTGCCCAGGGCGGCGGAAAGCTCCTTCAAGGTGGTCGGCTCACTGCCGCCGAGGAAGATGCGGGTGTCCATGTTGCCGATGATGGTGTCGGCGTTGTCCTTGTAGATGGCCTTTAGCTGGCTCTGCGCCTGCAAGACCAGGCAGGCCGATATTTCCCGGCTTCGGATGGTCGCCACCAGCTTCTCCAGGTTCGGTATCTGCCCGATGTTGGCGCACTCGTCAATGAGGCAGCGCACATGGACCGGGAGCCGCCCGTGGTACACATCATCGGCTTTCTCGCACAGCAGATTGAAAAGCTGGCTGTATATCATGCTGATGAGGAAATTGAAGGTGCTGTCCGTGTCGCTCATGATGAGGAACAGGGCGGTCTTGCGGTCCCCCAGGGTGTCCAGCTCCAGCTC
>CAJTYK010000150.1 GCA_910584285.1 uncultured Oscillospiraceae bacterium
ATCCGGCCTGGGGGATTCCCACCCCCATCTCGCTACTCATTCCGGCATTCTCCCTTCCCATGCCTCCACCGCTCCTTCCGGTGCGGCTTCGCCGGCATGGCAATGCTCCCCTACCAAGGACGGCAGGCCGTCCTTCCCGGGCTTCGGCGGCATGTTTCAGCCCCGGACATTTTCGGCGCGGGGCCTCTCGGCCAGTGAGCTATTACGCACTCTTTCAATGCGTGGCTGCTTCTGAGCCAACGTCCTGGCTGTCTTCGAAGCCCCACATCCTTATCCACTTAACATGCACTTCGGGGCCTTGGCCGCGGGTCTGGGCTCTTTCCCTCTCGGCCGCCCGACTTGTCTCGTGCGGCCTGACTCCTGGGGACCTCCTGCGCGGCATTCGGAGTTTGATATCCTTTGGTAGGCTTTGACGCCCCCGCGGGAATTCAGTGCTCTACCTCCGTGTGGATGCTGCAGGGCTAGCCCTAAAGCTATTTCGGGGAGAACCAGCTATCTCCGGGTTCGATTGGAATTTCTCCCCTACCCACACCTCATCGCCACCCTTTTCAACGGATGTGCGTTCGGCCCTCCATCGCCTTTTACGGCGGCTTCAGCCTGGACATGGGTAGATCACCCGGTTTCGGGCCTGCACGGGCAGACTCGCGGGCCTCCGCAAGGAGGCCCTGTGCCCTCTTCAGACTCGGTTTCCCTATGGCTCCGCGCCTTAGGCGCTTAGCCTCGCCTGCCCGCGCAGCTCGCCGGACCGTTCTACAGAAAGTACGCGGTCGCACATATACAGTGCTCCCACAGCTTGTAGACACAGGGTTTCAGGCTCTCTTTCACTCCCCTCCCGGGGTCCTTTTCACCTTTCCTTCACAGTACTCTGCTCTATCGGTCGCCAGGTAGTATTTAGCCTTGCGGGGTGGTCCCCGCGCCTTCCCACAGGGTTCCACGTGCCCCGTGGTACTCTGGATCCTGCCGCGCTGTCCTCGCCTTCGCCTACGGGGCTCTCACCCCCTATGGCCGGCCTTCCCAGGGCCGTTCGGCTGGCTCCTCCAGTCGCTTGCGCAGTCCGAACCCCGGCGTGCACGCACGCCGGTTTGGGCTCCTCCGGTTCCGCTCGCCGCTACTCCCGGAATCACTGTTGTTTTCTCCTCCTCCGGCTACTTAGATGTTTCAGTTCGCCGGGTTCCCTCCTCCATGCCTATGTGTTCGGCATGGGGTGGCGGGGTCTTCCCCCGCCGGGTCTCCCCATTCAGGCACCCGCGGATCCATGGGTATGTGCCCCTCCCCGCGGCTTTTCGCAGCTTGTCGCGCCTTTCGTCGGCTCCTGGCGCCAAGGCATCCGCCCTGTGCCCTTCTTCGCTTAACCGATTGCCCCTGCCTCGCCGTCTAGCGTGGCGGCTCCGCAGGTCGTCCCGGACATCGCGTCCGGCTCCTCTGGATACTGGCTCCGCACGCCGCACCCATGGGCGCGCCTCGCCCCGCCTCCCGGCGGTGTTTCTCTCTCGATGTCCGATGGGGTCTCCCCCACCGTTTGGTTCTCTTCATTGTCAGTATTCGGTTTTCAAGGTACAGCTGGCGGCTCCTGCCGCCGATGGGCTCGGGTGGGCTCGGACCACTCCCCCTCCTGCCAGGCGCCGCGCCTGCGCTCCGGGACGCCCCCTGCGGGCTCCTGAGTCCTGTCTCTCCTGTAGTGCTCATGTCTTTGAAAGGTGCTCCGGCGGCCACCTGCTCTCCCACGCTCGGGGCGTAGTACCATCGGCCGCCTGCGGCTTGACCATCGTGTTCGGGATGGGTACGGGTATGACCCCCAGGCGCATCGCCACCGGAACCTCTCGTGCCTGCCTCGACAGGCGAACAGCAATGCGCCCCCTACTCTTCCTTCCTTAGAAAGGAGGTGATCCAGCCGCACCTTCCGATACGGCTACCTTGTTA
>CAJTYK010000151.1 GCA_910584285.1 uncultured Oscillospiraceae bacterium
CGCCGCCCACCCGGTCGATGATGTGCAGCTCATACTTCTTGGAGAAGCAGTATTCGCCGGACGCCACATCGTACAGCATGGCGCTCCAGCCGTTGTCGAAGGCGGAGTGGGACTCCCGCAGGGTGATGGCCACCTTCTCAAAGCCGAATTTGTTCGCCAACTGCTTTGCCACGGACTTGTAGCCCTCGTGGTTGAGCTCACCGCCGTAGATGTCCGTGTTCTCCGCCTCGATGCCAAACACGTCCTTGGCGTCCTCCTCATTGGAGATGCACACGTCCACGTACTGGCAAAGGTCGGTCATGGCGGCCCGGGCCTGCTCCCGCGTCCACAGCTTGCCCCGGTAGTTCAAATCGCAGGAGATCTTCACACCGTGGGCCTTGGCGGCCTTGCAGGCTTCCTCGCAGATTTCAACGACATTGGGCCCCAGGGCTGGGGTGATGCCGGTGAAGTGGAACCAGTCCACGCCCTCGAAAATCTTGTCCCAGTCGAAGTCGGCAGTGGTCGCTTCCTGAATCGCGGAGTGGGCCCGGTCATAGATGCACACGCTACCCCGCTGGGAGGCGCCCTTCTCGTTGAAGTAAATACCCACCCGATCGCCGCCGCGGACGATCATGCTGGTATCCACGCCGTACCGCCGCAGGGAGTTCACCGCCGCCTGACCGATGGCGTGGGCGGGCAGCTTGGTCACAAAGGCGGCGTCCAGGCCGTAGTTGGCCAGGGAGACGGCCACGTTGGCCTCGCCGCCGCCGAAGGAGAATTCCAGGTGATCCGCCTGGACGAACCGCTCGTAATTGTAGGGCTGGAGCCGGATCATCAGCTCGCCGAAGGTGACAACTTTCATACTTCTATATCCTCCTTAAAGTTTTTGCGCGGTGTCGGTGGAGCTCTCCGCATACTGCCCCGGAGCAATTTCTGCGCCGGAGGCGGGCATTGTCGCGGGAATGTCCTTTACCGTGCGGCCTAAACGGGTTGCTTCCACAATATCCCGCGATTTTTTGCACAGCCGTGTGATTTCCTCCCACGCCTGCCCCTCGATCAGATCGGTGGTCACCATATAGGAGCCCCCACAGGCGGCAATCACAGGGGCAGCGATGTAGTCAGACAGGTTTTTCAGCGAAATCCCACCGGTGGGCATTACCTTGAACTGGGGGAAGGGGGCGCTCATGGCCTTGATTTTGGCCAGACCGCCGGATTGCTCGGCGGGAAAGAATTTCAGAACCTCAAGCCCAAACTTCAAGGCGGCGTGGTAGTCGGTGGGCGTAGTGCAGCCGGGGTAAATGGGAATGTTCTTTTCCTGCGCATAGGCCACCAGATCCGGGTCAAAACCGGGTGTGACGATAAACTGCCCGCCGGCGGCAAGGGTAGCGTCGATCTGGGCTGTCTCTGTAACGGTTCCCGCCCCCACGATCATCTCCGGGCAGGCTTCCCTCATGAGGCGGATAGCGGTATCGGCCCCGGCGGCCCGGAAGGTGACCTCTGCCACCGGCACGCCACCGGCGCACAGGGCCTTGGCCAGGGGGGCCGCATCCCGCTCCGGGTGGTTCAGCTTGATAACGGGCACCACGCCGATGTCAGAAATCGCCTGATTGAATTTGTTCATATGGATAGCTCCTCTATAAGATTATTTGCCGGCACAACCGCCGTCCACAGGGGTGACTGCGCCGTTGGAATAGTCCAGATAGGCTCCCTTCATGGGGGAGGAGGCCAGGTCGGAGAACAGCCGCAGCACCCCTCTGGGATACTTGGAGGGCTTGGGCTGCCAGCGCTTCCTCCGCTGGGCCAGGATGGCGTCCATCTCCTCGGGGGTCTTGCGTTCCCCCTTCACGCCCACGATGGCCAGGATGCGCTCCTTCACGTCCAGCTGGATGAGGTCGCCCTC
>CAJTYK010000152.1 GCA_910584285.1 uncultured Oscillospiraceae bacterium
GAGGCCGCCTACTGCGCGTTGGAGGCGGAGCTGCAACACTACCTTGACACCTACACCAGCACCCACGACTACGACGAATACCACTTCGACCTGGACGCCATCGAGCATGACCCCTATGTGCTGATCTCCATGCTCTCCGCGCTCCACGAGGGGGAGTGGACGCTGGAGGAGGTGCGGGGGACGCTCCAGGCCATTTTCGACCGGCAGTATATTTTGACGGAGGACGTGGTGACGGAGCGGCGGTATTACATCGAGACGGACACCTGGACCGACGGCGAGGGCAACACCCATTCCAGCAGCTACCGCGTGTACTACGATTACTATATTTGCACGGTGACGCTGAAAAACGAGGACCTGTCCCACCTGCCCATTTACATCATGAGCGGGGAGCAGCTTTCCCGGTACGCACTCTACATGGCCGCCCTGGGCAACCGGCCCGACCTGTTCCCCAATTCCGGCTATGTGGACAAGTACATCACCAACCCGCCCCAGCCCTACGACGTGCCGGAGCAGTATCTTTCCGATCCCGACTTTGCCGCCCTACTCACCGAGGCGGAGAAGTACCTGGGCTACCCCTACGTCTGGGGCGGCAGCTCCCCGGCCACGTCCTTTGACTGTTCCGGCTTCCTGTCCTATGTGCTGAACCAATGCGGCTGGGACGTGGGCCGCCTGGGGGCCCAGGGGCTCTATAACTACTGCACCCCCGTCAGCTCCCCACGGCCCGGCGACCTTGTATTTTTCCGCTACACCTACGACGCGCCCAACCCGGACGGCGTGACCCACTGTGGGCTCTATGTGGGAGACGGAATGATGCTGCACTGTGGGGACCCGGTGCAATTTACAAGTCTGAATACAAGCTACTGGCAGTCCCATTTTTACGCCTGGGGGCGTTTACCATGAACAAGGAGGTTTTTAATGGCAGTCAGCAAGAGCGCGAAAATTTGGGCCGAGATGGAGAAAGTCAAGGCCAAGATCAACGAGCAGCAGGCCCGGCTGAAAGAGCTGGAGCAGAAGCACCGGGAGGCCGAGAATGAGGAGATCGTGGACATCGTGCGGGGCATGAGCGTGTCCCTGGACGAGCTGCCCGCCCTCCTGCGGCAGCTCCGGGACGGCTCTGGACACGGTGTCCAGAAGCCCGGCGAGAGAAAGGAGGAGACATAATGAAAAAATCCCGTATGCTGGCGGCGATGCTCTGCGCCGTCCTGATGGTGGGGGTACTCACCGTTCCCGCCTACGCGGGCGGCGGCGACGAGGGCGGCGAGTATGTGCCCTGGGTGGGGCTGGAGCCTGTGGAGCCCCTGCCCGTGGAGCAGCCCCCGGACCCCAAGCCGTTCACCCCGGAGGGGACGGGGACGGTGCTGGACAACGCCACGGACCAGGACGGCAAGGAGTTTTTCACCATCACCACGGCGGACGAGGCGGTTTTCTACCTTGTGATAGACCGGCAGCGGGGCGCGGAGAACGTCTATTTTCTCAACGCCGTCACCGCCTCCGATCTGCTGGCCCTGGCGGAGCCTGGGCAGGAGCCGGAGGCCCCGCCCCCTGTGGCGGAGCCGGACCCGGAGCCCGAACCGGCCCCCGAACCGGAGCCGGAGCCCCAAAAGTCCGGCGGGGCCGGGATGCTCCTGGCGGCCCTGGCGGTGCTGGCTATCGGCGGCGGGGCCGGGTGGTACTTCAAGATTTACCGCCCCAAACAGCAGAAAGCGGCGGAGCCGGAGGAGGATTTTTCCGAGTATGACGAGCCGGAGGACTACGACGACGCGCCCCCCTGGGACGTGGACGACGAGGACGAGGGAGGGGACGAGTGAACTTCACTGACAGCCCCTACGAGCCCTTTATGAAGCAGCCCACCTACCACCGCCCCCCGG
>CAJTYK010000153.1 GCA_910584285.1 uncultured Oscillospiraceae bacterium
CCGGCCAGACCATCATCGCCGGCATGGGCGAGCTCCACCTGGAGATCATCGTGGATCGCCTGCTGCGCGAATACAAGGTGGAGGCCAACGTGGGCGCCCCCCAGGTGGCCTACAAGGAGACCATCAAGACCGCTGTCAAGCAGGACACCAAGTACGCCCGGCAGTCCGGCGGCAAGGGCCAGTACGGCCACGTGGTTCTCGAGGTGGAGCCCAACGAGCCCGGCAAGGGCTACGAGTTCCTCAACGAGATCACCGGCGGCGTGATCCCCAAGGAGTTTATCCCCGCCGTGGACGCGGGCATACAGGGGGCCATGCAGGCCGGCGTGCTGGCCGGCTACCCGGTGGTGGACGTGAAGGTTCACCTGGTGTTCGGCTCCTACCACGAGGTGGACTCCTCTGAGATGGCGTTCAAGATCGCCGGCTCCATGGCCTTCAAGGAGGCCTGCCGCAAGGCCGGGGCCTGCCTGCTGGAGCCCATCATGAAGGTGTCCGTCATCGCCCCCGAGGAGTACCTGGGCAACGTCATCGGCGACCTCACCAGCCGCCGCGGACAGATCCTGGGCCAGGAGGCCCGGCCCGGCGCCCAGCAGGTGGACGCGCTGGTGCCCCTGTCCGAGATGTTCGGCTACGCCACCGACCTGCGCTCCCGCACCCAGGGCCGCGGCCAGTACACCATGGAGCCCCACAGCTACGTGGAGATCCCCAAGAGCATCGCGGAAAAGATCATCGCCCAGCGTGGGCGGAAAGAGGACTAAAATAGTAGTTGCAATTTCCGCCGCTATGGGATAGAATAATCCCATCATAGTTTTTTCTTTCACAAATTTAAACTTTAACCAGATTAAGGAGGAAACCCAAAATGGCCAAGCAAAAGTTTGAGCGTAACAAGCCCCACGTCAACATCGGTACCATCGGCCACGTTGACCACGGCAAGACCACCCTGACCGCCGCCATCACCAAGTGGCTGGCCCTCCAGGGCTTCGCTGACTACAGCGACTACTCCAGCATCGACAGCGCCCCCGAGGAGCGCGAGCGCGGCGTTACCATCAACACCGCCCACATCGAGTACCAGACCGAAACCCGTCACTATGCCCACGTGGATTGCCCGGGCCACGCCGACTATATCAAGAACATGATCACCGGTGCCGCTCAGATGGACGGCGCCATCCTGGTCATCGCCGCCACCGACGGCCCCATGGCCCAGACCAAGGAGCACATCCTGCTGGCCCGTCAGGTGGGCGTGCCCGCCATCGTGGTGTTCCTGAACAAGTGCGACCAGGTGGACGACGAGGAGCTGCTGGAGCTGGTGGAGATGGAGGTCCGCGAGACCCTGTCCTTCTACGAGTTCCCCGGCGACGACATCCCCATCATCAAGGGCTCCGCTCTGAACGCCCTGACCAACGAGTCCGGCAATCCCGACGACCCCGACTTCGCCTGCATCAAGGAGCTGATGGACGCTGTTGACAGCTACATCCCCACTCCCGACCGCAAGGCCGACCTGCCCTTCCTGATGCCCGTGGAGGACGTGTTCACCATCACCGGCCGCGGCACCGTGGCCACCGGCCGTGTGGAGCGCGGCCAGCTGAAGGCGGGCGAGACCGTTGAGATCGTCGGCCTGACCGAGGAGAAGAAGACCACCGTCGTCACCTCCATGGAGATGTTCCGCAAGACCCTGGACTACGTTGAGGCCGGTGATAACGTGGGCTGCCTGCTCCGCGGCATCAACAAGGACGAGATCGAGCGCGGCCAGGTGCTGTGCAAGCCCAACTCCATCCACCCCCACACCAAGTTCGTGGGCCAGGTGTACGTGCTGAGCAAGGACGAGGGCGGCCGTCACACCCCCTTCTTCAACAACTATCGTCC
>CAJTYK010000154.1 GCA_910584285.1 uncultured Oscillospiraceae bacterium
CGATCCCCTGTGTTCGCTCACGCTCTCGAAAGTGGATTCACTCAGCGGAAAGCCGGTGCCCAACACTCAGTTCACCTTGAAGTACGCCAACGGCGAGGTGATCGGGAAGTACACCACCGGGAAGGATGGGACAGTCACTGTCAGCGGCCTCCTGCCCGGCTCCACCGTGGTGGCCGTCGAGACCAAGGTGCCCGACACCCACGTGCTCAACCCCACCCCCCAGACCATCACCCTCAAGAGCGGTTCCAATGCCGTGACCAGCGGCGGCGCCAGCGTGACTCCCCCCAGCGGCAACACCGGGGGCGGCAACAACCTGGATTTTGAGAACGACCCCAAGATGGTTTTGACGATCCGGAAGTACATTAAGGGGACGGATCGTGAGCCACTGAAGGGCGTATGCTTCAAAGTGGTAGATGGCTACGGCAAGCCCATCGGCACCAATAACGGGGTGTACTACACCACCAGCGCCGGTGAGATCGTCCTGGAGGACTTGGAACCCGGCACCACCGTGACCGCGCGTGAGATCGCCACAGTCGAGGGCTTCGTCCTGGATGGCGAACCCCAGACCGTTACGATCCAGGCGTCCAAAAAGCCCCAGGAGATGATCTTCTGGAACGAAAGGGCTGGGGCGCTCGTCATCCAGAAAAAGAGCAGCCTGGACGGCAGCCCGCTGGCCGGGGTGCAGTTCCAGCTCACCTATGCGGACGGCTCCTATGTTGACTATGACAACGGCCACATAAGCAGCAAGGGCCTCTACACCACCGATCAGAATGGTGAAATTCGGATCACCGGGATCACAGGCACCGTCATCGCAAAGGAACTCAAGACCTTGCCTGGATTCACCATCGACCCGGCCACCCAGACCCAGACGGTACAGGTGAACGCCTCGGACACGCAGTATCTCGTGTTTTATAACACGCCTGTGGGGAATTTCGAGCTGATCAAGGTCTCGGAGAGCGACCCGACCAAGCGCATCCCCAACGTGACCTTCGAGATCCGCCGCGCCAGTGACGGCGGGCTGGTGGACACCATCACCACCGGCAGCGATGGGCGCGCCACCCTCCAGTTGGACGCGGGCAATTACTATGCGGTGGAAACCGAGTGCCCGAAGGAATTCAAGCTGGATAGTACGCCCCATTATTTCACCATGAAGGACGATGGCGCCGGCACCACTTTGACGGTGAAGAACAAGGCTTTTTCAGGCATCCTGATCCACAAAACCGACAAATCCACTGGCAAGGGGATCTACGGGGTGACCTTCCTGCTGTACGACAGCACCAACACCCCCATCGGGCAGTACACCTCCGATAACAGCGGTTACGTCTATATCGAGGGGCTGACCACCTCCGGCCGCTACTACCTGCGGGAGCTGGAAAATAAGGGGTATGTCCCCGACACCCAGATGAAAACGGTCTATGTGACTGCCGGTCAGACGACCCTGGTGGAGTGGGAGAACATCCCCATTACCGGACAGATCCAGATCGTGAAGAAGTCCGCCGACTACAACTCCACCAACGGCCTGCCTGCCGGTACGCTGCTGGAGGGGGCTGTGTTCGAGATCTACGACAAGGCGGGCAATCTGGTGGACACCATCAAGAGCGACAAGCGGGGGCTGGCTGTGTCCAAGCCCTTGCCGCTCTCGCGCTATACCATCCGCGAAACCAAGGCGCCGGCCAATTACGGCGTGAGCGACCAGGAGCTGACCGCCTACCTGGAGCATGAGGGCCAAATCGTGCGCTTCGAGGTGACCAACAAGAGCCTCACCACCGGGGTGTCCATCACCAAGACCGGCCCCAAGGAGGCCATGGCGGGCCAGCCGGTGAACT
>CAJTYK010000155.1 GCA_910584285.1 uncultured Oscillospiraceae bacterium
AACGGCGAGTTGGGCGTGACCAAGGCACAGGCGGCGGCTATGCTGGCCGGGGCCACCCAGGGCTGGGCTACTCCCGCCGCCGACCCGAAGAACTATGACGAACAGGGCCAGCCCATCAAATCCCGCCGCCCGGACAGGGGTGATGCTCGGTGACGGAACAAAAGCACCTTATCTGGAGCGACTTCACGCTGGATTACGAGGATTGGCGAGAGTTTTTAGAGAAGGAGTACCCGGAACTGACTGAGGACGAGCGCATGATGCTGATGTACGACATCAACAACGGCTACCTGGATGACGAGCGTGTGAACCTGAACATCCAGCTTGACCAGCCCATCCTCATTATTGCCGACCTGGGCCTCTGGACGGGGCGGCACATGGGCTATAAGGAGATCGCCAGCGGCAACATCCGGGACTGCCTTTACAGCGACCGGGGCATTGACTACGCAACCTGGTTTGTTGACAGGCTGGGTGACCTGCGCTGTGACGCCATCCACCATGATGGAACAAATCGGCTGTTGTACCGCACCTATAAGCCCGGAGTACGGGAATCGCAGATTGACCTGCTGAAAGAAAAATTGTATTACGGCACAGCGACCCGCGCCGATATTACCCGGATCACCCGCAGGCTGGGGGACGATATTGGCAAGGTCTACGGCTGGGACTTCCCCCAGCGTGGGCGGCAGGCTGTGTCCGTGGAAAGGTAGGAGCATTATGGCACAGTTACCGAATGTCAAATTGAACGTACACCCCTCCATGTTCGACCTGATGATGGCCGTTCTGGAGCGCAACACCGCCGCCGAGGACGTGCCCACCCGCAACAGCGCCCAGGACTTGATGGATAAGCGTATGCGGTTCTCCCGGCGCTGCCGCGGTGTGGGCGGTAAGCCCTATGTCAGTATGCGGATGTATGAGAGCGAAGCCTCCGAGATGATCTGGCAGCTTCTCTACACCTGCATCGGGGCTTACGAGGTGGAAAAAGAGTACAGCGCGGAGCTGAAAGAGGGCGGCGAGGGTGATACCCGGTGAAAGGCGCACCCATCGACAAAGCCCTGTGTGAGTACCTGAAACAATACCGCCGTGGGCAAGAGAGCGCGGCCTCCAGCAAGGAGCTGGAGGCCGCGTTCCACGTCAAGGGGACGGAGCTGCGGCGGGCCGTCAACCGCCTGCGCTGTGACGGCTGGCCCATTTGCAGCGACGCCACCGGCTACTTCTACGCGGCGCGGCAGTCGGAGATACAGGCCACCGTCGCCCAGCTCACCGGGCGTATCTCCAAAATCGCCGCCGCCACAAAGGGGCTGCTGAAATCTTATGAGGAAAAGGAGGGATAGATCGTGGCAAAAAAATTGGAATCCATCGTTCAGCTTGCGGCAGAAAAGACCCATGAAATTTCCGCCAACAGCGGGAACTATATGGCGTTCCTGACCACCGCCGCCCACAACTTCAAGTACAATTTCCGCGACCAGCTTTTGATTTACGCCCAAAAGCCGGACGCCACCGCCTGCGCTGAAACCGACTTCTGGAACAAGCATGGCCGGTGGGTGAACAAGGGCACCACGGGGATCGCCCTGCTGGTGGACACCGACAAGGGCTATAAGCTGCGGCACGTCTTTGATATGTCCGACACCAACAGCCGTGCGGGGCGCACCGTCCCCGTCTGGCAGATGAGGCCGCAGTACGAGGGGCCAGTGGTGGAGGCGCTGGAAAACAGCTACGGTGAGTTTTCCGACAAATCCGACTTTGCCGCCTGTCTGCTGGAAACGGCAAAGATCATCGTAGAGGACAACTTTGGCGACTACTACGCCGACCTTTGCCGCGTCAAAGA
>CAJTYK010000156.1 GCA_910584285.1 uncultured Oscillospiraceae bacterium
TTTTTCCGGCCCAGGGCGGGACTGTGCCGCCAGCCGCTGTAACTGATCCAGCTTCTTCTTGGTGGGGGAGTCCGGTTCAACAGCCGCCGCAGTCGTCTGAGACGGTTTCAAGCCACTCCCGCGCTCTGGCGAGGATTTCTTTTGTGGAGCGCGGGACTTCGCTTTTTTTTGCGTGTCCTCCTCCTGTTCCTTTTGGGGAATGGGGTAGCCCAACTGCTGCATGATGGCGTTGAGCAGGGCGGCGTAGTTCTCATTGGAAACCACATTGAGCATCCCGTTGTCGTTCCCCTTTTTCTGCGCGAAAAAATAGAGGACTCCAAACTCCTTGGCCAGCTTCTGGAATTTGGCCTTGTCCTCGGCCTTGATGGGGATGACCACGGCGGGGGCGGGGTCGCGGGCCAGCCGCTTGGCCGTGGTCTGGCCCACCACCTTCATGTCCTGCTTGGCAATCGCCAGCAGCAGAACGGCGACATTTTTCATGCCCTCCAGGGTCAGCTTTGCCGCCGCCTCGGTCGCCTGTAAGCTCTCCCGTACTACAACGTCGGCAGCTTCAGCACTTACATCCATTTGCCTTTCTTCTCCTTTCTTACTTGCTCGTCCGTTCGATCCCGGACGGCCTCATGGCTGCTCCGTTCCTCCTGCCGCATGAGCTGCTCCCGATCCCTGATTTTCGGAATATCCTCCGTAATTTTTCGGCAGATCGTCAGCTCGCGGCGGGTGGAGCGCAGTTTGCCATTGACAGTTTCCAACTCGGCCTCCACGTCCCGGCCCTCGCGCCGCGCCCCGTATAACTCCCGGCGATAGTCCACCAGCAGGTCGATCTGGCCTTGCAGGGCGTCGCCCAGCATGGCAAGCTGGCTGTCCGTCTCTATGCGGTATTGCAGTAGAAAACAGAATTGTTTTTGATAGCGTTGGAGCTTTGCCACTTCCCTGCGGACAGCCGGGGGCGGCGGGGTGCGCCGGGGCCTGCGGCAGCGGTTGAGTAAATATAAGTAGCGCAGATAGAGCGCACGAAAGCCGCGCACTTTCCGGCGCGGCTGACGGGGGACAGCGCCCCCTCGGACGGTATAGCGTTTTTTTACCTGGGGAATGGGGCGTACCAGCGGTATGGTCGGCGCAGACGGCGGCAGGGGCAGTTCATAGGGTTCGCCCCGCCGCGCCGCCGCCAGCCGTTCCCGGATGTGGGCTTCGGTGTAGCCGTCGCCCAGGCTGTCCAGCCGGAACACATAGTCCCCGCCTGGGGGCTGGACGGCGGTATGCTTCACATTCGAGCCATATTTAATGGTATAGCCCTGCCGCCGCAGGGCGGCAAGGAAGGAGTCAAAGGTAAAGCTCTCCCCGATGGCGGCGTCAATATCCTGCATGACCCCGGCCATCACGATTTTTCGCCCTTGTTTTTCCGCTGTCCACTCGGTATAATGTTTTCCGTGGCCCTGCGGCTCAATGACCGACAGGCCGCGCTCCCGGCTTACCTCGTTGGACGTGCCGCGCAGATCCCCAAAATAACTTTGGAAGTCGCTGCGGTATTTCTTCCCGTCCACAAAGGAAACGGAATTGAAAACGATGTGACAGTGGAGATGCGCCCGATCAACATGGGTCGCCACAACAACCTCGTACTTGTCCCCCAGCAGACGGCGGGCAAATTCCACCCCGGCGGCGTGGGCCTCGTCCGGCGTTACCTCGCCGGGGGCGTAGGAATGGATGATATGGTAGCCCAGAACGCCGCCCTTTTTGTCCCAGCGCCTCTTGGTGGCGCGCATATCCGACAGGGCGGTGTCCGGGTCGCAGTTGATGCCTGTGACAAGCTGGTGGGCTTTG
>CAJTYK010000157.1 GCA_910584285.1 uncultured Oscillospiraceae bacterium
TTCCACTGGCTGGTATGCTGGTGGTAGGGGATGTTTCCTCTGCTCATCTCCTCCGCGATCCTGCCGAAGGAGGCCCCCGCCAGGTAACGGGTGAAGATGTTCTGAACTGCGTCAGCCTCCGTGGGGCAGGGGATGGTTTCGCCGCCCCGCACCATGTAGCCGAAGGGGGTCTTTCTCTGCCATGCCATTACCGTACCGCCTTTCCAATCCGCTCTGTCAGCTCCAGGCCGTTGAGCAGGGTGAATTTCAGGGTGTCCGCCGAGACGATCACGATCCGCCTGACCAGTGACTCGAATAGCTCCTGGCTGGGTTCCCCCAGCCACTGGGGGCCGTCCTCCAGGCAGTCCAGCATGATTTCGGTGTCCTGGATCTGGGTGTCCTCGCTGGTGGAGTCCATGATGCGCCGGCGCAGCCGTCTCAGCGTCCTCAGCTTCTGCTCGATCTCACCCTGCTGGGATAAATAAAGAGCAGGATCAACGTACCCTTTCGACTTCAGTCGAACCAGTACGAGATTCTGCTCAGACAGACGGGCGATTTCTTTGTCGATGTCGCTGATTTTGCGGTTTGTGCGCAGTTCCCGCTCCCGCAGCTCCCGGAGCTGCTCCAGCACGGTGCGCAGAATCGTGCCGCCATCCGCTTTCAGCTTGTGGTAGAGCCGAAGCAGGGCCGCTGTGATCTCCGCCTCCGGCACCTGGGGGACGGGGCAGCGGGACTTGGCGTCGTCATGGCGGTTGCACACCCAGTAGGTCTTGCCGTTGGTGACCTTCCTGCGGCAGATGGAGCCGCAGCCCCCGCAGACAATGCGCTTGCTGTAGACCGACGCCTCCGGCTTGGAGGAGTTACCGGCGAACTGCGTCCGGCGAAGGGCCATCAGGTCCTGCACCCGCTGGAAGTCCTCCTTGGACACAATGGGCGGGTGGCAGTTCTCCACGAAGTACCGGGGCTTCTGTCCCCGGTTCGGCACCTGCCGGAAGGGGATGGTATCGGTGGCGAAGCTCTTTTGCCAGAGCATATCGCCGGTGTAGGAGACGTTGGTCAGGATGTACTGCACCGTGTTTGGATGCCATCCCTCCCGGCCATGGCCCCGGATAGCCCCCAGCTCATTCAGCTCATGGGCGATATCCGCCGTCCCCTGGCCCTTGAGGTAGGCGCTGTAGATGTACCGGACGATATCCGCCTCCTCGGGGATGATCTCCAGTTCCCGCCCTGCCAGCCGGTAGCCGTAGGGGGTAGACGGAGGGACGAAGATCCCTTTCTCCATCCGCATTCGAACGCTGACCCTCATATTGTTGGAGTGGTTGGTGGACTCCATCTGGGAGAAAGCGCCGTAGATCTGGGCGATCTGCTCGGTGGTCATCTTCCCGGTGTCGATGTTCTCTTTCTCGAAGCAGATGGAGATGCCCAGCCGGAGCAGTTCCCGCACATACCGGATGTAGTCCGTGGTGTTCCGGGCGAAGCGGGAGGTGGACTTGACCAGCACCCGGTCGATCTTCCCGTCACGGCAGTCCGCGATCATGCGGTTGAACTCCTCACGCTTCCGGGCCTCCAGTCCGGACAGCCCCTCGTCGGCGTAGACGTCCACCAGTTCCCAGTCCTCCCTGGAGGAGATGAACTTGGTGTAGAAGTCCACCTGGGCCATGTAGGAGTTGAGCTGGTCCGCCGAGTCGCTGCTGACCCTGGCGTATGCCGCGACCCGGAGCTTCGCCGCCTCGGGCTTCCTGGGGTCAATGACGGTAATTCTCGGACGCCTTGCGGCAGTAGTGTTTGTCTGTACCATATCTTTTTTGACCTCCTTTC
>CAJTYK010000158.1 GCA_910584285.1 uncultured Oscillospiraceae bacterium
GGGCCGGGGAACGGAAAGGAGTGATTTGCCATACCCTATGTGAATGTCCCCAATGACCTGTCCAGGGTCAAGACCAAGCTGGCGTTCAACCTCACCAAGCGGCAGCTCATTTGTTTCGGAGGCGGCGGGCTGGTGGGGGTCCCCGCCTATCTGCTGGCCCGTGGGCCTGTGGGGAGCACCGGGGCTATGTTCCTCATGCTGGGGATCATGCTCCCGGCGTTCCTCATGGCGATGTACGAAAAGGACGGCCTGCCCTTTGAGAAAGTGGTGCGGAACATCATCCGCGCCCGCTTCCTCCGGCCCGGCCCCAGGCCCTACCGAACCCAAAATATCTACGCGCCGTTCGCCGGAAAGGAGGTGTCCATTTCTGAACATACGGACCAAAAGCGCCGGACCCGCAAGGGCCGGTAAGCGTTCCCTCTCCGCCCAACAGACCATCCCCTATGTGGAGATGCTGAAAGACGGCATTTGCCGGGTGCGGGAGGGCTTCTACACAAAAACCATCGCCTACGAGGACATCAACTACTCCGTGGCCTCCAGCGAGGACCAGTCCGCCATCTTCGACGGCTGGTGCGGCTTCCTCAACTACTTTGACAGCGCCCTCCCGTTCCAGCTCTCGTTCATCAACCACCGCTCCAGGGGCGGCAGCCGGTACAAGGTCAATATCCCCATGGCCCACGACGACTTTGACAGTATCCGGGGGGAATATGTGGATATGCTGAAACGGCAGATCGCCCGGAGCAACAACGGCATTGTCCGCTCCAAGTACATCACGTTCGGCGTCCCCGCCGACGGCCTGGAGACGGCCCGCCCCCGGCTGGAGCGCGTGTCCAGCGACATCATGGGCAACTTCAAAAAGCTGGGGGCCCACTCCCGCGTCCTCAACGGGCGGGAGCGGCTGGAGGTGCTCCACGGCCAGATGCACCCCGGAGGCCGGGAGCCGTTCCGCTTCTCCTGGCCGGACATCGTGAAAACCGGCATGGGGACGAAAGACTTTATCGCCCCGGACAGCTTCGACTTCACCGCCTCCCGGACGTTCCGGCTGGGCCGGTTCTGGGGCGCGGCCTCCTACTTGCAGATCATGGCCTCCGAGCTGTCGGACAAGCTGCTGCTGGAGCTCCTGGAGCTGGACG
Source organism: uncultured Oscillospiraceae bacterium (assembly GCA_910584285.1). GTDB lineage: Bacteria > Bacillota > Clostridia > Oscillospirales > Oscillospiraceae > Enterenecus. Next base: position 1,134 of record CAJTYK010000158.1, read on the forward strand.
CGGAAATGACCGTCACCCTCCACGTCCAGACCGTGGACCAGCTCAAGGCCATCAAAATGACCAAGGGCAAAATCTCCGACATTGACAAGATGAAGGTGGAGGAGCAGAAAAAGGCGGTCAGGGCGGGGTACGATATGGAAATTCTGCCCCCGGACCTCATTACCTACTCCAAGGACGCGGCGGCGCTCCTGGCCGACCTCCAGTCCCGGAATGAAAGAATGTTCCTCCTGACGTTCACTGTGGTGAATATCGCCCCCACCCGGCAAAAGCTGGAGAACGACGTGTTCACCATTTCCGGCATTGCCCAGAAATACAACTGCGCCTTGAAGCGGCTGGACTGGCAGCAAGAGCAGGGCTTCACGTCCTCCCTGGTGCTGGGGGATAACGCCATTGAGATACAGCGGGGCATGACCACCAGCTCCACGGCGATTTTCATTCCCTTTATGACAAAGGAGCTGCGGATGGACGGGGCGGCCCTCTACTATGGCATGAACGCCCTTTCCAACAACGTCATTATGGCCGACCGCAAGCGTCTGAAAAACCCCAACGGCCTGTTCCTGGGCACGCCCGGCAGCGGCAAGAGCTTCGCCGCCAAGCGGG
>CAJTYK010000159.1 GCA_910584285.1 uncultured Oscillospiraceae bacterium
CGGCTGCTGGCCCTCCTTGGCCGCTTTCAACTGCGCCCGGATGGAGGGCTTTTCCTGCTGTGCTTTCCGGGCCTTGATCTGCAATTCGCTGGGCTTCTCGCCGGAGAGGGGCCGCAGGAACGAAATGCGGTCAACCACCCAAAAGGTGTTGTCGTTCAACTGCCGCTGCCACGCCCCGGCCTTGGGCGACCAGCGGAAGCTGTTTTCTTTCAGGATGTTCCGGGTGGCCTCGTCAGGCTTGCCCTCAAAGAAAACTTGCAGGCGGTTGGCCTCCCGGTTGATCTCCACCGTGCCGCCGTCGAACTCCCAGCCCACAAAGACATTTTCCCGCTGGCGGGTCAACTGCTCAATACGGCTCCGCACCTGCCGGATGTTGGCGTTGTTGTTGGACAACTGCCAGGGCAAAAAGGGGCTTCCCCCGCCGCCCTCGGCCATGCCGGACTGGAACGCCTCAATGCTCTTTTGGGACAGATGGGGACAGCCCTCCAACGTCTTGTGCTTGCGGTAGTAGGCGTTCACCGCTTTCATCATTTCCTGCGTGGCTTCCAGCTTTTCCAGCTTGGCTTGCAGTTTATCAATGGCGTTGGGGTCGTCGGCGCTGATGCCGCCCATGCCCGTACTGCGGATTTTATCAAGCAAGCCCTGTATCTCCTGCCATTCCCGCATATTCTTATCATCGGCGGCGTTCTGCTTCTGCTTTTTCTTCACCGGGAAATTCGCAGGCCCGGCGATCATCACGGAGGGGACGCGGGCGGCGATCTCATAGCCCTTATTCATGTTCTGCGCCAGCAGGCGGGCGTAGGTGTCAAGAAGCTGGTCTATCTTATCGTGAAATTCCGGGTCAACCCGCTTCTTCTGCCGCTGGGCGATCTCAACCGCCTTGTCCACCATACTGCGGTACTCCGCCGTTGCGCTGCCGGGCCGGTAGTCGTCAAAGCTGTTGGCTGTCTTGGCGCGGCGAGCCTCTCCCTCGTTGATGGTGTAATAGTGAACCGCCGTTTGCTCCGGGGCGTCAGTTTGCGGCGGCTGTTCAGCAACCGGCTCCCCGGCTTCCTCCTTGGCCGCGACCTCACCGGGGGACGGGGCATTGTTCAGAACGCCGTCGATCATGTTCTCGTTCTGCTCGGTGGACAGCTCGGCGGTACGCAGGGGATTTTCCCGCAAAAACTCCGGCACTTCCCGGAACCCCACATCGTCGCAAAAATGGGCCTCCTGCCGGTCGCCGTGGCGAAGCACCACCACATCGGAAACGGAAAGGCTGTGTCCCTTGAAGTCGGCGGGGTGGTCGGTGTTGAATTGGCGGTAGATGCTTTCCAGCGTGTCGGTGTCCCGAAGCGGGGCAGTATACACCAGGTCATAATTCGCCGGGTCAACCGTCCGCCCGGTCGCCAGCAGGCGATAATACGGCTCAAAGCGGAAATCCCGTGTTTCCGGCCCGCCCCGTACCTGATAGATGGAAAAGGTGTTGTTCAGCTCCTTGTAGCGGTCGATGGTGTCCATCAGGGCGGCGGCGCGTTCCCGGAGGGCGGCGGGGGCCTGTTCGTCGTCCCGGATGCCCACGATCACCAGCTCAAAGGACGTGGGGCCAACCGCCTGCATTTCCCGGATAGTCCCGCCGATCTGATCTTCCCGGTTGGCGTAGTCTTTCATAAATTCCGGGTCATAGGCGCACATCAGGTCGTACAGCTCGGCGGAAATGCCCTCCGGCGTCGGCTCCACGGTGGGC
>CAJTYK010000160.1 GCA_910584285.1 uncultured Oscillospiraceae bacterium
CCGCTGGCCGTCGCGCTCGGCAAAGTCGATCAGGGCGTTGGCCTGCTGCTCCGGGGTGGCCCCCGGCATGAAAGGCTTGTCGTTGATAAGCCCGTCCAGCCCGTTCCAGATGGGCGGGGCCTGCTCCTGCCGGGCCTGCCGCTCCTGCTGAAGCTGGGCCAGGTGGCCGTCGATCTTGGTAATCAGGTCATTGGCCGTGGCCCGGATGGTTTCAAGGGAGGCTTTCAGCTCGGACAGCTCCTTGCCGGAACTCCAACCGGCCACATAGCCGAACGAGTAGTCCGACGTGTCCAGCCCGTAGTGCTGGCAGACGGCGTAGGCCACGCTCTCGGCCTGCACCTCACGGGTACGGCGGTCGGGGCGGTCGGCCAATTCCTCCGGCGTGGCGTCCTTGTCAATGGCGTGGAGGGTGGCGTGGGCGATCTCATGGATGGCCGTTTTCAAGGTCTGCAATTCGCTCATGCCCTCGTCGATGGCGATGCGCTTTTCCTCCAGGTGGTAGTAGCCGTGCGCCCCGCTCTCGATGTCCTCAAAGGCGATGGGGACGGGGGAAGTCCGCTCCAGGGCGGCGAAGAAGTCCTGATACCGCTCCACGCTGCCGGTCAGCTCGTCCACGGCGATGTCGGGTATCTCCCGGCCCTCGGTCTGGGACACGTCGAACACCGACACCACCTTAAAGGCCGGGACGGTCACTTCCTGTTCCTCGGTCAGCGGCTTCCCGTCCGGGCCGGGGATGGGCCTGCCGCTGGCGTCCAGCTTTTCCACCTGCCGCCGCACCTTGTAGGGGGCCGGGGCCAAAATCTTGATGGCCCGCTCCCCCCGCTTCACATGGCGCTCGAACTCGTCCTTCCACTTGTTGTAGCCCGCCACCAGGGAGGCGTCCGGCTTCTGCATGGCGATCAGGAGGGTGTTGTTGAAGCTGTAATTGTGGAACTTGGACATGGCGGTGAGGTAGTTTTTGTACTGCTCACTCTCAAAAAGGGCCTGAATACCGGCTTCCAGCTTGTCGGTGATCTCTTTCATGCGCTCGGCGTTGTTTTTGCCGGTCAGCACAATGGGAATGACGGGCTGGGAGGCCGGGGCGGTCTGCGACCGCTGGGGCTGGGGGCGGCTGGCCTCGTCCCGCTCCACCTGCGGGGGCGGAAAGGACAGCACCCGGTATTCCTCCGGGATGATCTGGCCCTCATAGACCTGCCGCCACTGGTCGCCGCTTTTGACGATATAGCCGTACTCGGTAAAGGCCCCCTGTTCCAGTCCGGCGATGTGCTTTCCCAGCGCAGCCGTGTCGATGGCGGGTTTCCACTCGTCGGGCATATCCACCATGCCGGAGCGGTTCAGGTAGTAGTTCCCCAGCGCGGCCACAGTATGGATGTCCGGGAGATTGACGAAATAATCCAGATTGTCGGGGTAGTCGATGATGCGGCTGATCGTCCGCAATTCGGTGTTCTTCTGCTGCAAGGCGGCGTTCAGTGTGCCGATCTCGTAGGCGTCCAGCTTTTCCAGCCGGGCGGCAAGGAAATTCAGCTCGTTCACGCCGGAGGCCAGCGCCATGTCGTAGGGGATAGCCAGGTGTCGGCCCTCCGGGGAGGAAAAGCCGCTGATGAAATAGTCCCAGGGATTATCCTGCGTGACGCCGATCTGCCCCATCGCCGCCCGCACCTGCTCCGCCGTGGCGGGCAAGTCCAGCCAGACGCCGGTTTTGCCGTCCGG
>CAJTYK010000161.1 GCA_910584285.1 uncultured Oscillospiraceae bacterium
ACCACCATCCGGCAGCGCCTGCGCCGGGCCTACTGTTAAGGGGGGAGACTTTATGGCAAACAGCTACCAGATCGCCGTGCTGGGCGACAAGGACAGCGTCATGGGCTTCAAGGCCCTGGGCCTGACGGTTTTCCCCGTGGACAGCGTGGAGGACGCCCGCCACACCCTCCACCGCATCGCCCGGGAGGACTTCGCGGTGGTGTATCTCACCGAGCAGCTGGCCGCCCAGATGGAGGCGGACATTGCCCGTTACAAGGACGAGCTCACCCCGGCGATCATTTTGATCCCCGGTAAGGAGGGCAGCCTGGGCATGGGCATGGCCAACATCAAGAAGTCTGTGGAGCGGGCGGTCGGCGCGGACATTTTGTAACAACGATAACCTTTAAGAAAGAAGGTTTTAAAAGCCTATGGGAAAAGTAGTTAAGGTCTCCGGCCCCCTGGTGGTGGCCACCGGCATGGCGGACGCCAATATGTCCGACGTGGTGCGCGTGGGCCCCGAGCGCCTCATCGGTGAGATCCTCACCATGAACGGCGACTCCGCCTCCATCCAGGTCTATGAGGAGACCTCCGGCCTGGGCCCCGGCACCGAGGTGGTCACCACCGGCTCCCCCATGAGCGTGGAGCTGGGCCCCGGCATGATTGAGAACATCTATGACGGCATCCAGCGCCCGCTGGAGAAGATCATGGAGAAGGTTCACGGCAACAACCTGCCCCGCGGTGTGGAGGTGCCCCCCATCGACCCCGACAAGCTGTGGGACTTTACCCCCGTGGCCAAGGCCGGGGACAAGGTGGTGGGCGGCGACATCATCGGCACCGTCCCCGAGACCCCGGTGGTGCTCCACAAGATCATGGTGCCCCCCACCCTGAAGGGCACGCTGAAAAGCGTGGCAGCCGCCGGCCAGTACAACGTCCACCAGACGGTGGCGGTGCTCACCCGCGAGGACGGCACCGAGGTGGAGCTGGCCATGAGCCAGAAGTGGCCCGTGCGTATCGGCCGCCCCTACAAGCACAAGTACCCCCCCATCAAGCCCCTGTCCTCCGGGCAGCGGATTGTGGATACGTTCTTCCCCGTGGCCAAGGGCGGCACCGCCGCCATCCCCGGCCCCTTCGGCTCCGGCAAGACGGTGATGCAGCACGCCCTGGCCAAGTGGTCCGACGTGGACATCGTGGTCTACATCGGCTGCGGCGAGCGCGGCAACGAGATGACCGACGTGCTGCGGGAGTTCCCCGAGCTGGTGGATCCCCGCACCGGCGAGACGCTGATGAAGCGTACGGTGCTCATCGCCAATACCTCCGATATGCCGGTGGCCGCCCGTGAGGCGTCCATCTACACCGGTATCACCATCGCCGAGTATTTCCGGGACATGGGCTACGACGTGGCCGTCATCGCCGACTCCACCTCCCGCTGGGCCGAGGCCCTGCGCGAGATGTCCGGCCGTCTGGAGGAGATGCCCGGCGAGGAGGGCTACCCCGCCTACCTGGCCTCCCGCCTGGCCCAGTTCTACGAGCGGGCGGGCTCCGTGTCCTGCCTGGGCTCCGAGGAGGACAGACGGGGCAGCCTGACCGCCGTGGGCGCCGTGTCCCCCCCGGGCGGCGACCTGGCCGAGCCCGTCTCCCAGGGCACCATGCGGATCGTGAAGGTGTTCTGGGCCCTGGACGCCTCCCTGGCCTACAAGCGCCACTTCCCCGCCATCAACTGGCT
>CAJTYK010000162.1 GCA_910584285.1 uncultured Oscillospiraceae bacterium
TGCGCCCCACCCCGGAGCTGTCCTTCGCCATCCGGGAGTACGGCTGCATCGCCGGTATCAACATCACCGCCAGCCACAACCCCAAGGAGTACAACGGCTACAAGGTGTACTGGTCCGACGGCGCCCAGCTCCCCCCCAACCACGCCGACGAGGTGGCCAAGATCATGCGGGAGTCCGACGTGTTCGACGTGACCGTGGCCGACTACGACAAGGCGGTAGCCGACGGCCTCATCACCCTGATGGGCGCCGAGACCGACGAGAAGTTCCTGGCCAACGTGATGGCCCAGGTCAACGATCAGGCGGCGGTGGACGCGGTGGCCGACACCTTCAAGATGGTGTACACCCCCTTCCACGGCACCGGCTATAAGCTCATTCCCGAGGCCCTGAAGCGGCTGGGCATGAAGCACGTGATCTGTGTCCCCGAGCAGATGGTCATCGACGGCAACTTCCCCACCGTGGCCTCCCCCAACCCGGAGAACCCGGAGGGCTTCTATCTGGCGGTGGATCTGGCCAACAAGGAGGGGGCGGACTTTATCTTGGGCTCCGACCCCGACGCCGACCGGGTGGGCATTATGGTGCGCACTGCCGACGGCGAGTTTAAGGTGCTCACCGGCAACCAGACCGGCGTGCTGCTGCTGGACTACCTCATCGGGGCCAAGCAGCGCACCGGCAAGATGCCCGCCAACCCCGTGGCCCTGAAAACCATCGTCACCACCGAGATGGCCCGCAAGGTGGCGGAGGTCAACGGCCTCCACTGCTTCGACACCTTCACCGGCTTCAAGTTCCTGGCCCAGAAGAAGGACCAGCTGGAGGGCAGCGGCGAGGGCAATGTCATCATGTCCTATGAGGAGAGCTACGGCTATATGCTGGGGGACTACGTGCGGGACAAGGACGCCGTCACCGCCGCCGTGGCCCTCACCGAGATGGCGGCTTATTATGCCGGTAAGGGCATGACGCTGTATGACGCGCTGATGGCCCTGTACGAGAAGTACGGCAACTACGGCGAGCGCACCCTGAACCTGGTGATGCCCGGCCTGGACGGCCTGAAGAAGATGGCCGACCTGATGGCGAACCTGCGGGCCAATCCCCCCAAGGAGGTGGGCGGCGAGACCGTCAAAACCTGGAAGGACTACAAGGACGGCAGCGTGGTGGACGCCGCCACCGGGGGCAAGACCTCCATGGAGCTGTCCGGCTCCAACGTGCTGCGCTACGAGCTGGCGGACGGCACGTCTGTGATCGTGCGGCCCTCCGGCACCGAGCCCAAGGTGAAGGTGTACATACTGGCCCAGGGGGCCAGCCAGGCCGACTGCGCGGATAAGGTGGCGCGGTATTCCGCCTGGGCGGAGGGGCTGAAGAAGTAAATGGTGGGGCCCCCGCAAAGCCGTCCTTTGGCTTTGTGGGGAGAGGAGACACAGCGGAGCGGAAGCGACTGAGCGCAGCTTGTGTCGACGAGGGCCTTCCTTTTTTCTTCGAGAAGAAAAAAGGAAGCGAAAAAAGAAGCTTTCACCGCGAAACTGCGTTTCGCTCTTGGCCGCTCCTGAGAAAACCCCCGGCGGATTTGGCCTCCCCCTGACAGGGGTATCTACGACTCGGTGAAGCACCCCGGCAGGAATCACGCTGAGATTTCCTGCCGGGGGCTTTCTTTGTCT
>CAJTYK010000163.1 GCA_910584285.1 uncultured Oscillospiraceae bacterium
AACGGCCTGTTCCTGGGCACGCCCGGCAGCGGCAAGAGCTTCGCCGCCAAGCGGGAGATCGTCAACGTGTTCCTCTCCCTCCCGGACGACGACATCATCATAGCGGACCCGGAGGGGGAATATTACCCCCTGGTGAACCGGCTGGGGGGCCAGGTGGTGCGGCTGTCCCCGTCGGCCACGGCGGGGACGTTCATCAACCCCATGGACATCAACCCCAACTACGCCGACGACGAGGACCCCCTGTCCCTGAAAAGCGATTTCATCCTCTCCCTGTGCGAGCTGATCGTGGGCGGGCGGAGCGGGCTGGCCCCCGTGGAAAAGACGGTGATCGACCGCTGCGTGCGGACCATCTACCGGCCCTATCTGGCGGACCCGGCCCCGGAGCGTATGCCCATTCTCCAGGACCTCTACGACGAGCTGCTGAAACAGTCCGAGCCGGAGGCCCGGCGGGTGGCCTCCGCCCTGGAGCTGTACTGCACCGGGTCCCTCAACCTCTTTAACCACCGAACCAACGTCCAGGTCAATTCCCGCCTCCTGTGCTTCGACATCAAGGCCCTGGGGAAGATGCTGAAAAAGATAGGGCTGCTGATCCTCACGGACCAAATCTGGGGCCGGGTGACGGAGAACCGGGACCGGCGGCGGGCGACCTGGGTGTACCAGGACGAGTTTCACGTTCTGCTGGCGGAGCCCCAGACGGCGGCGTACAGTGTGGAGATTTTCCGGCGCTTCCGCAAGTGGGGGGCCATCCCCAGCGGGATCACCCAGAATGTGAAAAGCCTGCTGGAGAGCAGCGAAATTGAGTCCATTTTCGGCAACTGCGATTTCCTCTATATGCTGTCCCAGGCCGCCGGGGATCAAAAGGTGCTGGCAAGCCACCTGGGGATTTCCCCCCACCAGCTTTCCTACGTCACCCACTCCGGCTCCGGCGAGGGGCTGCTTTTTTATGGGGACACCACCATCCCCTTTGTGGACCACTTCCCCCAGGACACCGAGCTCTACACCCTCCTGACCACCAAGCCGGAGGACAAGGCCAATGGGTAAGGCCCGGCCTTCTGGACACCGTGTCCAGAGGCCCCGCAAATCTGACCACAAATCCAAGCTCCACCAGGAGAGCGAACGGGCCCGGCCCTCCGAACGGCTGCGGCAGGAGGGGAAGAAGCGGAGCGCCCAGGGCCAGACGCGGGCGGAGCGGAGCGCGGTCAAGGCGGAAAAGGCCAAGCTCCGTATGGGCGCGGCCCAGGAGAAGCTGGCGGCCCAGGCCCCGGCCAAGCCCCCCGGCCCCGTGAAGCGCGGGGCGGGGGCCCTGGGCTGGAGCGTTCACGGCTTCGTCCACGGCAAGGTGTACGAGGTGGAGCATGAGAACGTGGGGACCGAGGGGGCCCACCACTCCGAGCTGGTGGGCGAGGCCGTGGGGCGCTGGGGGACCCGCCGTGTGCGGCAGGCCGTCCGGGACCACCCGGCCAAGGCCGCCGCCCGCGCGGAAAGCCGGTATGTCAAGGCCACGGCGGAGCACCGCTTTCAAACGGAGCTGGAGAAGCACCCGGACCTGGGCAAAAACGCCCTGGCCCGGTTTGCCCAAAAGCAGCGCCAAAAACGGCAGTACGCGAAACAGGCGCGGGAGGCCGCCAAGCAGGG
>CAJTYK010000164.1 GCA_910584285.1 uncultured Oscillospiraceae bacterium
CCGCTCCAGAAGGGACATGAGGTGTTCCAGCCGGAACGCCAAGCCCAGGAGCGGTCGGCCCCGGAGCAGTTGCAGGAACAGCGGCCCCCGGTACGGCCCAAGGACAGACGGCAGGAGCGTCCGACCCAGGAACGGCAGCAGAAAGCGGCTGTCCGGCACCAGGAGGCCCCTGTGATGCCGTCCCAGCCCAGGCGGGAGGTGTCCCAGCGGTCGGCAGAGCAGGGCCGCCAGGAGGCCCCTGTGACCCAGCGTCAGGAGAACAAGGGAAAAAACGGTTCTCGGTCGGAACGAGACTCGCCCGTTATAAAAATCAGCTCCTCTATACTCAAAGAGAGCGGCACTACGAGGGGGACGAGTGAGCGCCCTTCCATTGAGGCGCGGCTCCAGGGGTATCGGGCGCAGATGAGGAGACCGTCCGCTCCGGCCAAAGTCAGAAGCAAGACAAAGTCTCAGGCAAAAGCGCGATAGAAAGATACTTCCCTGCAATCACAGCACAAGTGGGAGTAATGTCCCAATAAAAACGTGCGTTAGGATCGCAGAGAAGTACCGCAGTTATCGTAACACAGGCCTGGAGGATCTGTCAAGGCGCAGTTCCTCCGGGCCGCCGTATTTTTTGGAGGTGAGGACGATCTGAATCAACCATCCCGGACGGGTAAACTCACCATTTACCTGTTCCTCTATATTCCCGTAGTCTGGGCGGCGCTGCTTATCGCTCAATCCTTGGGCGGCGGCCTGCCGGATATTATCACCAACCTGACGGCGGCCATGGAACACCCTTTCCGCATCCACTGGACGGAGCATAGTCTGGTGACCATCCTGCTTTGCACCGGGGCCTACATCATGGGCATCTGTCTCTATGCCGACCAGCAGGGCCGGACCAGGGACGGCGAGGAACACGGCTCTGCCGCCTGGGCCTCCCCCCGGCAGGTCAATGCCATGTTCGCTCAGAAACAAAACAAGCTGCTGACCAAAAACGTCCGCCTGGGGCTGGACACTCACAAGCACCGCCGCTCCCTGAACGTGCTGGTCATCGGCGGCTCCGGCGCAGCCAAAACGAGAAGCTACGTCAAGCCCAATATTCTGGAGTCCAACACCAACTATGTGATCACGGACCCCAAGTCGGAAGTCCTGCTGGCCACGGGCGGCTACCTCAAGAGCCAAGGCTACGACATCCGGGTGCTGAACCTCGTCAACCTGGAGGAATCGGACGGATACAACCCCTTCTGCTATATCCGGGACGAGAAAGATGCACTGCGGCTGGTGAACAATCTCATCCAGGCCACCACACCCAAGGGCAGCCATGAAAGTGACCCGTTTTGGACGAAAGCGGAAACGGCACTGCTACAGGCCATCATCCTCATGCTGTGGCAGGAGGCTCCGGAGTATGAACAGAACTTCTCCATGGTGATGCGGGTGCTGGAGTATGCCGAGGTCAAGGAGGAGGACGAGGAGTACGTCTCGCCCCTGGATCTGCTCTTCCAGTCCATTGAGCGGGAGAAGCCGGACTGCGTGGCGGTGAGGCAGTACAAGGTCTTTAAAATGGCCGCCGGCAAGACCTCAAAGTCGATCCTCGTGTCCACCGCCGTCCGGCTGGCTCCGTTCAATCTGCCCCAGATCAAGGCCA
>CAJTYK010000165.1 GCA_910584285.1 uncultured Oscillospiraceae bacterium
CGGTGAGGGCCAGCGCCAGCAGGGTGGGGATGATCTTACGTTTCATGTTGGTTTCTCCTCTCTTTTACATGGCCATGTCCGGGAGCATGGAGTCATCCGGCTCCTCCTGGAACGCGCCGTTGGGTTCCTGACACTGGCTGCGCTGGAAGACCTGGGCCATTTCCTGCTGGTAGGCGTCCAGCACCGCGTCGTTGAACTGCTGCCGGAACTCCTTGGTGCAGGGGAAGCAGACGTCGGTGTATCCTTTTCTGCCCTGATAGCTGGGCATGGACACAAAGGGGCCCTTGGGGCTGTCCACCACCTTCACGCCTCGGATGGCGAAGCATCCGTTCAGGTTCACGGAGGCGCTGGCCAGGACGGAGCCGCTGGTGTGCAGCGTGTGGATCTTCACATCCACATGCATGGGGATGGCCCCGCTCTTGGGGATCTGATTCATGGACTGGTTCATTTGACATTCCTCGTTTCCTTTTTATTTTGATCAACGCGCTCCTTGGAGCGCTGGATCAACAGGTGGAATTCCCACGGGGTCACTTGCAGGGCCTTGTAATTGCCCCGGCTGTCCATCCCATGGGCCCCGATGTGAACCACCAGGGGGTAATATGCTGTGCCGGTGTAGCGGCTTTTGAACTCGCGGGCGGACAGTCTGCCCACTCCGGCCACGTAGATCCACTGGGCGGCGGTGGCGAAGTCGCCGGGCTCATCGGGCCACAGGTATTTCCCCCGGAGGGGGCGGGGCAGCTTGTCCCGATCCGGGACGGGGATGATGCAGCGCCGGAACAGGCAGTAGCGGATGTGCAGCCGAGATGCCAGTTCCTGGGCCGCCTCCATGATCTGGGGGTCGGATTTCCACAGGGGATATTCCAGGAACCGCAGCACCATCACATCCTCGCCCTCCCGGTCATCAGGGAACAGGGGGAGACACTGCACCAGGTCGATGGCGTCGACGCCGCGCTGGATGCCCAACGCCTTACGATTGGCGGCGGGAAGCTCCCGGTACGCTTGGACGGCGTTGGGGAGACAGTGGAAGTGGGCGGTGTTCAGCGTCCCCTGCCACAGGTTGTCCACCACGTAGAATTGGAGCATCGCCCTCACCCCATTTCCATGCCGCCCGGGGTGGGGGTTCCCGCCTGTTCTTGAACGGGGTCGCTTGGTTCCTGGGCGAGGGTGCGCAGCTCGGCCAGCTTCTCCGCCGCCCAGTCTGGCAGGTACTGCTCGTCCAGCACGCCCATAAAGTCCTCCCGGTTCCAGCGGGCCTCCTCGCCGTCCCCCAGGCAGGTGGCGTACACCGCCCGCCCTCTGGAGGCAGGGGAGCAGCCAAAGCCGCACTCCCCGTACCACAACTGGTTTTGGGCTGACCAGCACTCCTCCCTCAGCCTGTCCGGGCGCAGAACCAGCACCTTTCCGGCGTAGTCCTGGTCAGTCTCGACACAGTGCCCGGGACCGAACATCCCCAGCGCCTGGTACTCGTCATAGGTCTGCCGGAGGAACTGCGCCAGCAGGGCGCTGTCCGCCTGGAGCTTGAACTCGCCGGTGGCTTTTTCATACGGGACCTGGGCCGTCTGCGCCCAGTGGAGGGCATCGGGGTCGAACTCCTGGCCGCTGGCGCCGCGCAGGGTGT
>CAJTYK010000166.1 GCA_910584285.1 uncultured Oscillospiraceae bacterium
GCTGCTCCTCGCTGTCGGTGGACACCCGGCAGTAGGCGGCCACCCGGAGCTGCCGTCGAACGGCTCTGGCCTTGACCAGCTCAGGATTGGCAGGGATAACGATCACGCTGGGGGCGGTAGCTGTCATTTGGAATCCCTCCTTTCTTTGGCGATTTGCAATGTGCTGTCCCTGCAATAACATGGGCAGGTAAGGCAGATGGTGCTGTTGGGTAGTTCATAATGCCTGCCGTTGAAAATTCGCACCCTTCCGCCGCATCCGCTGGTTACCCGCCATGGAGCCGCAGTCCGCTTCATACTGTAGGCGCAGGTGCTGTAGGTGTGGGCGTAGTTTGGCTTCGACATTTCATTGATCCCTCCGAATATGGTTTTGTTGATTCCGCAACAACAATACCAGCTTCAGGGCCGCTAAGCTATCACGATATCCACCAAAGATGGGGTGCGGAAAGCAAGCAATACCAACAGCGCCACAACTATCTCACTCCGCTGGATTCTCCAGCGTCTGCCCGTTCCTCAACTTCAGGCTGACCGCCCCGGAGGGGTGGATCAGGACGGCGGCGGCGACCTGCCGGAGCAGGGCCGTATCCAAACCGCCGCCCGGCTCCGCACCGTTCAGCAGATAGCGAAGCCGCATGGTCTCATAGTCCCCGGAACCCAAGGTGTTGAACCGGGCGGAGGCCAGGGCAACAGCCTGGGCTTTTGCGACGGCTTCATCAAACTCGGCCTGTTCCAGCTCGTGGGTAAGGCGGTCTTGAGCTGCCTGGACAGCTTCGTTCTCGCTCTCAGCGGCGGGGGCGGGGGAGATGGTCTCAGGATGCTCCCGGAGGCTGCGGAGGAGTTGCTCCACACACAGGATCAGGGCTTCGTCTTTGATCTTACTGGGGGAATCCATGCAGTTGGAGCAGTACCAGTAGTTTTTGCGCATCCGCCGCATGGGTTCGCCGCACTGGGCGCACCGGGCCAGGACGCGGATATCTTTGATCTCCGGGCACTCCAGCCTGCCGGACACATCCGGCCTGGCGCTTTGAGCCTGGTGGAACAGCTCCGTTGAGAGGAGCCGGGGATACTTGGCGCTGCCCAGATAGCGCCCGTCCTGGAGGATCCGCGCCACCATGTTTTTGTCCCAGGGCCTGCCGGGGGCGTAGGAGCAACCAGCGGCGTTTAACTCCTCCGCCAGCTTCCCGTAAGAAGCTCCATCCGCATAGCGGCGGAAGATCAGCCGCACCAGCTCCGCCTCCTGTTCCTCCTCCTGCACCTGCCCGTTGCGCAGGCAGTAGCCGAAGGGCAGCTTTCGGTTTGCCATCAGCGCACACTCCTCTCGGTGGTCTCGGTCAATTCCAGCCCGTTTTTCAGCCGGAACCGCAGGTGGCCATCGCCCTCCGCCGTGATCCGCTCCACCAGGTCAGTGAAGATCTCGCTGTCGAAGGCGGGGAGAAATTCGGGCAGGGTTTCCAGCGTTTCCAGCAGCTCCCGCGTCCTGGGAATGGCGTCATCATCCCCATCCGCCAGAAGCCGCTCCTTTTCCTGTTTTGCGGCCCGGAGCTGGCGGGCCAGCTCATTGCTCTGGGATATAAAAATATCAGGGTCGACCA
>CAJTYK010000167.1 GCA_910584285.1 uncultured Oscillospiraceae bacterium
TATCAAGGGCCAGGAAGCTCATCCCGCTGGCGCAGGCGTACTCCATGTTGGGGTAGAGAAAGAACGCCGTCTTGCCCACGCCGGACGCGCCGATCATCAGGCAGTGGATATCGTCCGTGTCCACCAGCGCGGTGACGGCGTTCTTCTTCCCGACACAGCCCAGCACCAGCCCCTGTGCTTTAGGCAGATTCTTGCCGGAGCGCCACTCGCTCACATGGAAGGGGATGTGCCGGTAGGTCTGCTGGATCTCCTTCCTGTTGGCCCAGCGGGCGGTTCCATGCTGGCCGTCGCCAACCGTCTTGGACTTGATGTTGTCCAGATTCCCACTTCCGGAGAAGTGCGTGGCGGCGGCGATGAGCAGAAGCATCCCGCCCGCCAGTAAAATTAACATGATCGTCTGCGGCGTCATAAATTCACCCCATTTCTTGTTGCAGTGCCGCTTGTTCCTGTTTCTGCTGCTGTTTCAAAACGTCCGCCTCATACTTGACGGATATCTTTGCGCAGGACAGCGCCAGCTCCAGCCAGCCTTCCGTCAGCTGTCGTTTTTCCGCCTCACTGCGGATGCCAGGCTTGGAGGCCAGCTTCAAAACAGCATGAGCCTGTTCCGCCAACACAGCGGTGCGGCTGTTCAGGCTGCTCCGATTCTGGTGGGGATGGATACAGCTCCGCAGTTGCTCCAACAGTTCCTCACTGCTATGTGGTTCACCCAGCTGACGCAGCCCCCGGCCATAGGCGTACAGAGCCAGCGCGGAGGCCAGCTCGATGCAGGTCGTGGCTCCCTCCGGGTAGTCCCTGCGGAGATTCATCTCATATCCGCAGAGCGCATTTGTCAGCTCACGGCCTACCCGTTCTGGAATGACACACTCCTCCATGTAGACTCCGATCCTGCCGCAGACCTCCGAAGCGGCAATGAGCTGGGGATGCTCCTCCGCCTCCTGAGCAGGGAGACCACGCCGGGCCTTGAGATCCTCGTTCCAGTCCTTGTGTTCGGACTGGAGCATCCCCACATCGTCATAGCCGTGTTCATGGAGGATCTCCGCCAGCCGTCCGCTGGCCTCGATGCCCGCCTCGTCGTGATCCAGGCAGAGGCAGACGGTGCGAAGGCCGGGGTTCTGCTCCAGCATCCAGAGCATGGCGTGTTCCGCGGTCCCACACAGGGCCACGAAGCTGTGTTCCTGCCAGCCTCGGGGGTAGCGGGAGAGGAAGGACATCAGGTCAATGGGCGCCTCAAAGACATAGAGGCGGTTGCTGGTCCCGGTGTAGTGGAAGCTGCACCGGGGATCGCTGCCTTCCACGTTGATGCGGAAGGTCTTGCCGAGGCTGTTCAGGCTGCGCTTGTGGGCGTGGCGCGGGACGCCGTTCTCGTCCTTGCCGACAAAGACGGCGTTGTGGTACTCTCTGTCCTTGAATTTCTCACAGCTCTCATACAACAGTCCGGCCCGGACAAAGGCATTGACCACGTTCCGGTCCAGGAATCGGTGTTTGAGCAGGTAGGCGTACATCCGCCGCATCTCCCGGCCGGCAGAGGGCAGTGCAAATTCCTTTCTGGGCTTTTCCTCCTGCTTTTGGGCGGAAGCGTAGACGATTC
>CAJTYK010000168.1 GCA_910584285.1 uncultured Oscillospiraceae bacterium
AGTCAATGGGCATCCCGGCCTCCAGCATAAGCAGGAGCATGGCCGTCGAGTCCTTGCCCCCTGAGCAGGAGACGGCGTGGTAGTATTTGTCAGCTACGGGCCGTCACCTGCTTTCGGGCAGAAAAAAAGCGCCCCTTTGGGCGCACGTTGCGGGGACGATCCGGCTGCTGGTCGGGCTGATAATCACCGGGTCGGACCGCTTTTCTTGAAAATCGCCGCTTTCTGCTGCTCTTTCATCTGCCGCTGGCGGCGCTCCTCCAGCGCCGAGTACACGCTTTCCTCAATCTCACGGGGGGTCATGGACACATCGGGGAAATACTTGCGGAGGCGGTCCCCGGTCAAAATCACCTTGGTCACTTCGGGCCGCTCCTGCGTCCCCTTGAACGGGTCGTCGTCCCTCTCCGGGGCGGGAGCATCATGGGCGGGCGGTTCAGCGCCCTGCTCCGGGGCGGGAGCTTTTTCCGGCTCCTCCCACGGGGGAATGTCTGCGGCGGGGGGCGTGTCCGGGGTCTGGGGAACATCGGGAGAGGCGGGAATGGGCGGCTGGGGGGCCGGTTCGCCAGCGGGTTCCGGGGCCGCGCCGGTGGTGGGGGCCTCCGGCTGCTGTACCGGCTCCGGCTGCTTGGGTGCGATGTCCTTATCGTCCAAAATCTTCCGCAATTCCATTTCGTCCAGCTTCTTGCCCTCGCCCTCGGCTTTCTTCATGCGGATAATGCGGTCAGTGGTGGTCTTATAGCCCAGGTCAAGCAGGTGCAGAACGGATTCCTGCGTCTTGGGCTTCAGCGCGGACATTTCGGCTGCGGTGGAAATGGAGAGCTTGCCCTCGTCAACCAGGTCGCACACGCCCTTGATTGCCTCCGACATACGGATCAGGCGGTTGAGCTTGGAGACGGTCATGCCCATTTCCTGCGCCAGCTTCGCGTCGCTTTGCAGCTCATTTGCGGAAAAGCCTTTCTTTCTGCGGCCCGCCTTCTGCTTCATGCCCTCCATCTTCATCCGCAGGGCGCGGGACAGGTCATAGCTGGAAATTTTGTCCCGGTGCAGGTTGCCGTCCGCCACGATGATCTTGGCGTCCGCGTCGCCAATTTTCTGGATAATGGTGGGGACGGCCTGGTTGAGCATGGTGGCGGCAATATGGCGGCGCTGGCCGGACAGGATTTCCAGCCCGCCCTTTTCGTTGAACCGGGCCAGCACCGGGTCTTTGATGCCCACCAATTCAATGGATTTCAAAAGCTCCTTGAAGTTCTCGCTTTCAACATCCACGGAAAAATTGTTGTAGCTGGATTTCTCCAGATAGGCCGGGTGGAGGGTGATAAAATAGGACTCGCCCTCTTTCGGGGTGGGCAGAGTTTTCCGCGCCGCCTCGTCAGGGGCCGTGAGGCGCTTCTCAAAAATCTGCGTGATAGCAGTCCCGGCAGGTCCCTCCTTGGCGGCGGTCAGGGCTTCGCCCTTATCCTGACCGGGAGGGTCTGTCTCTGCCGTACCGCCTTTTTGGGCCTCTCGCTCCGCTTTGTCAGCATTGGCGAGGTCTGTCAGGGAAATGGGCTGGCCGGACTTCGCTTGGGCTTCCAGCTCGGCAACGGTAG
>CAJTYK010000169.1 GCA_910584285.1 uncultured Oscillospiraceae bacterium
TACCGCATCTGGCTGCCCGCCAGCACCTGGGCATTGCCCCGCTTGGTGATGGTGACGCCCAGCTTGGCGGGCTTGTCATAGTCGGACAGCTTGATGATCTGGCCCGAATAATCCAGGGTTTCGTCGAAAACGGTGCCGCTGAGCTGCCAGTACGCCGGCGCAGTCACCTCTTTGATGAGGTAGCGGGTCAAAGGCAAGGGCTTGCTCGCTGCAACGCCCCGGGCGTCAGTGGTAATGTAATCCACCACACGGCCAGACCGGGCCTCGCTGATCTCATACACCGCGCCCTTGAGGGGAGCGCCCGCCGGGGTGCCGGTGACCTCGTTATACTCAGCGGCGTACTTACGGATCTGGAACTGACCCGTGATGGGGGTGTTCTCCCACTCAATTTCCACCGTTTTCCCGGGCTGCACATAAACGGTCTTGTATTCCTTGTCCAGCTCGTAGCCGGGGGCGGCCTCCAGTTCGCGGATATACAGCCGGCCCTTGCCCTGCACGGTGAGGTCGTCGATGTAGACATACCCCCGGTTGTCGGAGGTGTACTCGCCAATGGGGTTCTTATTTTGGTCGTACACCAGGAATTTCACCCCGTAGATCCCCTCTTTTGTGACGGAATCAATTTTGTGGATCAACACTCCCGACAGGGCCTTGTTCGTCACCACCAGTGGGGGCGTGGCTTTGCCCGTCTTTACCTCGAAGTAGTAGGGCGTGGAATCCAGCTTGTACTCCTTCGGGCACTTGGTTTCAACCGCGTAATAGCTGCCCGCCTCCAGGGTGACGAACACCCGGCCATCCGCCCCGGTCGTCACGGTGTCCACCAGGGCGTCGTCCATGCGGCGGATCTCAAAGGTGACGTTGGGGATGCGCTGGCTCTCGTTTCCCTCCACCACCTTCACGATCTCCACACCGCCGATGGGGTCGTTGTAAAACCACAAATGTTGCGTGTCGTCGCCGGGGTTGATCACGATGGTCTGGCTGCGGGTGTTGGGGTCAATCGTGTACCCAGGGATACTGGACACCTCGGTGCAGATGACAGTGCCCGTGATCCCGGAGAGGATGATCTGTCCTTCCTCATTAGAGGTATACAGGCCGTTGGAAGACAGTTTACCGCCCTCAGCGTCCACAACCCGGCCATCGGCGTAGGTGATCTTGAACTGCACCCCAGCCAGCGGCGTCTTTTTGTCCGCCCCGGACAGCTTGTGGATGATCAGATTCCCAGCCTTGTGGTTGATGAACTGGAGCTTCACCGTCTGTCCGGCCTTCACCACGGCGGTTTGGGCCGCATCGTCCAGCAAATAGCCGGATTTTGTGCGGGTTTCCTTCACAACCAGTGTGGTATTGGGGTCGATATCAGTCACCAGGAAGGTGCCGTCCTGCTCGGTCACGAACTTGCCGTTGGCGTCGCCCACCAGCGTCCCGTCGGACTTGGTGACCAAAAACTCAACGCCGCTCAGGGGTTCACCCTCATCCCCCACCTTGGACACCAGGAGGGCGCCCTTGGCGGAGTTGCCGAAATAGACCTGCACAACCTCCTGCTCCTCGCCGGAGAGGTAGACCGTCTGGGGCGGCGTGTCGATGACGTG
>CAJTYK010000170.1 GCA_910584285.1 uncultured Oscillospiraceae bacterium
TGAAAAGTGACTTCATTCTGTCCCTGTGCGAGCTGATTGTGGGCGGCAGGGGCGGGCTGGCCCCGGTGGAAAAGACCGTGATTGACCGGGCGGTGCGGAACGTGTACCGCCCCTATCTGGCAGACCCGGCCCCGGAGCGGATGCCTATTCTCCAGGACTTGTACGAGGAGCTGCTCCAACAGCCGGAGCCGGAGGCCCGGCGGGTAGCGTCCGCTCTGGAGCTTTACTGTACGGGATCGCTCAACCTCTTTAACCACCGTACCAATGTGGAGGTGAGCAACCGCCTGTTGTGCTATGACATCAAGGCCCTGGGGAAGATGCTGAAAAAAATCGGGCTTCTGATCCTCACCGATCAGGTGTGGGGCCGCGTCACCGCCAACCGGGAAAAGCGCCGGGCCACCTGGGTATACCAGGACGAGTTTCATGTTCTGCTGGCCGACCCGCAGACGGCGGCATACAGTGTTGAGATTTTCCGCCGTTTCCGCAAGTGGGGCGCGATCCCCAGCGGCATCACCCAAAACGTGAAAAGCCTGTTGGAAAGCAGTGAGATCGAGTCCATCTTCGGCAACTGCGATTTTCTCTATCTGCTCTCCCAGGCCGCCGGGGATCGGGAGGTGCTGGCCAGCCACCTGGGGATTTCCCCGCACCAGCTCTCCTATGTGACGCACTCCGGCTCCGGTGAGGGGCTGCTGTTCTACGGCGACACCGCCATCCCCTTTGTAGACCGTTTCCCCAAGGACACCGAGCTTTATACCCTGCTCACCACCAAGCCGGAGGACAAGGCCAATGAACGAAAGGACGAGTAACCGGGCCACTTCTGGCCAGGGTGGCCAGAAGCAGGAAAAACCCAAGTTTCGCATGGAAAGCCAGCAGGAGCGTACCGCCAGGGCCAAGCTCCAGATGGAAAAGCGGTGGGACAAGCTGGAAACGGCCCGGAACCGTCTGGCGAACCAGAAGCCCCCCAAGAAGCGCGGCCCCCTCCGGCGGGTGGGCGGGGCCGCCGGGCATGGGGTACACGGCTTTGTGCATGGCAAGCTCTACGAGGTGGAGCATGAGAATGTGGGAACCGAGGGCGCTCACCGCTCCGAGCTGGTGGGCGAGGTGGTGGGCGGAAAAATGGTACACTTTACCCAAAAGCGCATCCGAACCCGCCCGGCCAGGGCCGCCGCCCGCGCCGAGTCCCAATTTATCAAGGCCCAGGCGGACTACCAGACCCGCAAGCTGGCCCAGGAACAGCCGGAGGCGTTCAAAAGCGCCGCCGCCCGGCTGTGGCACAGGGAGAAGCTGAAACGGCAGTATCGGAAACAGGCGCGGGAGGCCGCCAAGCAGGGGGCCAGGGCCGCCGAAAAAACCGCCGTCTCTGCGGAGAAGCTGGCGGAAAAAGTGGCTGGCTTCGTCAAGCGTCACCCTGGCGGCGTGGTGATCGCCCTGGCCTGCGTCCTCCTCCTGTTCACGGTCCAGTCCTGCGCCTCCTCCCTGGTGACGCTGGGCAACGGGATCATCGGGGGGATCGGGGCCAGCACCTACCCCGCCCAGGACGGGGATATGCTGGGGGCCGAGG
>CAJTYK010000171.1 GCA_910584285.1 uncultured Oscillospiraceae bacterium
CGCCGTAGACAAGTACCTTCTCGATCATCGCGTCTACAAGCTCCTGCGTCAATCCTGTCATCCCGGCAGCGCCCCGCATCATGGTGAGCCATTTGTTGTCCGGGGAGATGGACGCCAGGAACCGCTCCCGGCGCTCCACGGCCTCGTCCAAAAGGCGGTTCAGGGCTTCATACTGCTCCTCATAGGTCTGCTTGGCAAAGGCGTATTCTTCCTCGTTCAGGATGCCCTCGACATAGCTCTCATACAGCCCCGCCCGTTTCTTTTTCAGGGCGTTCAGCCGGAGCTTGACGCTTGCCACCGCCGCCTTGTGCTTCTCCCGGACGCTGGCCTCGCCGGAGCCGCCCCGCATGGCAAGCAGGAGCTTCTCATAGTCCAGCGCCACCTGAAGCTGGTCCCGGATGGCGTTGAACACCTTCTCGTTGAGGGCGTCCTGCCGGATGAAGTGGTTAAAACAGGTTGCGTGACCCCGCCGCACATGGGTACTGCAATCATAAACACCCCGGAAGGTCACATTTTTGCATCCGCAGATACGCTGCCGCTTGTAGTACATCCGCTTTCCGCAGTCGGCGCAGAATATCTTCCCGGCAAAGAGGTCGATCATGCCCGCCCGGATGTCCGCCGACCACTCCATAGCGGTCTCCCGGTGGGCGCTGTCCTCCCGCATCTGCCGCTCCACCGCCTCAAAGTCCGAGACAGAAACGATGGGCGGGTGGGCATCGGAGACAACGATCCAGTTATCTTTTTCTGTGAGCCGTTTTTTCAGCCCTTTGTAGAGCGCCGTCTCGGACTTCCCGCAGACCATCTCCCCGATGTACGCCCGGTTTTGCAGGATGCCCCGGATGGTGGAGGGACACCAGCCCTCGCCCTGGATGTTGTCGCCGTTCCGGGTGCCGGCCCTGCGCTTGTGCCGCTCCGGGCTTTCTATGCCCCCGGCCTTCAACCGCTCAACGATGGTGTAGACCGATACCTCCTGCCGTTTCCACTCAAATATCTGCCGGACAACAGCGGCGGCTTCTTCATCCACCACATAGGCGGTCTTATCCTCGTTCCAGAGGTAGCCATAGGGGAGGTTGCGGTTCCGAAAGTTCCCCGTCTCCATCTGCGCCCGGAGCGCCGTGGAGACCTTCTTGGAGATGTCCCGCGAGTACATGGCGTTCACCAGGTTTTGCAGGCTCACCGACAGGGACTCCATCGCGTTGCCGCAGGTGAAGTTGTCGAAGTTCTCCTTCACGGAGATGAACCGTGTCCCCAGCGCCGGGAAAATCTTCTCCAGATAGCTGCCAGTCTCCACATAGTCGCGCCCGAACCTGCTGAGATCACGGACCACGATGCACTGTATCTTCCCCGTCCGCACATCGTCCATCAGGCGGTTCCACGCCGGACGGTCGAACACGGTCCCCGTCCTGCCGTTGTCCGAGTAGACCTCCGTGAGCCGGAGGTGCGGGCATCCGTCCAGATAGTCCTCGCAGACGGCGATCTGGTTTTGCAGGGAGTTCCCGTCATCGTCCTTGCCGCTGTTCTC
>CAJTYK010000172.1 GCA_910584285.1 uncultured Oscillospiraceae bacterium
CACGGCAAAATCCATGAGGTGGAGCATGAGAATGTGGGCGTGGAGGGCGGACACAAGGGGGAGGAATTGGCCGAGCGGCAGGCGGGCCGGGCCGTCCGGGGCGCAATCCGCCGCCACCGCTTGAAGCCATACCGGGAGTTGTCCAAGGCTGAACGTCTGGCGGAAAAGGCAAATATCGAATATTTCTATCAAAAGGCCCTCCATGATAACCCCCAGCTTGCACAAGCGGCCAGCAACCCCATTTCCCGGTTCTGGCAGAAGCGGCAGATCAAGCAGCAGTATGTCAAGGCGGCGAGGGCGGCGGGCCAGACGGCGGCGCATGGGGCCGGGGCCGCGCAGGGGGCGGCGAAAGCGGCCAAGTCCGGCAGTAAAGCCGCAAAGGAAGCGGTCAAGGAGAGCGAACGGCTGGCCTCCTTTGCCGTCCGGCACTGGAAAGGCTGTCTTGTGGCCCTGGCCCTGCTGATTATGACGGCGTTCCTGATGGGCGGCTTACAGTCCTGTTCCTCCATCGTGGGCGGGTTTGGTTCCGGCTTCACGGCCACCTCCTACCTCTCCGACGACGCAGACCTGATCGCCGTGGAAAACGCCTATGTGGGCATGGAGAACGACTTACAGCGGCAGATCGACAACATCCCCAGCACCTACCCCGGCTATGACGAATACCGCTACGATCTGGACGAGATCATCCACAATCCCCATGAATTGGCCGCTTTCCTGACCTCCATCCTCCCGCGTTACACGCTGGCCGAGGTTCAGGCGGAGTTACAGCGGGTATTCAGCAAGCAGTACACCCTTACCACCACCACGACGGTTGAAGTCCGCTACCGCACGGAAACCCGGACGGACAGCGAGGGCAACAGCTACACCGTCCAAGTCCCCTATAACTATTACATCCTGAATGTGAAGCTGACCGCCCGCTCTATCGTGTCCATCGCCCCGGAGCTGCTGACCCCGGAGCAGTTGGAAATGTTCAATATCTATCTGGAAACAAGCGGCAACAATCCCCTTGTGTTTGGCGGCGGTTCCTACGACATCAGCGCGTCCGAGGACATCAGCGGCGTTCATTTTGTGGACGGCGCACGGCCCGGAAATACCGCTGTGGTGGACATCGCGAAATCACAGGTGGGGAATGTGAACGGCCAGCCCTATTGGAGCTGGTACGGCTTTGACAGCCGTGTGGAGTGGTGCGCCTGCTTCGTGTCCTGGTGCTATAACCAAATGGGCCTGACCGAGCCAAAATTTGCTGGCTGCACCTCCGGGGGCATGGCCTGGTTCCAGTCACGGGGCCAGTGGGCCAACCGGGGGTACAGCGACATCGCCCCCGGCGACGCAATTTTCTTCGATTGGGACAACAGCGGCAACGCCGACCATGTGGGCATCGTGATCGGCACGGACGGCACGAACGTCTATACCGTGGAGGGCAACAGCGGAAACGCCTGCAAGATCAAGAGCTATCCCCTGAACAGCAGCGTTATCCGAGGTTACGGATTGATGAATTGGGATTAAAAAATC
>CAJTYK010000173.1 GCA_910584285.1 uncultured Oscillospiraceae bacterium
CCACCGGCTACACCGTCAGCGCCAGCTACACCGGCGAAGTGTCCAAGGCCAACTGTGCCGTGGTTACCTACACCGCCATCTTCGGCAGTGAGAAAGCCCCGGAGGAGTCCAAGACCCCGGACGGCGATGAAAAGCACGATCCCGATCCCGGCCAGACGGAGGACCCCAGCGGCACAGAGGCCCCGGAAACTGTGAAGGAGCCTGTGGATCTGTCCGGCCTGAAACGCCCCGTGATCATTGGTGTGGTGGTGCTGGCCCTGGGCGTTGGCGGTGTGTTCGCCTTTAAGAAGTTCAAAGAGAGGAGATGAAGCCCTTGAAATTCCGCAGTTTTCTGCTGGCCATGATGCTGTGCGCCCTCTGTGTCACCCAGGCCAGCGCCCTGGAATGTGACTTTGACGCGCCGGAGGATTACCTCTTCGGCCAGCCCACCTCGGACGATACCATCTACGAGTGGGAGGACCCCAACGTGGATCGGAGCAAGAACACGGCCCTCGTGGCCCCCGGCTTTGGGACTCCCACCAGCTACCTCCCCGGCAGCGGTGAGTATCTCACGCCCAACCTTGTCCCCGGCGCACTCGGCGGCGGGCTGGTGAATCAGGTGGGCGGCGCCAACATCAACGGGGGCACGGTGGGCGGTTCTGTCGTCCCCGGCCAGTACCCCTCGGTGGGCGGCGGCAGCGTCACCATGACCCAGATCCCCGGCGGCACCCCCACGGATATTGCCCAGAGCAATACCACGGGCGGCTACACGGAGGTGACCAGCGGCCTCTACTACTCGGACGGCAGCCTGGGGACGCTGAAGATCCCCGCCATCGGCCTCACCGTCAAGGTCTACCAGGGGACGGACAGCGCCGCGCTGAAGAAGGGCGCGGGCCACTTCACCAACACCAGCATCTGGGATGGCAACTGCGCTATCGCAGGCCACAACCGGGGTGTCCGCAATGATTTCGGGAAGCTCCACACCCTGTCCGTGGGCGATACCGTCACCCTGACCACCCTGCTGGGGACCCGCACCTACGCCGTGATCAGCGTGGAAAAGGTCAGCGTCAACGACTCCAGCGGCACCGCCGCCACCACCGACAACCGTGTCACCCTCTACACCTGTGTGATGAACCAGCCGGAGTACCGCTGGTGTGTGACCGCCGTGCAGGTATAACGCTGTTCACCAAATCTCCGCGCTGTCTGCCGATTGTGTTCGACTTTCCCCACCTTCTGTGGTATGGTTCGGTTTGCAAAAGCCCCACCATATTACGAAACGGAGGAATCGAGCATGAAAAGCAAAAAAATCGTATCCCTGCTGCTGGCAGGAACCATGACCGCGGCCCTGCTGGCCGCCCCCGCCCAGGCGGCGGAGTACCGGCCCGAGACGCCGGAACCCTACACCATCAGCGCGGACCACTGGAGCCGGGAGGACTTCTCCCAGGAGGCCAACCTGGAGGCGTTCACCGGCGTGTACAGCCGGGAGCTGTACAACGCCATCCGCCAGACCATGGTG
>CAJTYK010000174.1 GCA_910584285.1 uncultured Oscillospiraceae bacterium
GCCGCAACCTGGACAAGTGGGAGCTGGGCAAGATCGCCCTCCGGCTGAAGCCGGATATTGAGGCCAGAGCCAGGGAGAATATGTCCGCAGGCGGCGGGGATCAGAAAAGCGAGGATGCAAAATCGGGTTTGGCAACATTGCCGAACCCGATTTCTCCCGTAGATACCCGCAGGGAACTGGCGGATGCTGTCGGTCTGGGGGAGCGCACCATGGGCAAGGTCATGCAGATTGATGAACACGCCCCCACCGCTGTGAAGGAGGCCCTGGACAACGGCGACCTGTCCATCAACCAGGGCTACAACATCACCCGGCAGGTGCAGGACCTGCCGGAGGAGCAGCGGGAGGAGGCCGCCGCCCTGGCGGTGGAGCTGGAAAAGGCAAAAAGGGAGATCCGGCAATCAGACGCGGAGGCCGACCGGCGAGGCAGGATCGCCGGCTTGTTCTGCAAAGCCTTTGAAAAGGCTGTGCTGCTGACCCCGACAGAGGAAAACGTGCGTATCTGGACGGAGTGTACCCGCATGACGCGGGAGGAGATCGAGGACAGCGTGAAGGATGCCCGTGAGCTGGCGGAGGTGTTCACCGCCATCGCCGGCATTCTGGAAACATTGCTGCCGGGAGGTGACGGCGATGCCGGATGAGCTGTCCGTCCGCCAGTGGCAGGAGCAATTCCGGGCCGGGGCCTTTGAACGCTCCGACCATACCACACAGTGTGCGGCAGGCTGGTACGATTGGTTCTGCCAGGACTCCGCCCTGGCCGGACGGCTGAAGAAGATTGGCAGGGTGGTCATGGGCATCACCGACCCCTTCATCCTGGACAATTATTACGTCTGGTTCAAAAACAACTGCCCATTGTCCGGGCCGCTGTATGACGATGCCCGCTTCGTACCTCTGTCCGGGGAGCGCGGTGGGAAATATTTTGTGGTTTCGCTGGACAGCCCCCATGAGCGATTCAAATGGGCGCTTGTCACAGAGAGGTATGGCTTTGACGCGCCGGAGTTTGACTGCCGGGACATCCGGGAGATGATCAAGTACATCAACAGCATCGGCCCCGAACTGCGGCAGGGTATTGTTCCCCCGTTCATCGCGGAGAAGGACGCCGTGACCGCCTATGCCCAGCAGCGTGGGGAGCCGGAGGGCATCCACATCTACCGGGACGGGAACCACCACTACAGCTACACCTCCCGCCAGGACCGGCGCAAGCGGACAGTTCTGGCGGTGGCCAGCCTGAAGGATGCCCCACCCGGTTTTGTTTCGGAGCAGGCGCACTTCATCAAGGGAATGTATGTCTACTGCCCGGAGGATGCGGGGCTCTCCCTGCCTGATCTGGCGCTGCAGGACACCAAGTCTCAGAAAAGAAAGGAGCCGGAGCGATGAGCAAAGAACACGCCCCACGGGCGGCGGGGCCTCCTAAGCCCCTTTTACCTCCAGCGGCGGAAAGCGAGATCATGGACGTGCTGTCCGCCAATATGCGGATCAGCTCCGGGGAGATCGCC
>CAJTYK010000175.1 GCA_910584285.1 uncultured Oscillospiraceae bacterium
ATGGGACAGAAAGTGAATCCCCACGGCCTGCGCGTGGGCGTCATCAAGGACTGGGACTCCCGCTGGTATGCCCGTGACGAAAAAGTGGGCGACCTCCTGGTTGAGGACTACAATCTCCGCAAGGAGCTGAAGAAGAAGCTGTACGCCGCCGGCGTGCCCAAGATCGAGATCGAGCGCGACAACGCCAAGATCCGCATCTACGTCCACTGCGCCCGCCCGGGCATGGTCATCGGCAAGGGTGGCGAGGACATCGAGAAGCTCCGCCTGGAGCTGGAGAAGAAGCTGGGCAAGCCCGTGGCCCTGAACATCGTTGAGGTCAAGAACGTGGACACCAACGCCCAGCTGGTGGCGGAGAACATCGCCCAGCAGCTGGAGAAGCGCATCGCCTTCCGCCGGGCCATGAAGAACGCCATGGGCCGCGCCATGCGCATGGGCGCCCTGGGCATCAAGGTCCAGGTGTCCGGCCGCCTCAACGGCGCCGAGATCGCCCGCACCGAGCACTACCACGACGGCACCATCCCCCTGCAGACCATCCGGGCCGACATCGAGTACGGCTTCGCCGAGGCGGCCACCACCTACGGCCGGCTGGGCGTGAAGGTGTGGATCTATAAGGGCGAGGTGCTCACCCAGACCCTGCGCACCACCCCCCGCACCATCGACACCAAGAACTACAAGGAGCGCGAGCAGCGGCCCCGCCGCCGCGACGGCGACCGCCGGGGCGGCTTCAACCGCCAGGGCGGCGACCGGCGGCCCGGCGGCGGCTTCAACCGCGACCGCCAGGGCGGCGCGCCTCGCCCCAATAACGGACCCCGGCCCAACAATGGCCCGCGTCCCTCTGCTCCCAAGGAAGGAGGCGCCCAGTAATGCTGCTGCCTAAGAGAGTAAAGTACCGCCGCGTCCAGCGCGGCCGCATGACCGGCACCGCCACCCGCGGCAACAAGGTGTCCTACGGCGAGTGGGGCCTGCAGGCCTGCGAGCCCGCCTGGATCACCGGCAACCAGATCGAGGCCGCCCGTGTGGCCATGACCCGTCACACCAAGCGCGGCGGCAAGGTCTGGATCAAGGTGTTCCCCGACAAGCCCATCACCAAGAAGGCGCTGGGTACCCGTATGGGTTCCGGTAAGGGCGCCCCCGAGGGGTGGGTGGCCGTGGTGAAGCCCGGCCGCGTCATGTTCGAGATCGCCGGCATCCCCGAGGAGACCGCCCGGGAGGCCCTGCGCCTGGCCAGCCACAAGCTGCCCATTAAGTGCAAGATCGTCAAGAAAGAGACTGAGGAGAAGGGTGGTGAATGAAGATGAAGGCAGTCGAAGTGCGTAAGATGAGCGCCGCCGAGCTGGATGCTAAGCTGGTGGAGCTGAAGAAGGATCTGTTCAACCTCCGTCTTCAGCACGCCACCAACCAGCTGGACAACCCCATCCGCATCGCGGAGGTCAAGAAGGACATCGCCCGCGTCAAGACCATCCTGCGTGAGCAGCAGGGCCGATAAGGAGG
>CAJTYK010000176.1 GCA_910584285.1 uncultured Oscillospiraceae bacterium
GACGCGGTGAAGTCCGGCAGGCTCAGCGAGGAGCTGCTGGACCGGCGGGTGGATGAGCTGCTGGACGTGATCCTGTCCGTGACAAAGGCGGTGAAGCCGCTGGAGGGCAAGCCCTTTGACATCGACGCCCACCATGCCATGGCCGCCAAGGCCAGCGAGCAGTCCATCGTGCTGCTGAAGAATGAGGGAAACATCCTACCGTTGAAGAAGGGCGCCAAGGTGGCGGTCATCGGCGAGTTCGCACAGAAGGCCCGGTATCAGGGCGCGGGCTCCTCCGTGGTGAACCCCACCAAGCTGGACAACGCCATGGACGTGATCAAGAACTTCGGTTTGGACGTGGCGGGCTTCGAGGCGGGCTACCCCCGCTCCGGTAAGGGCGACCCCGCCATGCAGGCGAAAGCCGTAGAGCTGGCCAAGCAGGCAGATGTGGTACTGCTGTATATTGGCCTGGACGAGATCAGCGAATCCGAGGGGTTAGATCGCTCCCACATGAAGCTGCCCCAGAGCCAGATCAACCTGCTGGAGGCGGTGGCGGCGGCCAACCCCAACGTGGTGGCGGTTATGTCCGCCGGATCCGCGGTGGAAATGCCTTGGCTGCCCAAGGTGAAGGGACTGGTACACGGCTACCTGTGCGGCCAGGCGGGGGCGTCCTCCGTGCTCAAGGTGATTATGGGCCAGGTGAACCCCTCCGGCAAGCTGGCGGAGAGCTACCCCGTCAAGTACGAGGACGTGTCCTCCGCCCCCTACTTCCCCTCCAAGGAGCGCAACGCCGAGTACCGGGAGGGCCTGTACGTGGGCTACCGCTACTACGAGACGGCAAACGTGCCCGTGCTGTTCCCCTTCGGCTTCGGGCTGAGCTACACCACCTTTGAGTACAGCGACCTGTCCGTCACCGGCAAGGAGGCGTCTTTTACCCTCAAGAACACCGGGAGCATGGACGGGGCTGAGGTGGCCCAGCTGTACGTGTCCAAGCCGGACGGGGACGTGTTCCGCCCGGTGAAGGAGCTCAAGGGCTTTACCAAGGTATTCCTCAAGGCGGGCGAGTCCAAAAAGGTGACGATTCCCCTGGACGACAAGGCGTTCCGCTACTTCAACGTGGACACCAACAAGTTCGAGGAGGAGGGTGGCACGTGGACGGTGTTGATCGGCGCGTCCGTGGCGGATATCAAGCTGTCCGGCGCTGTGGAGATCAAAGGCACCAACGCTGCCAGCCCCTACGACAAGGCCAAATTCGCCAAGTACTTCTCCGGCGATATCAAGAACATCTCCGATGGGGAGTTCGAGGCCCTGCTGGGCCACCCCATCCCCGACGGCCACTGGAGCGGGCTGCTGGACATGAACGACGCTTTGTGCCAGATGTACTACGCCAAGGGCGCCGCGGGCCGGCTGGCCTACAAGATCCTCACCCACTTCATCAACAAGAGCATCGAGAAGGGCCAGCCCAACCTGAACCTGCTGTTCAACTACAATATGCCCTTCCGGGCCATCGC
>CAJTYK010000177.1 GCA_910584285.1 uncultured Oscillospiraceae bacterium
CCGGCCGCAACAGCTATGGCCGCATCACCGTCCGCCACCGCGGCGGCGGCAACAAAAAGAAGTACCGCATCATCGACTTCAAGCGGGACAAGGCGGGCAAGGCCACCGTGCTGAACCTCCAGTACGACCCCAACCGCTCCGCCAACATCGCCCTGCTCCAGTATGAGGATGGCGAGAAGCGGTATATTCTGGCCCCCGTGGGCCTGAAGGCCGGCCACACCATCATGACCGGCTCCGGCGCGGACATACTGCCCGGCAACGCCCTGCCCATCGCGGAGATCCCCGTGGGCGAGACCATCCACTGCATCGAGCTCTACCCCGGCAAGGGCGCCCAGCTGGTGCGCTCCGCCGGCACCGCCGCCCAGCTCATGGCCAAGGAGAACGGCATGGCTCAGGTGCGCCTGCCCTCCGGCGAGGTGCGGCTGATCCGGGAGAACTGCATGGCCACCATCGGCCAGGTGGGCAACACCGACTGGGCCAACATCCACATCGGCAAGGCCGGCCGGAAGCGCCACATGGGCTGGCGGCCCACCGTCCGCGGCTCCGTGATGAACCCCAACGACCACCCCCACGGCGGCGGCGAGGGCAAGAGCCCCGTGGGCCGTCCCGGCCCCGTGACCCCCTGGGGCAAGCCGGCCCTGGGCTACAAGACCCGCAAGAAGAAGAACCGCACCGACAAGTTCATTGTCCGGCGCCGCAACGGTAAGTAAGGAGGGAGAGTAAGAGATGAGCAGAAGTATCAAGAAGGGCCCGTTTTGCGCTCCCGAGCTGCTGAAGCGCGTGGACGAGATGAACAAGAAGAACGAGAAGAAGGTGCTCAAGACCTGGAGCCGCGCCTCCACCATCTTCCCCTCCTTCGTGGGCCACACCATCGCCGTCCACGATGGCCGCAAGCACGTGCCCGTCTATGTCACCGAGGACATGGTGGGCCACAAGCTGGGCGAGTTCGCCCCCACCCGCACCTTCAAGGGCCACGCGGGCAGCAAGACCGGCAAGTAAGGGAGGAGAGGGAATATGGAAGCGAAAGCAAGCGTGAAATTTGTGCGCATCTCCCCCCGCAAGGTGGGCATCGTGTGCGAGCAGATCCGCGGCAAGAGCGTCAAGGACGCCGAGGCCATCCTGGCCCTGATCCCCAAGGCTGCCTCCGACCCCCTGGCCAAGCTGGTGCACGCCGCCGCGGCCAACGCGGAGAACAACCACGGCATGGATCCCGAGAAGCTGTATGTGGCCGAGGCCCTTGTCAGCCCCGGGCCCATCATCAAGCGGTTCCGCCCTGTGTCCAAGGGCCGCGCCCACCACATTATGAAGCGCACTTCCCATATGACCATCGTGGTCAAGGAACGCTGAGAAGGAGGTCGAGAGTAAATGGGACAGAAAGTGAATCCCCACGGCCTGCGCGTGGGCGTCATCAAGGACTGGG
>CAJTYK010000178.1 GCA_910584285.1 uncultured Oscillospiraceae bacterium
CGCCCACGATGGCCAGGATGCGCTCCTTCACGTCCAGCTGGATGAGGTCGCCCTCCTCCACCAGGGCGATGGGGCCGCCGGCCTGGGCCTCCGGGGAGCAGTGGCCGATGACCGGGCCGGTGGATGCCCCGGAAAAGCGTCCGTCGGTAATGAGGGCGATGGACTTGCCCAGCTCCTTGTCGGAGGAGATGGCCTCGGAGGTATAGAACATCTCGGGCATCCCGGAGCCCTTGGGGCCCTCGTAGCGGATGAACACCGCGTCGCCGGGCTGCACCTTGTGGTGGAGCACCGCGTCGATGCACTCCTCCTCGCTGTCGAAGGGCCGGGCGTTGAGGACGGCGGAGAACATCTCCTTGGGGCAGGCGGTGTGCTTGATGACCGCGCCCTCGGGGGCCAGATTGCCCTTGAGGACGGCGATGGAGCCGTCGGTGCCGATGGCCTGATCGTAGGGCCGGATGATGTCCTGGCGGGTGAGGGACAAGCCGTATTTTTGATTGGCCTCGTCCAGCCACTTCTGGCAGCGGTCATAGAAGCCGTTTTGCCTCAGCTCCTCCAGGTTCTCCCCCAGGGTTTTGCCGGTGACGGTTCTCACGTTTAGGTGGAGGACGCTTTTGATCTCCTCCATGATGGCGGGCACGCCTCCGGCATAGTAGAAGAACTCGGCGGGCCAGCGCCCAGCGGGGCGGATGTCCAGCAGGTAGCGGGCCCCCCGGTGGAGGCGGTCAAAGGTGTCGCCGTCGATCTCAATGCCGAATTCGTGGGCGATGGCGGGCAGGTGGAGCAGGGTGTTGGTAGAGCCGGAGATGGCGGCGTGGACCAGGATGGCGTTCTCGAAGGAGTCCATCGTCACGAGGTCGCTGGGCCTCATGTTGTCCATCTGAGCCAGTTTGACCGCCAGCCTTCCGGCGTTTTTGGCGTACTCGATGAGATCCGGGCTGGTGGCGGGAAGGAGGGCGGAACCGGGGAGGGCCAGGCCCAAAGCCTCCGCCATGATCTGCATGGTGGAGGCGGTGCCGATGAAGGAGCAGGCCCCGCAGCTGGGGCAGGCGTTGCACTTGGCCCAGTTCAGCGTTTCCTCGTCGATCTCGCCCCGCTCAAATTTAGCGGAGTACATCCCCAGCTGCTCCAGGGTGAGCAGGTCGGGGCCCGCCGCCATGGTGCCGCCGGTGACCACCACGGCGGGGATGTTCACCCGGGCCAGCCCCATCAGGTTGCCGGGCAGCCCCTTGTCGCAGCTGGCCATGTACACGCCCGCGTCAAAGGGGGTGGCGCTGGCCTGGATCTCGATCATGTTGGCGATCATCTCCCGGCTGGCCAGGGAGAAGTTGATGCCGTCGGTGCCCTGGCTCTCGCCGTCGCACATATCGGTGCAGAAGTA
>CAJTYK010000179.1 GCA_910584285.1 uncultured Oscillospiraceae bacterium
CCGCGCTCCATGAGGGGGAATGGACGCTGGCCCAGGTGGAGGGGACGCTCCAGACACTTTTTGACCGCCAGTATATCCTGACGGAGAATGTGGTGGTGGAGGTGCGTTATCGGACGGAAACCCGGACGGCCCCGGACGGCGGCTCTTACACGGTGCGAGTCCCCTATAATTACTATATCTGCACCGTGACCCTGGAAAACTTCAACCTCTCCCATCTGCCTATTCACATCATGGGCGAGGGCCAGCTCTCCCGGTACGCCCTGTTCATGGCGACCCTGGGGAACCGTCCAGACCTGTTCCCCGGCTCCGGCTACATCGGGAAATATGTCACGAACGGCCCCACCCTCCATGACGTGCCGGAGGCGTACCTGTCCGATCCCACCTTTGCCGCCCTGCTCACCGAGGCGGAAAAGTACATCGGTTATCCCTATGTGTGGGGCGGCCACAGCCCCAGCACGTCCTTTGACTGCTCCGGCTACCTGTCCTATGTGCTGAACCAGTGCGGCTGGGACATCGGGCGGCTGGGGGCGCAGGGGCTTTACAACTACTGCACCAGAACCAGCTCCCCACGGCCCGGCGACCTGGTATTTTTCAAAAACACCTACGCCGCCCCCGACCCCAACGGCGTGACCCACTGTGGCCTGTATGTGGGGGATGGCTGGATGCTCCACTGTGGCGATCCCATCGGATATGCCAACCTGAACAGCAGCTATTGGCAGTCCCACTTCTACGCCTACGGGCGTTTACCATGATTGGAGGTATCTATGGCGACAACGAAAAGCGCGAAAATTTGGGCTGAGATGGAAAAGGTCAAGGCCAAGATCAGCGACCAGCAGACCCGGCTGAAAGAGCTGGAGCAGAAGCACAAGGAGGCCGAAAACGAGGAAATCGTTGACATTGTGCGGGGTATGAGCATCCCCCTGGACGAGCTGCCCCTCCTGCTCCAGAAGCTCCGCGGCACTTCTGGCCAGGCTGGCCAGAAGTCCGCCCCGGCGGAAACGGGGGTGGCGGAATGAGAAAGCCCCGTTTGCTGGCGTCCCTGCTGTGCGCCGTCCTGATGGTGGGGGTACTCACCGTTCCGGCCTACGCCGGGGGCGGTGACGAGTCCGAGGACGGTGTGGGCGAGTACATCCCCTGGGAGGGGCTGGAACCCGCCGGGCCGCTCCCCACGGAGCCGAACCCGTTCACCCCGGACGGGACGGGTACGGTGGTGGACAACGCCACCGACCAGGACGGCAAGGAATTTTTCACCATTACCACGGCGGAGGAGGCGGTGTTCTATCTGGTGATTGACCGCCAGCGGGAGACGGAAAATGTGTACTTCCTGAACGCCGTGACCGTGGCCGACCTGATGGCCCTGGCGGAGTCCTC
>CAJTYK010000180.1 GCA_910584285.1 uncultured Oscillospiraceae bacterium
CAAACGCCGGGATGGTACGAGGCCGAGGCGTTGACCTCGCTTGGTGCGTGTACGACGCCCAATACTTCGGAACAGCACAGCGGCGCCGGCGTATCTTTCTTATCGCAGATTTTAGAGGCGAACGCAGCGGAGAAATACTCTTTGTCCCCAAAAGCCTGTCAGGGTATTTTGCGGCGGGCGGAACGCCGCGGCAAGGACCTGCCGCCTATGCTCAAAGCGGCGCTGGAACAGCAGGCGCGGGGATAGACGGCTACAATGCCCAGATGACCGGCCATGTGGCGGCCACGCTGGGGACGAACTGCGGGATGTCCACCGGGCGCAACGGCGTGATCGAGATGCCGGATGGCATGGGAGCGGCGGTCCCCGCCATCTCCATGCGTATCCGCTGCGGCTGTGAGGGCGGCGGCAAGGGGCCTCTGCTCCAGATAGAAAAGAGCGGCACTCTGGCGACCGGGAACGACCAATACCTCTTTGCGCCGAAAAATGCGGTGGAGATACTGAACGACCAGGGCGGAGATTCCCTCAGTGTGGAGAAGGGCGGCGTATCGCCCACCCTCCGCAGCCAGACCCACGGCAATCTGCCCATCACCGCATACGCCATCCAAGGCTCCATGATCGGCAGGGCGGACGGGAACGGGCCGCAGGGGGATGGTATCAACGAGAATGTGTCCTTCACCCTCAACACCATCGACCGCCACGCCGTCTGCATGGCGACCGGGCAGGATGAGCAGCCGCCCACTGTGGCCGCTGGCTTCGACCTCCAGCAGATCACCAGCAAGACGAACCGCTCCACCCTGAAGCCCGTCCAGCCCACCCTCTGCGGGGCGGGCAGCCCCCATGTTGTCACGGCTCCGCTGTGCATGGCGACCGGGCAGTCTAACGCCGAGATTATGGAGGAGAAGTCGCCCACGCTGGTGGCGGGGCATGAACAGCCCATTGTGACCCACCCCCAGATCGCCGGGACGCTCTGTGCCTCCGGCGCGGGGCTTTCCCGCCCTGCCGGACAGGGGAACGAGCTGGACTTCTGCGTGGTGAGCGCGGGCTTCAAGCACAAGGCCGGCAGCCAGTCCGGGAGCATCGGTTTCCAGGAGGAGACCGCCCCCACCCTTCTGGCGGGCCAGCAGAGCGCCGTGATGAAAGCCTATGTCATCGGCGCCTACCACTCTGGCGGGATGCTCTCGGACAATCCCCAAAGTGGCTTCTATGAGACGGACACCGCCCGGACGCTGGACCTGAACGGCGGGAACCCCTGCTGCAATCAGGGCGGCATGGCCGTGGTGGAGGGCGCTGACGGGCCGGAGGCCGCCGCCGTGGACTGCCGCAACCTCCGGGAGACGGATGAGGTCAGCGGCACA
>CAJTYK010000181.1 GCA_910584285.1 uncultured Oscillospiraceae bacterium
GATGTGAACATCAACCTGTCCCTGCCCGACAGCGCGGACAGGCCCGGCTACAAAAAGCTGGTGGACTCCCTGGAGGACTATCTGCACGACGCGGCGGAGGAGGCCGCTGTCACGGAGGCCGAGGCGGACTCCATCGTGATGGTGATGCGCCCGGACAAGACCCCGGAGGTCATGCAGGAGACCCAGTGCTGGGACGAGATCGAGAGCCGCGGCAGCTATGACTGCCTGGAGGTCGTGTCGGATGACAGCCTGGATGTGGAGGGGCTGGCTATCGTCTTTGACGGGCGGCGCGTCCTGAACCTGGGCAGGGAGCGGTATCTGCTCGGCCCCGTGATCGTCTACAAGTACGATGAGGACGGGGACGGCGTTTCCCTCTCTGCGGAGGATGTGATCGCCGCCGTGGTCTACTTTGCCGACCATACCGTGACCCTCTACGCCGATGGGAAGGACTTCCCGGCGTTCCACATCTGAGACCCCGGCGTCATGCCTCCGGCGCCGTTTCCGCAGAAAGGGGGAATGAGATTTGCAGGAGGAAGTAGAGAACAGGACAGTGAACCTGATGATAAGCACCAGCAAGCTGACCGGGCGGACGCTGGTGGCGGCGTTCCGCAAGTACGCCCAGCACCGGGCGCGGGTCAAGGGCTGCAAGGCGGCGGAGGGCGACCACGGCAAGATGACGGTGGAGAAGCTGATCCGCAAGGACCAGGGGGCGCAGCAGATCGACATCGCCAAGAGCGGCATCCGGGACTTTGAGCGGGTGCTGAACAAGTACGGCGTGGACTACGCCATCCGAAAGGACGTGTCCCAGGAGCCGCCCCGCTTCATGGTGTTCTTCAAGGCGAAGGACGCCGATGTGCTGACCGCCGCCTTCAAGGAGTATTCCGTGAAGCTGTCCCAGAAAGAGAAGCGGCCCAGCGTCCTGAAAGCCCTGGCGCACCTGAAAGAGCTTGCCAAGTCCATCCCCTCCAAGGTGCGGGAGAAGAACCAGGAGCGTGAGCGATGAACCAGAAAACAAAGAAACTCATCATCCTGAACCTCCCCTATGTGGTGATCGGGCTGTTCTGCACCAACATCGGGGAGGCGTGGCGCATGGCGGCGGGTACGGACATCTCCACGAAGCTGCTGGGCTTCTTCACCTCGATGGGGACGGCGTGGGGGAACCCCATGCCCAGCCTGCACCCCTTCGACCTGTGCATCGGGCTTGCCATCGGCGCGGCGTTCCGGCTGGTGGTGTATGTGCGGAGCAAGAACGCCAAGAAATACCGCCACGGGGAGGAATACGGG
>CAJTYK010000182.1 GCA_910584285.1 uncultured Oscillospiraceae bacterium
CTGCTGGACGCATGGGCCGAACCCAAGAAAATTAAAATGGTGCGGGTTACCTGCTCCTGCTGCGGTGATAGTATGCTGCTGAACTGGGGAAAAGATAAAACCCATGGCTACGGATTCATCCTCCCGGACGACGAGGAAGGTGACTGGGCCAGCACCGTCATTATCGCCGGCGATGAGGCGCGGTGTCCCATCTGCGGGGAGAGGGTGCTGGTGAACAAGCGGGCGGCTGTCCGAGACTATTATGTGACGGCAGAGTGCCTGGTGATGAGCGCCGCAGTCCTGGAGGCCGGGGCGCTTGTCCTGACAGGCTGGACGGCCCAGCGGCGGGTATATAAATCAGGGTGCGAAAGCCTGGAATTCCTGCCCGCTGAAGCGTATGTGTTCACGCCCACAGACTGCTTTCAGCTCATGGGGTGGCGGAACGGGTACAGCGGGACAGGCGGATGTTTCATCCAGTACGGTCCCTGGCGTCAGCCAAAGGCATGGGCGGAGCGCTGGGGCATGGAAAATAACATCTTCGGGCTGACGCCCGAGCTCGTCGACCGAAGCTGCCTGCCTCACTGCAAGCTGGACGTGTACATGGCTCAGCGCCCCGGTGCGGCGCATTACCCTGTGGCCTACCTGCGGCTGTACCAAGCCCACCCTAATGTGGAGGCGGTGCTGCTCCACGGCCTGACCAGGGTGCTGGACGATTTGATCGCCGCCAAAACAGAGGCCCTGGACTGGGAAGAGAATCAACGGGGCCGTCTGGAACTGCCGGAAATCGATTGGGGCCAAACCCGGCCCGCCCAGATGCTCCGCCTGACAAAGGATGAGCTGCGCATGGCCCGGGGCCAGGACTGGGGAAAACTGTTTTGGGATCTGTTCCTGAAAACGAAAGCTGCAGGGGAGCTGCTGACGGCGGAGGACATCCAAAACGCATTCCGCCTGGGGGATGAACACCTGACCATGCTGATTCCCCGGGGACAGGTGGGGAAGAGCATCCGCTATCTCCTGCGTCAGTGCCAGATGCTGGCCTGTGAGGTCGATGACGCGGGCGCGGACCCCGTCCCGGACGCTCAGATACTCGCGGACTACTGGGACATGGCGGAAATGCTGGGCCGGGACCTGTCCGACCCGTCGGTGAAATACCCGGCGGACCTGATCGCCGCCCATGACCGGGCCGCAGAGCTGATGGAGCAGAAGAAGGAACATGGGCGGGCGGCCCTGTTCCGCGTCCGGCGGCGTCTGCTGCAAAAGTATACTTACGTTGCCCGTGGGCTGCTCATCCGCCCTGCGG
>CAJTYK010000183.1 GCA_910584285.1 uncultured Oscillospiraceae bacterium
TGCTGTCCGCCAATATGCGGATCAGCTCCGGGGAGATCGCCGCCATTTTGAAAAAGCACGGCGTGTCCGGGGAGGCGGAAGCCCTCCAGAACAGCTACCGGAAGCGTCTGGGCCAGCGGCTTATGGCCAGCATCCGGGATGAAAACGGCAGGCGGGAGGTGCTGGCCCGCGGCAGCGAGTACATCGTGATAGAGTGCTGCGCCGACCGGCGGGATCTCAAAGCCATCCGTTATCGCATTCGGAGCCAGATGAAGGGGCTGGACGTATCTTCCGGGAAAGTGCGGGGCCGCATCCGTGTGCTGGATCACCTGCTCTCCCGGTTCAGAAAGGCGGGCTGACCATGGGGCTGAGAGATATGCTTCGGGCCATCCGGGAGTACCCTGCCGCCCTGGCCGAGCTGCGGCGGACTCAGCAGGCGCTGGAGCGGAATGAACAGACCTGTGTGGCCTTGCGTGACGAGGCTGGGGAACGGGCTAACCACGAACGGTTCCTGACCCGCCAACTGGCGGCGGTTCAGACCGCCTTAGTGGGATTCTGCCCCCGGCTGTCCTCCCTGGAGGATATGAAACGGTTTTACAACACGATCTCCCCCAGCGTAGATCCCCAGGGCTTCACGCTGTACCATATGGCGGAGAAGCTGACGGGGATCGATGTATCCTCGTTTTTCCCTTATGAGGACAACCGGGGCCTGTTCACAGAGGCGGATGGCCGCCAGCTTTTGCGCTGGCTGACCGCCGCCCATTTTCATGCTGTGGATTGGAGCATTGTTCCCGGCACTACTTATGAGCGGGCCGCATTGCGGGAGGTGGATACCGCCGCCCCGGAATACCGGGAATTTGAACGGCAGCTCTACGAAAAAACACTGGAGCGCATGGGATTTCAAGATGTTTTAGTGCCCAGGGAGGAACTGAGTCAGGCTACGGACTCTTTCATCCTGCCAGAAGAAGAACTGGAGACGAAACGGGCGCCCAGCCGCGCCCCCCGCCAGCCGAACCGGGGAGGTGTCGCCAGATGAGCAAAATGGTGGAACTGAAGCTGTACAGCCCCATTCAGATAGACATCATCGACCGGGATCGTTCCGATCACGCCGTCCCTTTGCAGGCGGCAGACCGTGAGCGGGCCGGAGAGTACCTGGGGAGGATCATGAACGCCTTCCGGGAACTCCAGCCCCAGGAGGACGCTCGGAACGCCTTCACCGCCCCCGAGCAGGACTGGTCTGAGGTGTGCGAAAAGATCGTTTCCCTCACCCGTGCGGTGGAACTGATTGGCGGAAAGCC
>CAJTYK010000184.1 GCA_910584285.1 uncultured Oscillospiraceae bacterium
CGGGGCCAAGGTGCTGGGCCCCTTCAAGGTGGGGGACAACGCCCGCATCGCCGCCAACGCCGTGGTGCTCAGCGAGGTGCCTGCCGACGCCACCGCCGTGGGCATACCGGCCCAGATCGTGCGCATCGCGGGGCAGTCCCCCCACTACGCCGACGAGGTGGATCAGACCAGCGTGAAGAATCCCACACTGGAAAAGCTGGCGGCGCTATCCGACCGGGTAGAGCAGCTGGAGAAGCTGCTGGACAAGGCGTATACCGTCCCGACGCCGGAACAAGATAAAACCTGAAACGGAGGACAACAGCATGTATCTTTACAATTCCGCCACCCACAAAAAAGAGCAGTTCAAAACCCACACCCCCGGCCGGGTGGAGATGTACACCTGCGGCCCCACCGTCTACCACTTCGCCCACATCGGCAACCTGCGCTCCTACATCATGGAGGACGTGCTGGAGAAGTTCCTGCGGTACGAGGGCTATGACGTGAACCGCGTCATGAACATCACCGACGTGGGCCACCTGGCGTCGGACGCCGACACCGGCGAGGACAAGATGCTCAAGGGCGCCAAGCGGGAGCACAAGTCGGTGATGGAGATCGCCAAATTCTACACCGACGCCTTCTTCGACGACTGCGCCAAGCTGAACATCAAAACCCCCGACGTGGTACAGCCCGCCACGGGGCTGGTTGACGAGTTCATCCGGGTGGTGTCCGGCCTCATCGACAAGGGCTACGCCTACGTGGCCGGGGGCAACGTCTATTTCGACACCTCCAAGCTGGATCACTACTACGTGTTCAACGACCACGACGAGGAGGATCTGGCGGTGGGCGTCCGGGAGGGCGTGGAGGAGGACGCCAATAAGCGGAATAAGAACGATTTCGTCCTCTGGTTCACCAAGTCCAAGTTTGAGGATCAGGCGCTGAAGTGGGACTCCCCCTGGGGGGTGGGTTACCCCGGCTGGCACATCGAGTGCTCCTGCATCTCCATGAAGTACAACGGGGAGTACCTGGATCTGCACTGCGGCGGGGTGGACAACGCCTTCCCCCACCACACCAACGAGATCGCCCAGTCGGAGGCGTATCTGGGCCACCCCTGGTGCGCTCAGTGGTTCCACGTCCACCACCTGAACACCAACTCCGGCAAGATGTCCAAGTCCAAGGGGGAGTTCCTCACGGTATCCCTGCTGGAGGAGAAGGGGTACGACCCCCTGGCCTACCGGTTCTTCTGCCTCCAGAGCCACTACCGCAAGGGGCTGGTGTTCTCCTGGGAGAACC
>CAJTYK010000185.1 GCA_910584285.1 uncultured Oscillospiraceae bacterium
ACTGCGGGGTGCGCTTCATGACGCGGAGCGGGCGGCGGGGCGGCTGAAGGAACAGCTCCGGGCTGCGGAGCAGAAGGGCGGGATCGACCGCGCGGAGCTGGCCCAGCTCCGGGAAACCCTCTATAATCTGAGGGCTGGAGAGGATGGCGCGGAGGAGGACAGCGGGCCGCTGGTGGAGCTGCCGTGGCAGGTGAAGCGGCGGATTGCGGTGTTCGGTGGCCACGACAGCTGGCGCAAGGCGGTGAAGCCCCTGCTGCCCGGTGCCCGGTTCTATGACCGGGAGGACTTGCCCGATCTCAACATCGTCCGGGGTGCGGACGTGGTGTGGCTCCAGGTCAATGCCATGTCCCACAAATATTATGACCGCATCATTGACGCCGCCCGAAAGAACGGCATTCCAGTGCGCTATTTCAGTTCAGCCAGCGCAAAGAAATGCGCGGTGCAGCTTGCGCTGGATGAGCTGGCAGCGGAAAAGGGACGGAATGAAGTTTAATGCTTTTGTAACACTTCTGCGTAAACTTTTGTAATGAAGTACCTCTATCATAAAACTTGCAAGAGATGCTCTTTCTTTTTCATTCTATCCTCCATCCTCAAGAGCCGGGGCGTTGCCGCCCCGGCTCACTTTTTACCCTGGAACATCTTCTTCCGGGTCATCATCCAGCGCGGTGCAGTATTTTTCATCTGGGAAGATAAGCTCACATTCTCCCCCGGTAATCCCGCACCTCCATCCATGAAATTCGTCTGTTGCTTTGGCATATGGGCACCTCATTTCTACACCCCCTCTGCTTTGATTTTGGATATCTGCTCCCATTGGATTACAAACCACTCGTCGATCACCTGATTCACATGGTAGTGCCCGCAGAACCACTTGCTGAACTGGCACCGTTGATGTACCGTTTCCAGGAAGTCCGTCAGCTTATCCGGCTGGTAGTGCCGGTTCATCCGCTGGGCGATGCTGGTGGGGGCGCAGTGGGTGAGGACGCAGTCCACGCACCACCCGGCCCGCTCCAGATTGGCCTCGGCCTCGTTGTACTCTGCCTCGCTGGGCATCTCCTCGGGCCACCAGGAGCGGCCCAGCACCCGGAACCGAGCGCCCATCCGCCGCAGCATCCAGTACCGCCGCTCGAAGTCCGGGGCGGTAGGGTCGAGGATGCCGTCCTCAATATCGTGGGAGGCGGCCCCGCCCATGGTAAACCAGGTGAGCCCGCCGATGTCGAAGACCTGGCCCCGCATCAGGTGGAGGACATGGGGCCGCACCTCATG
>CAJTYK010000186.1 GCA_910584285.1 uncultured Oscillospiraceae bacterium
ACGGGGCCTTTCTTCTTCAAAAGGAGAAGCGGACGGACGGCAGCGCCATTCTGGACGTGGCAGGGCGTGACCAGCAAGACCAGCGGATGTATCTCACCAAGGACAGGGAGCGGCTTGTGTGGGAGCTGGAGCGGCTGGAAACGGAGCCGTGGGTGGAACCGCCCGACCCGGTATTGGAGGCCGTTGCCGCCCTTGTGACGGCGGACAGGCCCGCCTGGGGCGGCACCGCCACGGAGCTGGCGGCGGCTATCCAGACCGACATGAAGCCCAACGCCCTGGCGATGCGGCTGAATGTCCGGGCCGGGAGGCTGGCGGCGGAGTACCATATCCGCTATGAGAACAGCAGGAGCCACGCCGGGAGAAGTATCACCCTCACCCTGGAACCGCCCCAGGCGTGACGACCGTGACGGCTGTGACGGCTTTTTTGAGAGCGGGGGCGGTGTGTAAAACATCGTCACGGTCGTCACGGCCGTCACGGGGAGCGGGGCCAAAAGTCAAGGGGCCATACCTGGGGGTGGAGATTGCCGCAAGGCAATACAACCCGAACCCCTTGACTTTTGGCCCACGGAGGACACTGGCCGGGTGGGGGGAAAGGCTGTGCCTTTCCCCCCTGCCCAACGGCGAGTGTCAAAGTTTAGGCGGGGTGCAGGGTGCCCTTTTCAAAGGGCGGCCCTGCTGGGGGAGCCGTCCGCAGACGGCGGGGGCAACGCCCCCACTCCACCCCGTAGGGCGCAAATGCGCTTTTGATGGCCGCAAGGCCGTCAAAAGTGCTTTTGCGTTACTTTCGCAGAAAGTAACAAAGGCCGCCGCTGGCGCGGCGAAAGGAGTGTTGATTTGAAAAGGACGATTAGCGCGATGGTGGGGCAGGGTTCGGTGAACCACAACAGCAGGGCGTTCAACGCCAAGAACACCGACCCGGAACGCTCCCACTTGAATATAACCTACTGCCACGAAAATATCAAGACAGTTTTCCATGAGCTTTTTGACGAGGCCCTCAAGCGGTACAATGACAAGCAGACCAGGGCAGACCGCAAAATTGAGGACTACTACGAAAAGATACGTTCCAGTAAGCAGGAAAAGCCGTTCCATGAAATCATCCTGCAAGTGGGCAACAAGGACGACATGAGCGCCGAGGGCGAGGACGGCCAGCTTGCGGCGGCGGTGCTGGACGAGTACATGAGAGGTTTCCAGGAGCGCAACCCCCAGCTTCGGGTGTTCTCCGCTCACCTCCACATGGACGAGGCCACGCCCCATC
>CAJTYK010000187.1 GCA_910584285.1 uncultured Oscillospiraceae bacterium
CTGAACAAGACCCGGTATGTGGCAATTTTCGAGGGGACGCCCCTCCAGCCTGCGGAGCCTGTGGACGACGGTCTGGAGGCAACCGATCCGGCCCCCGCCGCCAGCTTCAACTGGCCGCTTCTGCTGGCGCCTCTGGGCCTCATCGCCGCGGCTGGGGGCGGCATCGGGATCGCCCTGTTCCTCAAGCGGCGCAGTGAGCTGGCCGAGGGCGGCGATGAGGATGCGTAATTCCAAACCCGTAATCAGAAAGGACTGGTGAATGTGATGAAGAAGAAACTGACCATGCTCCTCCTGGCTCTGTGCATGACGGCCTCCATGATGGCGACCGCCTATGCCGCGGAGCCT
The DNA here is from genome assembly GCA_910584285.1 of uncultured Oscillospiraceae bacterium. Lineage (GTDB taxonomy): Bacteria > Bacillota > Clostridia > Oscillospirales > Oscillospiraceae > Enterenecus. Next base: position 346 of record CAJTYK010000187.1, read on the forward strand.
CTGGAGTACACTATCGACGGAGCTGGCAACCCGGAGTACGGCAAGTCCACGTCCATTGAGGTGGTGCATACCCCTGGCGGCGGCGCTATGAAGAATGAGGATGTGAGTAAGAACGCCGCTCTCGCCCCGCCCGCCTTCGGCAGCTACAGCGCCGACACCCTGCACACCGGCACGCCCCTCACTCCCAATCTGGCTCCCGGCTATCAGCCCACCTCCGGAGCCATCATCAACGGCAGCGCCGGTGTCATCCAGCCTCCCGCCATGGGCGGCAGTATGGGAACGGATTCCGGCAGCGGCTCCGTCTATGTCCCCGGCTCGTCCTCGGTGACAGTGACCAACCCCGGCAGTGCCTCCGGCGGCTACACGGCGGTAACGGACGATCTCTATTATTCCGGAGGACACTTGGGCACGCTGAAGATCCCCGCCATTGGTCTGAGCGTCAAGATCTACCAGGGTACGGACAGCGCCGCGCTGAAGAAGGGCGCGGGTCATTTTGAGGACACCTCCATCTGGGATGGAAATGTGGCGCTGGCTGCCCACAATCGGGGCGTGAACAACCACTTCGGGGAGATCCATACGCTGGAGGTGGGCGATACCATCTCCCTGACCACACAGCTTGGGACCCGCACCTATGAGGTGACCTCCGTTTCCAAGGTGAGCGAGACAGACCGCAGCGCCCTCGCCGCCTCCACCACCAACATGATCACGCTTTATACCTGTGTCCGTGACCAGCGTGACCAGCGGTGGTGCGTCCAGGGTGTGGAAATTAGCTAATATGCTTCGTTTTCGCCCGCTCGTTTCTCCATTTTAGATTGCATTTTCTTCTCGACTTTTGACCTCTGTTCCGATATTGTATTGCTTGCAAAAGCACCAAAAAATACGGAATACAGGAGGAA
>CAJTYK010000188.1 GCA_910584285.1 uncultured Oscillospiraceae bacterium
AGCTGTATTGTTCCTACTAATTGGGGATAACACAGCTCATGGCGGGCGGCGGCATCATCGTCATCGGCACGACCCTGATCCCCCTGCTGTCGGGCCTGTTTTAAGGACGGCGGCCTATGGACTTTCTCACCGACTGGCTCACGGACTGGCTGAAGGAGCTGTTAATCGGCGGCATCATGGGCAACCTTGAGGGGCTCTTTGATACCGTCAACGCACAGGTCGGAGAGATCGCGGTGCAGGTGGGAACCACCCCGGCGGCATGGAACGCCGGGGTATTCTCCCTGATCCGCCAGCTTTCCGAGACGGTGATTTTACCCATCGCCGGGCTGGTGCTGACCTTTGTAGCCACCTATGAGCTCATCCAGATGCTCCTTGAAAAAAACAATATGCACGAGGTTGACGTGGCGAACCTCTACAAATGGATGTTCAAGACCGCGTGTGCGGTGCTGATACTTTCCAACACGTTCAATATCGTGATGGCCGTCTTTGACGTGTCGCAGAGCGTGATTTCCCGCTCTGCCGGGCTGATACAGGGCTCCACGGCGGTTTCGCCGGATATGCTGAACAACCTCCAGACCACGCTGGAGGGGATGGACTTGGGCCCGCTCTTTGGGCTGTGGCTCCAGTCCTCGGTCATCGGGCTCACCATGCAGGCGCTGGGCATCATCATCTTCGTGCTGGTGTACGGAAGAATGATTGAAATATATCTGCTGACCAGCCTTGCGCCCATCCCCGTGGCGACCCTCTCCAACCGGGAGGTGGGCGGCATGGGCCAGAACTACTTAAAATCCCTTTTCGCCGTGGGCTTTCAAGGGATGCTGATTTTAGTCTGTGTCGGCATCTATGCGGTGCTGGTGCAGGGCATCGCCGCCGGGGGCGACCCCATCGGCGCGATATGGGGAACCGTGGGCTATACGGTGCTCCTTTGTTTCATGCTGTTCAAGACCGGGACAATCGCCCGCAGCATCTTCGGGGCCCACTGATTTAGCGGCACTTCGGGACATTTTGTCCCAAAGTCCGGGAAAGGAGGCCGGATATGCCGAGGCGTTATAAGCTGGGCCCGGAGGGTGAGATGCGCCGGGCATGGGGCGGAAAGCTCCCGGAGGAATTTGACCAGCGGGATATGCTGGCGTTCATGGCTGAAACCGACCTGCAACTGCAAGGGGCGGTATCAGCGGAAACCCTGTCCGCGATACACGCGGCAGGCTACGACTATACGGGCGGGGCGGTCATCCCCC
>CAJTYK010000189.1 GCA_910584285.1 uncultured Oscillospiraceae bacterium
TGAATGCTCCCGAGGACTATCGTCAGACGCTCCTGGAAACAGCCAGAACGCTCACAGAGATGGGTGGGCTGGAGGATATGCTCCTGACCACCAAAATCCCCGCTGCAGGATTCGTGAGCGTGGAGGATCTTCGGACGGAACTGGAGGATGTGCGTGTGGCGCTCCACCTCCAGGAGGCAGCGGACCATATCGCCGGACAGCCGGGTCAGATACTCTCACCTTGATCCCTGGATCACTACACCAACAGCAGAGGGGCGCTCCTGCCAGGAGCGCCCCGCTCAGATAGAATGGAGGATGCTAAATGACGAAAGAAGACTTTGAGGGAAAACTCAACGCTCTGGTACCCCAGCCTGACCCTGAAATCACTGCCGCGCTGTTTGCCTTTGGGCAGGAGCTGGGTCAGGAAGAAGCCTGCGATGGAGTGCGGGAACTGCTCAACAGCATGAGTTTTGTCTCCCGGCACTTCTCCGCCGTGACCACGCAGAGCGTTTACGAGATCATCCAACACGGCTCGGCGGCCCTGCCTGGTGAAATGGTGGCGGCAGCTGTGTATCTGGAGAACGGCAACACACTCCAGGACGTCGCTGAGATGGCAGACCTGGGAATGCTCATGTGCTTCCACTGTCCGCGGGACATGGAGGAACTCAGTCCGTTGGCGCTGTGTGTTGTGACAGAGGGCGGACACAGCCGGTGCTTCCACACGCTGCACTTCGGCACGTTCGATCCTGATACTGCTCTGCGGTCTGCGCGGCAGTACGCTCACGACCGGCAGATCTCCGTCACAGACGCTCTGCTCTCGCTCACCACGGACATGGTGCTGGACGCCAACGGCGGTGCAAAGAAGATCCTGGTGGGCGGCGATCCAGATATGACTCAGGCGCTGTCCGCCGTCTTCTCCCGCTGCCCTGCGGCAGCCGCGCGTCTCACCTTCGACGCTGACCGCAGCCAGACGGCAGTGGAGTACAACCCGCTGTGGCTGGAGCTGCGTCAGAAGCAGGGACCTGCTCAGAGCGGGATGCAGCTGACGGTGTAGCGGGGTGCGTCAAGGGCCGTTCCCGATGCGGAGCGGCCCTCGCTCTTGTTCCCCCGCTGTGCGCCACAGCGAGGCCCCTGTGTGCCGCCCGGCCCGACAGGGCAGCATCCCTGCCCCTCCCGACTGACACGCCGCCCTGCGCGGCCGTGTGGCGAAAGAGAGAAAATCGGCGTCCCCAAAATGTGCAGGTGAACCGGGGGG
>CAJTYK010000190.1 GCA_910584285.1 uncultured Oscillospiraceae bacterium
CCTCGCCCACGATCTCCACGGAACGCTTGCCAATGTCGCCCTCGGCCACATTTTTCAGCCGCCCGCCCTGGTGCTTGATGTCCTCCACTTCCAAATCCAGCAGGGCGGCCAGCTCGCTGGGGAGCGTCTGATCCCTCTGCTTGTTGCTGTCCTTCATGGCCTGGACAGCCTCGTGGTCGCTCATATCCCGGACGATAAAGGGCATTTCAGATAGCCCGGCCAGTTCACTGCCCCGGCAGCGGCGGTGGCCCGCCACAATCTCATAGCCGTTTCCGTCCTTTTCCGGGCGGGCAAGGCCCGGCACCATCACGCCGTTTGCCTTAATGGATGCCACTGTCTCCTGCATTTTGGCATCGTCCCGCACCTTGAACGGATGGGGCCGGAATGTATGGAACGGATGCATCTCGGAAAGTTTCAGATACATGAGCTTGCCTTCCTCCACCGGACGGGGAGGGGTGGCTGGCCCAGGCGGAGCCTGCTCCGGGGCGGCGGCCTCCTTTTCGGGAGCCGTTTTCCCAGCCTTTGGGGGCGTTTGGGCGTCCGGGGCTTTCCCGTCACTTCGGGACACTTTGTCTCGCTTGGACGGCTGGGCCTCGCCGGGGGCCGCCTTGTCAGCCTTGGGCGGGCGGCCCTTGCGGGGCTTTGCCGCCTCCTTGCCAGCGGGCTCCGCTTTATCCTCCTTCGGGGAACGGCCACGGCGGGGCTTTTTCTGTTCGCCAGCGGTGGGCTGTTCCGCCTCACCGGGAGCCTGCTCCTTTGCGGGGGCATCCCCGGCTTTCTCTACCTCAGCCCGGGCCGCCTTTCGCTTTTCGCCCATGAGCTCATTGATCTGCTCAAAGGACACTACCACATCGCCGGGATCGGGCTTTGCGGGCCCGGCCTGTTCCTGCTGGGGTGTGGGAGCGGCGGCCTGTTCGGGAGCCGGGGCCTGGGGCTGGCCAGCCGTTACAGACTCGGGAGCCTCCGGGATTTTTTTCTCACCGGGGCCCGTGTTCAGTTTTTCATCTGCCATTCATTAACCTCCTTTTCGTTAAAGTTGCACAAATTCCAGACTTAAATTTCTGTAATTATTTTTTGCCTCCTTCCCGTCTACCCACGCAAAAAAGCCGCCCGGTTTTGATGGCCGGACGGCCTTTCAGCGTAATGTGATAGATCAAATATTATTTTTGTTGTTGGTAGGCTCCGAAAAGCCTTGTATTTGCGGTTTTCCTAATTTATATGGCCCTTATG
>CAJTYK010000191.1 GCA_910584285.1 uncultured Oscillospiraceae bacterium
GTATACTTTTCCGATCTGTTTTTTGCCCTTTTAATGTTTCCCGCGCTCCGTCAGTTCGGCCCGCACGACAGCGTCATGGAAGGTGGTAGTCGGCATACCACAGGCTTCCGCCGCCGCGCGCATGGATAGTTCCCCGCTCCGCCACGCGCGCCGTAGCTCCTCAAAGTTTTCCGGCAGTGTACGAGGGCGCGGTCCGAAATGTACCCCCCGCGCCTTTGCTGCCGCGATGCCCTCCGCCTGTCGCTGGCGGATGTTCTCCCGCTCGGTCTGGGCCACATAGCTGAGCAGCTGGAGTACAATATCTGAAATCAGCGTCCCGGTCAAGTCCCGCCCCCGGCGGGTGTCCAGCAAGGGCATATCCAGCACCACGATGGCCGCTTTACGCTTCTTGGTAATGAATCCCCACTGGTTCAAAATCTCCTCGTAATTTCGCCCCAGTCGGTCGATGCTCTTAATCACCAGCACGTCCTCCGCGCCGATCTCCCGCACCAGCCGCTGGTAACGGGGACGGTTGAAATCCTTCCCCGACAGCTTTTCCACAATAATGTTCTGCTCCGCCACCCCGAACTTCCGCATGGCGGCCAGCTGGCGGTCCTCGTTTTGCTCCTGGGTGGACACCCGCACATAGCCGTAAGTTGTTCCTTCCATAAGAATTGCCTCCTGTTTCATCTTTCGTTTACAGCTCTATTTTACAGGAGACGACAGATTTTACCAAAGTGGCTATCTCATTTTTTGTGCAGGCATTCCGTATCCGAAGGAACGGTGCCTCCTGTGTGCGAGGGCGCTTCGGCGGGGATAGACGGCTCTGTTTTGGGGCACGTTAACTCTGCGAGGTGATCAAAATGGATTCTATCTGGGTAAAGACCGCTCAACTGCCCCGGTTTCATCCGCTGGAGGGGGATCTGCGTACCGACGTGCTCATCGTGGGGGGCGGATTGGCAGGGCTGCTGTGTGCCCACCGGCTGGCCCAGGCGGGGGTGGACTATGCCCTGGTGGAAGCAGATCGGATCTGCGGCGGCACCACCAAGGGCATGACGGCCAAGCTCACCGTTCAGCACGGACTGATTTATCATAAGCTGATCCGGCAGTTCGGCGAGGAGCGGGCCCGCCTCTACCTGGAGGCCAACCGGACGGCGCTGGAGGACTACCGAGCCCTATGCCAGACCATCGACTGCGGCTTTGTGGAGGAGGACAATTTTGTCTACTCCACAGACAGCCGGGGCA
>CAJTYK010000192.1 GCA_910584285.1 uncultured Oscillospiraceae bacterium
CGCCGCGCTGCCGCTGGCCTGTTCCAGCTCACGGTCGAACTGCTCCATCAGCTTCGGATCGGGGACCTGTTCCTCCAGCCTTGCCATGCCCTGAAGGATGGCGTCTGTCCAGAGGCGGCGCTGGTCCTGCCAGGGGGGAGCACCCTCCGGCTGGTGGCGTTCCCATCCGTTTTGGCGCTCGATGGCGTAGGTGGTGAGGCCCTCGGCCACAAGGGGGATATTGAACCTGTTCACAGCTCCGCACCCCCTATCCCATCACAGGCCCCATGTGCTGCTCCGACTCCATAAAAGCGTCGTGGGCTTCGTTGAACCGCACCAGTTCCTCCGGGTCTACGCCGGTGAGTACGATCTCTGTCCCTTCAGGCGTGTCGCAGATCTCAGACACACGGGCATTGAGCAGGGCGGCATGATCCTCCTGCCCGGCGTCCGTCAGCTCACACAGATTTTCCACCAGCACCGACTGCTCCGCTTCCTCATGGCACAGGAACATCAGCCCTCCCCCTTTCAGCAGGGGAAGCAGATCCTTCAGGAGAAGCTCAGGCGCTTTCTTCTCCTGGAGCCGCTGGCAGTATTCCGGGTGGTACTCCGTCTCGATGCAGCCGTCGTGCATATCCACCGCCGACACTTCGGGGCGCTGCTTCAGGGCTGCCCTGAGCATAGAGTCCAGCCCACTGCCCTCCCGGACTGTCAGATCCAGATGCTCCTCCAGATCCTCGAAATAGACACACCAGTTTCCGCTGGTGGTATTCTCCGTCCCCCAGCGGATGATAAAGTCCGCCGCCCGATCCATCTGAGCGTTGACGATGTCCCGCATTCCGGGGATGTAGGCCGCGAGACGGGCGTAGTCATACTTCTCCGCGTCAACGAGTATCCCGTCATTGCTGCCCTGGCCCAGCGCCAGCAGGCAGTGGATGATACCGTCCCTGTGGAACATACAGCCCTTGTTCTCCCGAATAAACGGCTGATCCGCCAGAGGTATGATCTTCAGCCGGCAAAAATCCTCGTGGGACAGCTCCACCACTTTTTCGATCCGGCAGTCGTCCATCTGAAAATTGACCGGCTTCTCTGTAAAATTTGCTTTGAATTTCATGGCGTGTTTCCTCCTCTCTGTATTTATGGCAGGTAACTTCTGGGATTGGTCCGCTCCCCGTTGATGCGCACCTCGAAGTGGAGGTGGGGGCCGGTGGAGCGCCCGGTGGAACCGGAGAGGGCGA
>CAJTYK010000193.1 GCA_910584285.1 uncultured Oscillospiraceae bacterium
AAGAGGTTCGCCACGCTGGAGGCGGGCAGCACCCGTTCATAGAGGGAGCCGAAGACGTTGCTGCCGGCGGGGTTGGAGGCGAGGAAGCCCTCCCGCTGGCGAAGGAGGACACGGTCGGCGTTCAGCTTGGAGCGGGTCAGCTCGGCGGTCACATCGTCCCGAAGGGTGCGGAGACTATCCGAGTCCCTGGCGGAGAGTTCGATGAACACGGCGCAGTGTACCAGCGGCTCCCGGTTGCGGTGCATGGTGGTGATGAGAGCGGCCACGTCCTGGAGGTTGGCCTCCGCCGTAATACTCTGCTTCATGTCGTTGGTGTTGCCGCGCTCCATGCGGCTCTTGTTGGTGGCGTTGTGGAGGATGGCGTTCTCCTCAGCCGGTGTGACCTGGCGGGTGTAGATCCGCAGAGTGACGCCGCTTTTCTCGCCCAGATGCCGGAGCAGGGCCAGTTCCTCGGTGCTGGTGGGGTAGCCCCGCAGGGCCAGGGTGCAGTGATACGCGCCGCCCAGGATATAGCTGTCCGTGTTGAACTTCACGGCGGCGGGGGCGATCATGTCCAGGAAGTCCTTGGGCGGTACAGCTTCCGGTTTTAATGTTGCTTTTTTCTTCCTTTTTATCTGCTTTTTAGCCATTGGCGCTCCTTTCCCCGTCAAAGCGGTCAAACTGCTCCGTGGTCACGTCCTGCTGGTAGTACACCGCCAGCAGACGCATCATGTCCTGCTCCTCCGCCATGCGGACGTGAAAGCCGCAGTCCCGGATGCGCTTCTCGATCTGCTTCAGGTGTCCGGCGTCCTCGGTGGACTTTTCCTCCCTGCGGTAGACGAGGGCGAACTCCCGCGCCGAGGCGGTGGTGGACTGGATCTCGTCCAAGTGGCCCATGTCCTGCCGGAGCAGCTCCCGCAGGGCGGGGAGATCCTCCTGCTCCAGCCGGGCCTGATAGTGGTGCTTGTTGCTCTGGAAGGACTCACGGGAGTCCAGGGCCAGCAGCTCCACCGCTTCCATGCCCCGCAGAAGCTCCGTCAGGGCGCGGACACGGCCCCGGACGCCCTCGGCGGACAGCACAGAGAGGTTGTCCGGGCTGACCAGATAAAAAACCAGCTCACCTCTGGCCGTCTTCAGGCCGTGATCGGTGAGCTGGTCAATCCCCATGAGCTGCCGGGTGGACAGATGCCGCCGCAGCTCTTTTTTCTGTTTTCG
>CAJTYK010000194.1 GCA_910584285.1 uncultured Oscillospiraceae bacterium
GTGCGACCCCCTCACCGCCGACAGCGAGTTTCTTTTGAGCAAGGCCCGGTACAAATCCATCACGGGCCGGGAGCAGAAGCGGGACGCCGATGTGCTGTGCTATCAGATCCGCCAATCCTTCCCCCCTGGGGAGCTGGACCCGGAGGAGGCGCTGAACATCGGCTATGAGCTGGCGATGCGCTGGACCAAGGGCAAGCACGCTTTCTTCGTGGTGTCCCACGCGGACCGGCCCCACCCCCACGTCCATATCTACTACAATTCCACCACCCTTGACTGCACCCGGAAATACCGGGATTTTTTAGGCTCCGCCCGCGCCCTGCGGCGGCTGTCCGACCGGATATGCCTGGAGCATGACCTGTCCGTTATCAAAAACCCCAAGCTCCACAGCAAGGGGAAATTCCAGCACTACGGCCAATGGCTGGGCGCGGCCCGGCCTCCCTCCTACAAGGAGCAGATACGGGGGATCATAGACGGGGCCCTGGCGGACCGGCCCGCCGACCTTGCCGACTTCCTCAAACGGATGGAGGCGGCGGGGGTCCAGGTGAAGCGGGGCCGGGGCGGGGTGATCTCGTTCCGGCTTCCCGGCCAGGACCGGGCCACCCGGTTCCGGGCCTCCACCCTGGGGGACGGCTACGGCCCGGAGGACGTGGAGGCGGTGATTGACGGGCGGGCCCCCGTCCGCAAGCCCGCCCAGGGGCGGCCCCGTTCGGCGGCTCCCCGGCGCGTCAATCTGATTATTGACATTCAGCAGCGTATGGCCCAGGGCAAGGGCCCAGGCTATGAGCGGTGGGCAAAAATATACAATCTCAAACAGATGGCCGCCGCCCTCCAGTTTCTCCAGGAGAACGGGCTGACCGACTATGACGCCCTGGCGGAGCGGACGACGGAGGCGGTGGACCGGGCCCACGCCCTGGCCGGGGAGCTGCGGGGAGTGGAGGAGCGGCTGGCCTCCACCACAAAACTCATGGGGGCCGTGGTGGACTACGCCAAGACCCGGCCCGTGTTCGACGGCTACAAGGCCGCCCGGTACAGCAAGAAGTATCTGGCGGAGCATGAGGAGGCCCTGGCCTCCTATCGGGCGGCAAAGGCGGCAATCAACGACATTCTGGGCGGGGCCAAGCTCCCAAGGATGGACGCGCTGAAAAAGGAGCGCCGGGAGCTGGCGGAGCGGAAGAAAAAACTCT
>CAJTYK010000195.1 GCA_910584285.1 uncultured Oscillospiraceae bacterium
TGTTCCATCTCGGAGGGGAACAGCCCCTCCAGCGTCAGTTGTTGATAAGCTCCGCCGTCACGATCTCCTCCGCCTGTGCTTTCAGCGCGTTCATGTGCCGCACCCAGTCCATCTGCCGGGTCTTTTTGTCCGGCGCCGGGTCCGCCGCCAGCAGCTCCTCCATCAGCTGCTCCATCCGGGCGGATGCCGTCTCCTGCACCTCCCACAGGTGCGGGAACAGTTTCCCGGTCAGGGTCAGGTGGTTGTAGAGGAGCTTGTTGTTCTCCTCCAGGTACGCCCTCCGCATCCTGCCGTACTTGCCCAGCGGACGGTCCTCCATTTCCTCCAACTGGATGTCCGGGATCAGGTAATCCCCGGCCTTCGTGTAAGTCAGTTCTGTCATTTTTCCGGCTCCTTTCCTCCGTTTGTTCGATCTGTTTCGTCCTCTCGTAGGTTCGGATGGCCCGTTCCACTTCACGGAAAACCTGGGAGGATGCCTCGCTGACCGCCGCACCCAGCACATTGGACGCCGCCTGGGTATTGAAGTCGAACACATCCATGAAATCTTCCGGCTCAAAACAGCTCTCCGGGTCCTCCACACAGCGGGAGCAGAGCATATACTTGATGCTGGTCTCCGCCGCCCTCCGAAAGGACACCCCTACGTTGAACTCATCATACCCGTAAAGGAAGGAATCGTCAACGATGCCGAGGATGCTGTCCTTGTTCTCCTCCCAATATTCAGCGGCGAGGCGGGAGGCGATGCCCCCGATCTGCTCCTCCAGCCCCGCGCCGGCCCCCACGCCGTAGGCCCGTTCCAGCACATCCTGCACAGCGGGGACATATTCCTCACGCATGGACCAGAGGTTGACCGGGCGGGAGTTCTCCCTCTCCCCGGTGTCCGACACATCGAACACATAGCGCAGCTTCGGGCGGCTGCCCGTGTTGTCCACCAGGGCGATGCCCTTGGAGCCGCGGCGCACATAGCGGCGCATGGTCTTGTTCCAGAGGTCATACTCGGCGCAGGCCGTGGCGTCCGGGCGCTGCTTGTAGATCATGAGCTGCTCATTGTAGGGGTATTTGTAGAGCCGGGCCGCAGTGGTAAGGAAGGCTGTCCACTGCTCCCGGCTCCCGGTCACTTGTCTGGCGGCTTCTTCCGCCATCTGGGTGTAGTAGGCGGCTTTCGAGGGGAACGGTA
>CAJTYK010000196.1 GCA_910584285.1 uncultured Oscillospiraceae bacterium
GCTCCCAGCCCTCATGCTGGCTGATCAGCTCGGTGTAGCTGCGGATCTGGGAGGCATAGGACGTGGCCTGATCATCGGAGTCTGTGCTTACCCGGCAGTATGCCGCCACCCGCAGAATAGCGGGCCTGTCCTCGCTGGGCGGAATGATGGTGACATTTTTGTTCATGCCTGTGGCCTCCTTTCCTCTGGGTACCGACAACACTACCACACCTTGGTGGGAATAGCTATCACTATTCCCACACAGTTGCGGGGCGGTAGCGTTCCAGCGCCAGCCGTTTGGCGGCCCACAGTTCCTCGGCGGACAAAAGGCCGGCCTCCGCCGCCTGCTCCAGCAGACGGGTCACCAGGATATACCGCATCTCGTTCTTCACATCGATCATGCGGATGCCTCCCGGAAATAATCCGGCCCCTTCACCTGCCGGATAAACCGCGCCACGTCCCCCAGGCTGCCGGTGACGGGCATTTCTGGCAGGGCGGCCAGCACATCCTTGCTGTAACGCTTGCCCTTGGCGGCCCGCTCATCCAGAATAGCCACCACGCAGGTGTCGGTCTCGGTGCGGATGGCCCGCCCGAAGCCCTGCTTCAGCTTGATCTGCATCTCCGGCACCACCACCGCCCGGATGAACAGCCGGAGGGTGGTATGATTCTCCCGCTCTTTTTCCTTCAGAGCGTCCGGGACGGCGAAGGGCAAACGGGGGATGATCAGCAGGGACACGCAGTCGCCGGGAAAGTCGAAGCCCTCCCAGGCGGCCCCCGCCGCCAGCAGCACACTGCCGGGACTGGCCTTGAACTGCTCCGTGGTATGGATAGCACTGCGGCCCATGGTGAACAGCGGATAGCGCAGGCCGTAGTTCGGCAGACGCTCTTTCACCGCCGACATAGCGGCGTAGGACGTGAACAGCGCCAGGGCGTGGCCTTGGGCCGCGTTCAGCAGGGCGGCGATCTCCTTCGCCAGCTCATCATAGTAGGCGGCAGCCTTTTGCCTGGGCGGGATCTGGGGTAAGTACAGCAGACAATTCTGCTGGTAGTCAAATGGTGACGGTGCGACAGACTCCGTGACACGGCTGTCGGTCAGCAGGCCCGTTTCCTCCTTGAAGCGCCGGAAGTCCTCGCCTACGGCCAGGGTGGCGGAGGTGAGGACAACGGGCCGCTCCTGCCGCCAGAGTGTCT
>CAJTYK010000197.1 GCA_910584285.1 uncultured Oscillospiraceae bacterium
CCCCGCACCGCCCAGCAGTCCATCCCGTTCCAGCGGATGTTCCCGGACGGCATCTGCCGTGTCACCGACAACTACTACACCAAGACCGTCCAGTTCAACGACATCAACTACCAGCTCGCCCAGCAGGAGGACAAGACGGCTATCTTTGAGGAGTGGTGCAGCTTCCTCAACTTCTTTGACAGCTCCATCCGTTTCGAGCTGTCCTTCATGAACATGGCGACCGACGCGGAGAGCTTCGAGAAGTCCGTCCGCATCCCGCCCGCTGGGGACGCCTTTGACAGCGTCCGGGCGGAGTACAGCCAGATGCTGAAAAGCCAGCTTGCCAGGGGCAACAACGGCCTCACCAAGGCGAAGTACCTGACCTTCGGCATCGAGGCGGCCTCCATGCGGCAGGCCAAGCCCCGGCTGGACCATGTGGAGACGGACCTGCTCAACAACTTCAAGCGCATCGGCGTGACCGCCACCGTACTGAACGGGAAGGAGCGCCTGCGCCTGATGCACTCCATGTTCCACATGGGCGACCGTGACCCGTTCGCCTTTGAGTGGAAGTGGCTGGTGGAGTCCGGGCTGTCCGTGAAGGACTTCATCGCCCCCGCCGCCTTTGCTTTCAACGGCCGGCGCACCTTCCAGGTGGGGGATATGTACGGGGCCATGTCGTTTTTGTCCATCACGGCCTCGGACATCAGCGACCGTATGCTGGCGGACATCCTGGACATCGACTCCAGCCAGATCGTCACCATGCACATCCAGTCCATCGACCAGAACAAGGCCATCAAGACGGTGAAGCACACCATCACGGAGCTGGACCGCAGCAAGATCGAGGAACAGAAGAAGGCCGTCCGCGCCGGGTACGACATCGACATCATCCCCTCCGACCTCGCCACCTACGGCAGGGACGCCAAGGCGCTCCTGAAGGAATTGCAGAGCCAGAACGAGCGGATGTTCATGGTGACGTTCCTGGTGATGAACACCGGGCGCACCGAGCAGGAGCTGGAGACCAACGTGTTCCAGTCCCAGAGCATCGCCCAGAAGCACAACTGCGTCCTGCGGCGGCTGGACTTCCAGCAGGAGCAGGGGCTGATGTCCTCCCTGCCGCTGGCGCAGAACCTCATCGAGATACAGCGGGGCCT
>CAJTYK010000198.1 GCA_910584285.1 uncultured Oscillospiraceae bacterium
GGAGAAAGTCCGCCATAGCTGCCACCCCTTTCCACCCGCCGCTGTGTGGGCTTGTCCGCCCATGGGCAGGTCCGCCGGTGGAGTACAAAGGCCACGGGGAGGTCCCGGCTCTCCTCCTCCGGTCTGGCCTGCCGCCCGGTGATGGTGGCGCCCATATCGTCCAGGAACTCCTCCGGTCCGCCGTCCTCGATCACGAAAACGGGATCCGGGTCCACGGGGACCTGCTTGCCCTCCATGCTGGTGATCCAGTCGATTTCCTGGCCGCAAAATTTACACCGCGCCACAGGCAGCCCCCCTCTCCGCCGCCGTGGTGAACTTCTCCACCATGCCCCGCTCCAGCAGGTCCTTGGTGTCCAGGTCATGGACCACGCGGGAAACCTGCGGCCCGCAAAACTCCTTTTTGTCGATGGACAGCAGGGCCTTTCCCATGCAGGTGGAGAAAAACGCCACGCACAGCAGGCCGTCCGCGTCTGTCCATTTTAGCCACCAGTCCGGCGTCCGGTATGCCTTGGTGATTGTCACCCGGCGCATGGGCGGCAGATCCTCAAATTCACCCACCAGCTTGTAAAGGCTGGTTTTGTTGGCTTTCAGTCTGAACATTTACCCCACACCTCCCCAAACCAGGCCAGGATCCGCTTTTCGTATTTCTTGCGGGTCCGCTTTTTCTTTGTGTGTCGGTATCGGCGGACCAGTTCCGGCTTGAATATCCGCGCCAGGTGTAGGGCCAGGGCTAACTCCATAGAGTAGAAGAACGCCCGCAGGCCCTCCGCCGCCACCTCCACGGTCGCGGACATATCGCTCCATATCGCCGCCAGCCTCTCCGCCGCCGCTGCCGCCTCCTCCGCAGTCACGCCGCCCGCCGAATAGTCCGGCGTGATTTCCGGCATGGGGTGGCCGACTTCCACGGGTTTGCCGTCAAGGTAGGCCACCACGGTGCCGCTGTTGCTGTCAGGTCCCACTTGGCCACCCCTCCCCGCGCTCATACCCCAGCAGGATATTGTGGCCCATGTCGCCCAGGCTGTGCGCCAGGACCTCCAATTCCAGCAGGTCCCGGTATTTCAGCCCCATGGCGTCCAGGCGGGCGTGGAACTTCTTGGCCCGCTCGGTCACTTCCCGGATGGCGGCCTG
>CAJTYK010000199.1 GCA_910584285.1 uncultured Oscillospiraceae bacterium
GCGGCGTTCTGCTGATCCGTGAACGCATAAAACACCCGCATATCGTCCGGCGTCCGGGGCGTGACCGTGATGGTCAGCACCTTCTCCGTCCAGGCGGCGGTGTCGCCCTCGGCGGGATGCTCCACCTCCGCCTCCGCAGAGGTGATCTTGGTCATATCCCAGAACACCGCCCGCAGCTTCTCCGCCGTGTCCGGGTCCAGGACGGATACCTGCGCGCCGTCCGCCCCTCCGGCAGTCTTGGCGGCAAACACCGCGAACACATCCGCCCAGGACGGCTGGCGGCCCTGGATCTCCACCCGGTCGTATGTCCCTCCGGTCTGGAGGGCAGACAGCCTGTCCGCGTACTCGCTGTTGATCTGGGCGATCACCGCGGTGGGGGATGCCGCGTCCGGGGAACCTCCGCCGTCCGAGAAAAAGATGCCGAAGGGCGAGGCGATGAGCAGGCCGATCATGCAGATCACCAGCACCACCACGATCACCACCCAGCCCCCGGCGGCGATGGCGGCGATCAACTCCTGTGTGGCCGCAATGGCCGCTTTTATCGCCGCTACGGTGGCTTTCGCCGTGGCCTTGGCGGTGGCCGCCGCCGCTTTTGCCGTGGCGCGGGCGGTCTGTACGGCCCGCTGGGTGGCCTTTATGGTGGCCTGGGCGGACTTTTGGGCCGTCTTGACCGTCTGCTGCGCAGTTTTTGCTGTTCGCTGGGTGGTCTTGATGGCCTTTCTGGAGGTATGCTCTGCTGTTTTGATGGTCTGGCGGGCGGTGCGCTCGGTGGTCTTTTGCCCGAAGCGGGCCGTTTTGATGATCTTCCGCCCGCCCTCCCGCACAGGTCGGGTGTCTGGCTCCCCCGGATTCGCCGGCTTCCGCACAGCTTTGGCCGGGGTGTACCTGTTCTGCCCAACAGCGTACTTGCGCTGGGCCGGAGCGGGAGGGGATGCAGCCTCCCCACCATTTGCCACCCGCTGGGCCTCCGCCTGTTTCATGACCGCGGCACGGCCACGCTCCCGCACAAACTCCTGTTTGCCCTGCATGAGCGCCTGGGGCGGCTGGGGCTGTTGGATGTAGGTGTCCCTTGTCTTAATGGACAGCCTGTCAGGCGTCCCCGGCCCATGGTCAGCGGTCAG
>CAJTYK010000200.1 GCA_910584285.1 uncultured Oscillospiraceae bacterium
GCATCGGCGTGGTGCCCGTCATCAAGCTGAACCACCCGGAGCGGGACGCGGCCCCGCTGGCCAAGGCCCTGTGCGCCGGCGGCGTGCCGGTGGCGGAGGTCACCTTCCGGGCCGCCGGAGCCGCCACCGCCATCAAGCTGATGGCCGAGGCCTGCCCGGAGATGCTGGTGGGGGCGGGCACCGTGCTCACCACCGCCCAGGTGGACGAGGCGCTGGCCGCCGGGGCGAAATTTATTGTTACTCCCGGCCTGGATCCCGACCTCGTGAAGTACTGCCAGAGCAAAAATATGCCCATCTATCCCGGCTGCACCACCCCGACGGACTACCACACCGCCTATAAGCTGGGGCTGGAGGTGCTCAAGTTCTTCCCGGCGGAGCAGTCCGGCGGGCTGGCGAAAATCAAGGCCATGAGCGCGCCCTTCCCCATGTTCAAGGTCATGCCCACCGGCGGCATCTCCCTGAAGAACCTGGCGGAGTACATCAAGGCCCCCGTCATCTGCGCCTGCGGCGGCTCCTACATGGTGACCGCCGACCTCATCGACAACAACAAATGGGACGAGATCACCGACCTGTGCAAGAAATCTGTGGAAATCGTAAAGGAGGCCCGCAATTATGGCTAAAGTTGTCACCTTTGGCGAGCTGATGATCCGGCTCCAGCCCTACAACTATGAGCGGTTTGTCCAGGCGGATCACCTGGAATTCTCCTTCGGCGGCGGCGAGGCCAACGTGGCCGTCTCCCTGGCCAACTACGGCCTGGACGCGGCCTACGTCACCAAGCTGCCCGCCCACGCCATCGGCCAGGCGGCGGTGAACTCCCTGCGGCGCTACGGCGTGGACACCTCCAAAATCGTCCGGGGCGGCGACCGGGTGGGCATCTACTTCAACGAGAAGGGCGCGTCCCAGCGGGGCAGCGTGTGCATCTACGACCGGGCCCACTCCGCCATCCAGGAGGCCACCACCGCCGACTTCGACTGGGACAAGATCTTCGAGGGCGTGGACTGGTTCCACTTCACCGGGATCACCCCG
The DNA here is from genome assembly GCA_910584285.1 of uncultured Oscillospiraceae bacterium. GTDB lineage: Bacteria > Bacillota > Clostridia > Oscillospirales > Oscillospiraceae > Enterenecus. The sequence continues at coordinate 1,027 of CAJTYK010000200.1, forward strand.
GCCCTGGGCCCCAATGTCGTCGAGATCTGCAAGGAAGCCTGTAAGGCGGCCAAGGCCAAGGGCGTGAAGATCTCCTGCGACCTGAACTA
>CAJTYK010000201.1 GCA_910584285.1 uncultured Oscillospiraceae bacterium
AACTCTGCATTGCCCTCTGCGGCCCTCTGCCCGGTGTGGCGGAGAAGCTGGACAGAGGCATCCTCATTTACAATAAAGCCATAGCAAATCCCCCGCACCTTGAAAAGTTCACATCAGCAGTACGGATCACCACACGGACAGACGCACAGTGCGCGCCATGACCCAAAGGGAGCAAAAGCCCCCTCCGGGCCGCGATAAAGCCTGTGCGGGGCAGCCATGGCAAGCCGCCCGCCATCCCCTGGGTTGAAAGCAGTAGAGACCCCCGGAATGTGCCCGTGAAGGTCTGGAGGATTGTGATTCCGGGCGCTATCTCTTCCAGATCTGCAACCACAACCTGCTGCTGGCGGACGCCATCCACCGGGGCAGTGGACGCAGGCCCATCCTGCCGGACGCCTGCGCTCTGGTTGTGGACGAGACCCACAAGCTGCCGGAGACCGCCCGTCAGATGTTCGGTGTAACCCTGACGGCGGAGGATATCCGCACCCTGACTCACAATCTGCGGGGTGAGCGGTTCCTGCTGGCGGCGGAAGTGCTGAACGACAGCGCCAAGTCCCTGTCCGAACTGCTGATCTGCGGGGAGTGCGGGACACCCTACAAGCGATGCACCTGGGCGCGGAACGGGAAAAAGCGGATCGTCTGGCGGTGCGTCTCCCGGCTGGAGTTCGGCACGAAATACTGCCACAACTCCCCTACGCTGGATGAGAACAAACTCCACAGCGCCATCGTGGCCGCGCTGAACGAGTTCGGCGCCATTCGGGCCGAGGTCAAGGCCGATGTGCTGGAGCTGGCGGAGCTGGCCCGGAGCGGCGGCGAGGACGGCGGAGAAAGCCCTCTGGCGTTGCAGACGCGGCTGAAGGAGCTGTCGGCGGAGCAGGCGGTACTGCTGGACAAGGCGCTGGCAGACATGGAGAACAAGGAGCTGAACGCCCAGCTCAAGGTGGTATTGGATGAGAAGCAGGACATCCTGGAGCGGATCGCAGCGCAGGAGCAGGACGAGGAACAGCGGGCCGCCCAGGCATCCAGGCAGCGGGAGATGGAGGAATGGCTGGATCAGCAGCCCTTGTGCTTCACCGAGTACGATGACACCCTCACCCGCAGGTTCGT
>CAJTYK010000202.1 GCA_910584285.1 uncultured Oscillospiraceae bacterium
GTCATCATCTGCGACCCGGAGGCGGAGTACGCGCCGCTGGTGGAGCGGTTCGGCGGGCAGATCATCAGGATCAGCCCGTCCAGCAGCCAGTATGTCAACCCGATGGACATCAACCTGAACTACTCCGAGGAGGACAACCCCGTGGCCCTGAAAGCCGACTTCATCCTCTCCCTGTGCGAGCTGGTGGTGGGCGGCAAGGAGGGCCTCCAGCCGGTGGAGAAAACGGTCATCGACCGCTGCGTCCACCAGATATACCAGAGGTATTTTGAGGACCCCGCGCCGGAGAATATGCCCCTCTTGCAGGACCTCTACGAGGCGCTCTTAAAGCAGGAGGAAAAGGAGGCCCGCCATGTGGCGACCGCCCTTGAAATTTATGTCACCGGCTCCCTGAACATCTTCAACCACCGCACCAATGTGGACATCACCAACCGCATCGTCTGCTTCGACATCAAGGACCTTGGCAAGCAGATGAAGAAGATCGGGATGCTGGTGGTGCAGGACCAGGTGTGGGGGCGCGTGACCCAGAACCGGAGCGCGGGCAAGGCCACCCGGTATTTCATGGACGAGTTCCACCTTCTGCTCAAAGAGGAGCAGACCGCCGCCTACTCCGTGGAGATTTGGAAACGGTTCAGAAAATGGGGCGGCATCCCCACCGGCATCACCCAGAATGTGAAGGACCTGCTCTCCAGCCGGGAGGTGGAGAACATCTTCGAGAACAGCGACTTCATCATCATGCTCAACCAGGCGGCGGGCGACCGCACCATCCTGGCGAAACAGCTCAACATCTCGCCCCACCAGCTCTCCTATGTGACCCACTCCGGCGAGGGCGAGGGGCTGCTGTTCTTCGGCAATGTCATCCTGCCCTTCGTGGACCGTTTCCCCACCGACCTGGAACTCTACAAGATCATGACGACCAAGCTGACGGAGGTCAAGAAACGGGAGGCGGACAATGGCTGATAAGGCGCGCCGCCTCCATTTTACGGAGGATGAGCTTTCTGACCGGGACATCCGCAGGGCGGCGAAAAAGGCGGACAAGGCCGCCGATAAAGCGGACCGGGCGAATGAGAAGCTCCCGACAAAGAGGCGTGTGCGTATCA
>CAJTYK010000203.1 GCA_910584285.1 uncultured Oscillospiraceae bacterium
TCCTGCGTTTGATGAAGTAGAACGCTCCGCCGCCCAGCAGCACCACCACGACAACCGCCACAACAGGCAGGACGCTGTTCTTTTCGCCGGTGGGGGCATCAGTGGGGTCGGTCGGCTCGACGGGAGCGGTGGGGTCGGTGGGGTCGGTCAGATCAGGGTTGTGGGTGTCGCCGGGTTCCTCTGTGGGGGTGGGTTCCAGGGCCGTGCCCTCGAAGATCGCCACATAGCGGATTTTGTTCAGGTTGATACGGCTGACGGTGCCAGCGTAGTCGGCGGTGACGGTGTAGCCCTTCACATAGGAGCTGGTGGCGGAGCCGGAGTAGGAGGCCACGGCGGTAAAATGGCCGTCGCCCTCCGTCTGCCAGTTGACGGTCTGGAGGGTCAGGGAGTGGCCGTTGTCGGTGATGGACTTGGGGATATACTGCGTGTCCTGGTCGGCAAGGCCGGGGTAGGTGCGGGTGGCGGTGATGCTCTTGGTGGAGCTGCCATACCCGGCCACCTCCACCTTCACCGTGTCCAGCTTCAGGGCCAGCGTCCCGGCAAGGCCGTCCTCGGTGATAAACTCCTTTGTCTGCGGCAGGAGGGCCAGCACAGCGCCCATGTCCTTGCTCTGGCTGGGCACGGACACGGTTTCCGTGTGCTGACGGCTCTCGTTGGCGGGAAGTTCCTGTTTCAGCAGGTCGGTGAGGGTGTAGTGGTAGCCCTCCTGCTCAAAGTCGGAACGGGGGATGCCAGCGGGGTCGTCCTCCGGCCCCAGGTCGTACATCTTCCTGATCTCGCCGCCGTCCTCGCTCCGGGTGACGGCGGTGGGATAGCAGGGGGACGGCTGGGCGGGTTCAGGCGGGTCGGCGGCAAAGGCGGCGGTGGTCATGGTCATGGCAAGAGCCAGGACGCACAGCAGCCGCGCCGCGTGGGTGATGGTTTTCCGCTTCATAGATAGATTACCTCCATTTTGTTGATTTTGGGCGTAAAAAAAGCCCGTGGCGCTCCACGGGTTCGGTTCAAGGGTTTTTACTGGCTGAAAAAGGATGGGCAGGGTCTTTCTTTTCAGCAGGTACAGCAGGTTTGGAGGGGGAGAGTGTGAGA
>CAJTYK010000204.1 GCA_910584285.1 uncultured Oscillospiraceae bacterium
CTCCGCTCCGAGGGCTGACGCTCCCGATGCCTGACCTGCACCTGTTCCGGGGCCTCACGTTCCGGGGCCTGCCGTTCCTGGAACACCTCATGCCCCTTCTGGAGCGGCTTGGCGGGCCTGCGCTCCGGTTCCGGGGGCAGGGTGTAGAGGATGCGCTCAAAAATGGAGTTGGCCCGATCCAGCTCCGTCACCGGCAGGATCACGTCCATCAGCTTACCCCTGTCATCCTTGTCCTTGATGACCGAGAACAACAGCTTGTGCTTTTTCGCCAGCTTTTTAAACTGCTTGTACTGCTCCGGGGTCATGGGGAACCGGCGCAGATCCCGCGTCTCCCGCAGCATCTTGCCCATGTTGACCTTGCCGGAGAGGACCTTGCGGTTACTGGCCAGCGCCATGGTCAGGGCCAGCAGATTCTTCAGGGCCGAGCCGGACAGCCGCACCATCACCTCCGTACCGGAGAGCATCATGCGTACCATCTGGTCAGCGGCCTCACCGCCTCCTACGTTCATCTCGTTCCACCTCCTTGGTGTGTTCTTCGATTTTATTGATGTCATGTTCCATCTGGGGCAGCCTGTCTAAAATGTCACGGCAGAGGGCCAGCTTCTTCCGCTCCGCCCGGATCTGCCGGTTGACCTCCGCCACCTGTTCGTAAATTTCCGCCTTTTCCGCAGAGAGCCGTTCTCTGGGGATGCCGCACTGTTCCAGCACAGCCACCGCATCCATGTACCGGGCGTACTCCGCCTCCATCCCGGACAGGCCGTCCTCGTAGAGCTGTTTGGCCTGGGCCAGAGCGGACACATCCGTCAAAGCGTTGTACAGCCTTTTCCGTTTCTTTTTCCGCACATTGAGGATCGTACGCTGCTTGGTCAGGGTGGCCAGCGCGTCCTCTGTGCGGGACTGGAATGCCGCCATGTCCCCCTGGGTGGCAATGCCATTCTCCCGGAGGAAGTCAAATTGCTCCCGATACCGCTGGGATTTCATCACCTCCTGCCGAAGCTGGGGCGTCATCCGGGGCGGATACTGCCGCTGCCCGATCTTGCCCAGGACGTAGAGGTAGTGGACGTACAGCGCCATAAT
>CAJTYK010000205.1 GCA_910584285.1 uncultured Oscillospiraceae bacterium
CGGGGCCATAGCCGGTGCCGCCCTTTATGACTTCACCGGCATTTTCAACCGTGATCGTGTCCTTGGAATAGGTGTCTGTAAACACCCGGCTCTTATAAACCCGGTCATAGCGGCCCTCTGGCGTCCACCACTCAACATCATCCCCATGGGCTTTGTGGTAGGCGGACAATTTCATCAGGCAAAGGTTGGGCCAGTTGTGCCCATCCACGTCTATCAGGCCAATCTTCATGTCTGTCCCCCCGCAAAGCGGCCCTCACCGGGCCGGGTGGTCATCAAGCGGTACAGCTCCGTATTGGAGGGGAAACGGTTGACAAAGGGCACCAGGGCCGAGCCATACTTGATAAGCCCGCACCCGGCGGGGGCGTTGGTGATGTGCCCCATCTGTTCCTCGGAGATATTCAGCAGACGGGCCAGCTTCTCCCGGTCGCTTGCCGCCTGGTTCAGCATGACAATAAACTCGGAGTTGGACAGCATGGTGCTGGCCTGAACGGAGTCCAGAAGATACTCCACGTTCTGCGTGATGGCGGTGGGGTAGGCGTTGCGCTTGCGGAACTGCCGCCACGCGGAGTTGAAAAAGGCGGCGGAAAACTCGTTCTCAAACATCACATGGAACTCGTCAATAAAGACGTGGGTGCGCTTGCCCTTCTTCCAGTTCAGGGTGACGCGGTTGAGCATGGTGTCGGTAATGACAAGGTGGCCGATGGGCTTCAACTGTTCGCCCAGGCCGTGAATGTCGAACACCACCACCCGCTTGTCCAGGTCAACGGTGCTTTCATGTCCAAAAATGTCAAGGGAGCCGGTGGTGAACAGCTCCAGGGCCAGGGCAATCTCCCTTGCCATATTCTCCGGCTGTTCCATCAGCTTTTCCCGGAGGGCGGCGAGGGTGGGTACGGTGCCGTTCTGTTCCGCTTCTTCATACAAGTCCCCCGTGCAGCGGTCAATAATAGACTTCTGCTTGGCCCCCACGCCGTTGGGGTCGATGCGCTCCACCAGGGACATGATAAACTGCGATTTCACCACGATGGGGTTGTTCTCACCGTAGCCGTCCACCATATACATGGCGTTCAAGCGGTCTT
>CAJTYK010000206.1 GCA_910584285.1 uncultured Oscillospiraceae bacterium
TACTCCAGGCAGTTCAATTTGGTGTTGCGGCCCCAGCACATCCCCAGCTGGACGGGCATCCCACCGTAGGCGTTGGCGCCGAACAGCTCAAAGATGGGCAGGGCCTCCAGCTCAGGGATGGCGGGCTGGTAGGCGGTGCCACTCTCCGGCAGGGGGATGGCTTTCATGGCCGCCAGCAAGCCGTCCAGCTCGTAGCCCTCGTGAATCTGTCCGTATCGGGCAAATTCCTCATCGAATACACTTTTAATCTCCATGCTTGACCTCCTCATTTCAACGCTGAAAACACATTTTTCAGGGCCGGGTAGATTTGTTGGAACTTGCGATATCGCTCCTCGTACCGGGCGGTGAGCTCTGCGTCCGGCTCCACGGTCTGGGCCACGTGGATCAGCGTGTCACAGGCGGCCTGGACGCTTTCAAACGCCCCGCAGCCCACCATGGCCAGCACCGCGCCGCCGTAGCCGGGGCCCTGCTCGGTCTGTGGCAGGGTCAGCGGAATGCCCAGCACGTTGGCGAAGATGGTCCGCCACAGGGGCGATTTGGCCCCGCCGCCGCAGATCATGCTCTTGGGGATGGACACGCCCAGGGACTTGGCCACCTCGAAGCTGTCCCGGATGGCAAAAGCCACGCCCTCCAGCACCGCCTGGGTGAGGTCGGCGCGGGTGGTGTCCATGCTCATGCCGATGAACGTGCCCCGGGCATTGGTATCGTTGATGGGGGAGCGCTCGCCCATGAGGTAGGGCAGGAAGAACACCCGGTTTCGGCCCAACTTATCCTTGCCGATGGGCTTTTGCTCGGTTTGGTAATCGCTGGTGCCCAAAATGTCCCCGCACCACCACTTGTTGCAGGAGGCAGCGGACAGCATACAGCCCATCAGGTGCCAGCCGCCGTCCGCGTGGGCGAAGGCATGGAGGGCGTTGTTTGGGTCAACCCCAAACTTGTCCGAGCTGATGAAGATGGTGCCGGACGTGCCCAGCGAAATATTGCATCCGCCCGCGCCCACGACGCCCGTTCCAACAGCGGCGGCGGCGTTGTCCCCCGCTCCGGCGCAGACCTTGACGCTCTCGGGTAACCCCAG
>CAJTYK010000207.1 GCA_910584285.1 uncultured Oscillospiraceae bacterium
CAGCTCATGGCGGGCGGCGGCATTATCCTGCTGGGCACGACCCTGATCCCCCTGCTGTCCGGCCTGTTCTAAGGGCGGCGCTTCATGGGATTTCTCACCGACTGGATCACGAACTGGCTGAAGGAGCTGCTGATTGGCGGGATCATGGACAACCTGTCGGGGCTCTTTGATACAGTAAACGCCCGTGTCGGGGAGATCGCGGTACAAGTGGGGACAGCCCCGGCGCAATGGAACGCCGGGGTTTTCTCCCTGATCCGGCGGCTTTCCGAAACGGTGATACTGCCAATCGCCGGACTGGTCCTGACCTTTGTCGCCACCTACGAACTCATTCAACTGCTGGTGGAGCGGAATAATCTTCACGACCTGGACTATTGGATTTTCTTCAAGTGGATATTCAAAACGGCCTGCGCCATCCTCATTCTGTCCAACACGTTCAATATCGTTATGGCGGTGTTCGACGTGGCCCAGCGGGTGGTGGCGCAGTCGGCGGGGCTGATCCAGGGCTCCACGGACGTTTCCCCGGATATGCTGGCGGACCTGGAGGCGGCGCTGGAGGGGATGGACCTGGGCCCGCTGCTGGGGCTGTGGCTCCAGTCCTTTGTGGTGCAGCTCACCATGACCGCGCTGAATATCGTGATTTTCGTGATCGTCTACGGGCGGATGATAGAAATTTATATGCTCACCAGCCTTGCGCCCCTCCCCGTGGCAACCCTGGCGAACCGGGAGCTGGGCGGGGCCGGGCAGAACTATCTCCGCTCCCTGTTCGCCGTGGGCTTCCAGGGGATGCTGATTTTGGTATGCGTGGGGATCTACGCGGTACTCATTCAAGGTATCGCCTCCGGGGGCGACCCCATAGGGGCGATATGGGGGACCATCGGCTACACGGTGCTGCTGTGCTACTGCCTGTTCAAAACGGGGAGTATCGCCCGGAGCGTCCTGGGGGCGCATTAGGCCCCCGGCCTCTGGACACGGTGTCCAGAGCGGAGCGGAAAGGAGGGATTTTATCGGGAAATACGCTGTGATCTACGCCGACCCGCCCTGGCGGTACTCCCAAAAGAATTTGC
>CAJTYK010000208.1 GCA_910584285.1 uncultured Oscillospiraceae bacterium
ATCGGAAAGGAGTTTTGACTATGGCGAACAAACTTGACCGCATCGAAAAGGACATCCAGAAAGTGAAGTCCAAGATCGCGGAGTACAACAAGCAGCTTCGGGAGCTGGAGGGGCAGAAAACCGAGCAGGAGAATTTGCAGATCATCCAGCTTGTCCGGGGCATGAACATGACGAGGGAGGAATTTGCGGCGTTCCTGCGGGGCGGGGCCTTGCAGACCGCCCCCACCCTGACGCCCTATCACGAAAAGGAGGACACCGGCCATGAGGAATAAGATCATTACCCGTTTTCTCTCTGTCATTCTGGCTGTGGGCCTGTCCGCCGCCATGTTCACCACGACGGCCTTTGCCGGGGGCGGCGACGAGGAAGGGGAGGTCATACCCACCGAGCCGACCGGGGAAGTGGTGTCCACGCCTGCCCCCAAGCCCCTGACCCCGGAGGGCAATCTATCCCTGGTGGACGACATCGACGGCGAGGCGTCCGAGGATAAGCAGTTTATCACCGTCGTTTCCAAGACCGGCAACTATTTTTACATCATCATCGACCGGGCCGGGGACGGCGAGAACACGGTGCATTTTCTCAATCAGGTGGACGAGGCCGATTTGCTGGCGCTGATGGAGGTGGAGGAAGAACCGCCCGCCGTCTGTTCCTGCACAGTGAAATGTGAGGCCGGAGCCGTCAATACCGCCTGCCCTGTCTGCGCCAACAACATGACCGCCTGCGCCGGGAAAGCGCCGGAGCCGCAGGAGCCGGAAGAACCTGAACCCCCGGCCAAGGAGAACAAGGGCGGCATGGGCGGTCTGCTGGTGCTGCTGATCGTGGCCCTGGCTGGCGGCGGCGGGGCGCTGTACTACTTCAAACTCCGCAAGCCCAAGGCCGATGTATCCGGCAGTTCCGACCTGTCCGAATACGACTTTGACGACGAGGACGAGCCGGAGGATGAAGAAATGGAGGACGAGGAATGAGCTATCAGTTGGTTATCGCGGAAAAACCCAGCGTGGCCCGGAGCATCGCCGCCGTGATCGGGGCGACCGACCGGCAGGAGGGCTACTTGCAGGGCAACG
>CAJTYK010000209.1 GCA_910584285.1 uncultured Oscillospiraceae bacterium
GCCAGGACGCGGTCACCGCCGCCAAGGCCTTTGACGAGGCGCTGGACATCGACGGTGTGATGCTCACCAAGCTGGACGGCGACGCCCGGGGCGGCGCGGCCTTGTCCATTCGGGCGGTGACGGGCAAGCCCATCAAATTCGCCGGCATCGGTGAGAAACTGGATGCGGTGGAGGTGTTTCACCCCGACCGCATGGCCAGCCGGATCCTGGGGATGGGGGATGTGCTCTCCCTCATCGAGAAGGCGGAGCAGAACCTGGACGCCAAGAAGGCCGCCGAGCAGCTGGAGCGGCTGCGGAAAAACAAGTTCACCCTGTCCGACTTCTACGACCAGTTGATCCAGCTCAAGAGCATGGGCAATTGGGAGGACATCGCGGGGATGATCCCCGGCATGGGGGGCAAAAAGCTGGATCTGTCTGCTGACGAGGGCAACCTGAAGCGCATCGAGGCCATCATCCAGTCCATGACCCCCTATGAGCGGGAGAACCCCTCTGTGCTCAACTCCAGCCGGAAAAAGCGCATCGCCGCCGGCTCGGGCACCCAGGTGGTGGACGTGAACCGGCTGCTCAAGCAGTTTGATATGGTGCAGCAGCTTACCCGGCAGTTCGCCAACCCGAAAAAGGCCAAGGGCCTGTTCGGGCGGTTCAAGGGTATGGGATTGCCCTTCTGACAAGGAGGTGGCTTTATGGATATGGAATGTTCCAAGTGTGGAGCGAACATGACCGCCGCCCAGCTTTGTACCGGCGGAGTTGGCACGCCGCCCTACCTGATGCGCAAGCGGCCGGGTATTTTTGAATCGGAGCACCGGTGCGGCGTGGACTGCTTTGTGTGCCTTGCGTGCGGGAATGTGGAGCTCCGCGCACAGGATGTGGAAAAGCTCCTGCTGGATTAAAAATCCGTTGGTTTACGTCTCTTTCGGGACTTTTACCATAAATGAACAAACAACTTTTGGAGGTGAAGATACAATGGTTAAGATTCGTCTGCGCCGCATGGGCGCCAAGAAGGCCCCCTTCTACCGCGTGGTGGTGGCCGACT
>CAJTYK010000210.1 GCA_910584285.1 uncultured Oscillospiraceae bacterium
CCAGGTCCCCAGGGCGGAGTTGAGGTTGTCCACGATCCAGTTTCCGCTTCCCACTCACACCACCTCCTTTGCGTCCGAAATTCGTTTCGCGGCCATGGCGCAGTAGTCCGGGGATAGGTCGATCCCGATAAAACTCCGGCCCAGGCGTTTCGCCACAGCGCCGGTTGTACCGCTGCCCATGAAGGGGTCCAGCACCGTGCCGCCAAGGGGGCTTCCCGCCAAGATGCAGGGTTCCGCCAGCTTCTCCGGGAACACCGCGAAGTGCGCCCCCTGGAAGCTGCTGCTGGGGACTGTCCAGACGTCCCGCTTGTTCCGGCCCAGCGGGTTGAGGGGAAGTCCGGCAAAGTTCCCCCTTTGCGGAAGGTGTCCGGCATCCAGATCAAAGCTGGAGGCACAGCCTGACGGATAACTCCGGCGTTCTCCCGAACGGGTGGGTGTGATGAAGGATTCCCGGATGGCATCGGCGTCAAAATAGTATCGCTCTGATTTGGACAACAGGAAGATATATTCGTGGCTTCTGGTGCAGCGGTCCCGGACTCCCTCCGGCATGGCGTTGGGCTTGTGCCAGACGATATCTTGCCGCAGATACCAGCCATCCGTTCGCAGGGCCATGGCCAGTGCCCAGGGAATGCCCAGCAAGTCCTTGTTTTTGAGGCTTCTACAGTTTTTCCGGCAGTAGCTGTCGCCTATGACAAGCCACAGGGTCCCGTCCTTCCGCAGTACCCGCCGCACCTCCCGAAACACCTGGACGAGCCGTTCCAGATACTCCTGGGGCGTTGGCTCTAATCCGATCTGCCCCTTTATCCCATAGTCCCGCAGTCCAAAATAGGGCGGCGAAGTAACACAGGTATGGACACTCTCCGCATCCAGTGTTCGGAGCTGTTCCACGGCGTCGCCGCTGATCAATCGTTCAAATATGGTCGATCACCTCCCCTAAAAGGCGGAGGGCGCGGATGCGCCCTCCTGCTGCTATTTTCCTCATCCGCCAGTGATGAGGGTGAGGATCTCACGGGTAAAGGTGATCACGA
>CAJTYK010000211.1 GCA_910584285.1 uncultured Oscillospiraceae bacterium
ACCATCACATGGAGATGGATGGGGCGGCGGCGCTTTTTGCCAGCCACGCTATCTGTCGCCCCGGTCGGGCGCGTTCCGTTTAGGCGCAGAGGGGGCCTGCCGTTCCCCGGCCAGCCTTGCCGCCTCTTTCATCTGTTCGGCAATCGGGCGGGGCCTGCCGCCGTCCCGCAGTAGGCCGGACACCTCCGGGGCGGGCCGGAGCTCATAGTCCGCCGCCTGCTTTTCCGTCAAAGGTTTTGTGTAGGTCAGATGCCCCCACGCAAGGAACGCGCCGCCCTCCACGGGTACGCGCTTGTCGTAGTTTACGATTTCGTCCGGGGCGTTGCCCGCAGGCTTGGGGAACGTGCCGATGTCAACGGGCCGCTGGGTGGAATAATACTTGTAAAGGCCGGGGGCCTCAATCTGCGCCACCTTGACGGAGAACTGCTGCTGGTAGTTTTCCACACGCTCCAGCAAGTCCTGCTCCAGCGCGGCCCGGTCACTGCCATAATGCCCCCATTCATACTGCCTTGCGCCGTGTTCGTCATCATAGCAGGCCCACGTCACAAAGGGGGAGGGGGCCCGGGGATGCTCCCCCAGCGCAAAGCCCCGGCCATTCTCCAGCATGACGGCCTTTAAGATTGTATAGCCTTGATTTCTGTCCATAGGAACCTCCTCTCGAAATGTTAGCACTATTTTGGGAAATCGGGGCAGGACGTGTAAAAGTACGCCCCGCCCCAAAAGTGGCCCCGGAAAGCCTTGAAAACAGCGGGGTTCTATACCCCCAAATGCTCACGCCTCACCCCCGGTATTTCCGCATATATCCCCGCTGTTTCTTCTGCCTTGCGGCCTTGGAGCAAGCCTCGGAGCAATAGCGCCGTCGCCCGTCCGGGAGAAAGGGCCGCCCGCAGACAGGACAGGGCCGCGTTTCCGGGGCGGGCCCCTCGGTATTGAGGGCGGCCTCCAGCACCGGGTTCAGCGGCAGGACGGCCTCCCGGAAGTAGCGGCAGTAAGCCCCCGTCCAGCACTTCCCCAGCATATAGC
>CAJTYK010000212.1 GCA_910584285.1 uncultured Oscillospiraceae bacterium
CCGCCGCCCCCGCCGCGCCGGAAGCTCCCGCCAGCATGGACAGCGCCAGCCTGACGGACAACCTGGAGATCCGGCAGGAGATGATCCGGCTGATCAACCAGACCCGCAAGGCCAACGGCGTGTCGGAGCTTCCGGTCAACGAGGCTCTGATGAACGCCGCCCAAGCCTGCTCCAACCGGCGCTACACCTGGCATCACGCCGCAGAGGAGGGCCAAGCCGCTGCTGACGCCGGCTACCCCTACGGTTTCGGTGACAACCTCACCGTGTTCACCGGCACAGACGACGCCGCCCGGCGCGCCGTCGACAACTGGATCAACTCTCCCGGTCACTTCGAGACCATGATCGACTCAAGATGCGACTGCATCGGCGTGGGTGTGACCCAGTACGACGGCATCACCTACTGCTACATGTTCGTCGGAATCCCAAACAGCGTCAATTTTTATGCGTAAGCGAAAATAAAACCAAAACGGCCTTCCAGCGCAAGCTGGAGGGCCGTTTTCTGTCAAAAAGGAGGCTGACAAGCTATGAAAAAGTTCCATTTTCCCCGAACCCGCCTGATCGCGGCTCTGCTGGCCCTGGTCTGCGTGCTGGGCCTGCTCCCCGGCACAGCCCTCGCCGCCACGCCGGACACCATCAAGATGGACGACTGCACCCACAATGGGGTCAAGTATGAGTCCCCGGCTCTGGGTACCTGCCATCTGCACCAGATGCACTTTGGACTTAACGGAAAGAGCACCATGGGCTTCTGTGCCGAGAAGGGCAAGGGCATGGGCTGGTCACTGGAGGGCCACACCTGGGGGAGTCCCAAGCCGGTCAACGACCCCACCGTCAAAACCATGATGGCGTACTTCTACGCCCACTCCACCGGCGTCTTTACTGATCAAGCCAAGGCTTTGGGTGTAGATGATGTGTGGGACAGCAACTACGCATGGACGATGAACTCCTGGACCCAGGCCATCGTCTGGCGCTACAAGGCCGGTCTGCTGTCCGACCCCGTGGTTGCCTGCGCTGAGGAACTGCTGT
>CAJTYK010000213.1 GCA_910584285.1 uncultured Oscillospiraceae bacterium
CCTGTGCGTCCGTGGTAAAAATACCGTTCTGCGTCAATGTGGACGAGCCAATCACACCGTCCAGCCCCACTTCACACCCTGCGGCGGTGGTCACGCGGAACTCTGCGCCGCTCAAAGGCAGGCCGGTGGCGCTGTCCCGCTTCTGGATGATAATGGCCCCTTTCGGCTGGTTTTTGAACGTGAGGGACACGGTGCGGCCCTCCTTGATCTGCACCGTTTGAGATTGGGTGTCGAGGATAAATCCAGCGGGGGCGCGGGTTTCCGTCACCACCACGCTCTTGCCAGGGGTCAGGCCGGTGATAAGGATTTCTCCGTTTTCATCGGTGCGATACACACCATTACTGTCGCCCACAACGGTGCCGTCCGCATACAACACCTTAAATTCGGCGTTCTGCAAGGTGACGGAGGGATTAACGGAGCATACCTTTCTGATAAGGAGCTGGCCGTCCGGGGCATTGGTGAAGCGGACAGTAACAACGCTCTGTTCCCCGCTGTCGGCCAGCATGATTGTCTCGGAGGACTGGATGATGTTGTACCCGTCCGCTGCGTCCACTTCCTCCAGCACATAAGCACCGGGGTTGAGGCCCGTCCACATGGCGGTGCCATTCTTCCCGGTGACTTTGGTGCCGATGACGGTGCCGCCTGTGCCGCTGGTGCCGCCCAGGTAGCGCAACTGGAATGTGCAACCGGGCAGGGCCGCGCCGGTCACGCTGTCGTACTTCTCAACGATCACTGCGTTCTTGGGCACGTTCTCAAAGGTGATAACCTTGCTCTCACCGCCCTTGATATAAAATTCCTGGGTGGCCGGTTCCTTGATGGTGTACCCTGCGGCGGGTTCCAGCTCTGTCACCTTGTACCAGCCGTCCCGCAGCAGGTCAACGAAAAACTGGCCGTTCTCGTCGGAGAAGAACGTCCCCAGGCTGTTCAGCTCGCCGGTGGTCGTGTTGTTGGAGCCGTACCAAACCTCAAACTTGGCCCCCTTGATGGGACTGCCGGTGATGCTGTCCACCT